>JBFXIT010000085.1:0-3059 GCA_050175655.1 Leucobacter sp.
GCAGGCGTGCCGGTGAGGATCACGTCGCCGGGCAGCAGGGTGAAGGCCTGTGACGCGTGCGCCACGATCCGCGCGAGGGAGAAGACGAGCTGCGACGTACGGCCCTCCTGCCGGACCTCGCCGTTCACGCGCGTCACGACGCGGGCATCGGCGAGGTCGGGGTCGGTCTCGATCACCGGGCCCAGCGGGCAGAAGGTGTCGAAGCCCTTGCCGCGGGCCCACTGGCCGTCGCGGACCTGCAGGTCGCGAGCGGTCACGTCGTTGGCGCAGGTGAAGCCGAAGACGAACTTCAGCGCCTCGGCCTCGGGCACATCCTTCGCGACGGCGCCGATCACCATGGCGAGCTCGCCCTCGTGCTCCACCCGATCCGAGATGGACGGGCGCACGATCGCGTCGCCCGGGCCGATCACCGACGTGTTCGGCTTCAGGAACAGCAGCGGCTCGTCCGGCACGTCGCCGCCGGTCTCGTCGCGCATCTCCTCGACGTGGTCGACGTAGTTCTTGCCGACGCAGACGATCTTCGAGCGCGGGATCACGGGAGCGAGCAGCCTCGCGTCTTCGAGACGGATGCGGCGGCCGGTGGTCTCGTAGCCCGCGACCATCGGATCGCCCCTCAGCTCGACGAGCTCGATGCCCGCTCGCCGGCCGCCGTCGGCTGTGCGACCGTCATCCTCTGCCGCGTCGAGGACGCCGTAGGAGATCTCGCCCTCGTATTGGAACCGCGCGATCTTCATCCCGCTCAGGCTCCGGCCGGCACCACGACGTCGAGCCAGCCGTGGCGATCCTCGCGGGTGCCCAGCTGGATGCCGGTGAGCTCGCTGCGCAGCGACATGGTGAGCTCGCCCGGGGCGCCGTCGCCGAAGTCGACGATCGTGCCGCCCTCGCCCTTCAGCTGCCCGATGGGCGTGATCACGGCCGCCGTGCCGCAGGCGAATGCCTCGGTGATCGAACCGTCGGCGACGCCGTCGCGCCACTCCGACACCGTCACCTTGCGCTCCTCGACCGCGAGCCCGCGATCCTCGGCGAGGCGGATCAGGCTCTTGCGCGTGATGCCGTCGAGGATGTTGCCGTTGAGCGCCGGGGTGATGAGCTTGCCGTCGCGGTGCACCAGGAACAGATTCATGCCGCCGAGCTCGTCGATCGTGTCGTCGGTCGCCGAATCGGTGAAGAGCACCTGGGCGCAGCCGTTCTCGGCCGCGATGTTGGTCGGCAGCAGCGACGAGGCGTAGTTGCCGCCGCACTTCGCCGCACCGGTGCCGCCGTGGCCCGCGCGCGCGAGATCCTGCGACAGCCAGATCGAGACCGGCTTCACGCCGCCCTTGAAGTAGGCGCCCGCGGGGCTCGCGATCACCATGAAGCGGGCGCGGTGCGCGGCTCGGACGCCGAGGAAGTTCTCGTCGGCGATCATGAAGGGCCGCAGGTAGAGGCTCTGATCCTGCCCGGAGGGCACCCAGTCGGCGTCGGCCTGCACGAGCTCGCGCACGGCGCGCACGAACAGCTCGACGGGCAGCTCGGGCAGCGCGAGGCGCCTCGCGCTCGCATTCAGGCGGCGGGCGTTCTCCTCGGGCCGGAACGTGACGATCGAGCCGTCGGGGCGGCGGTAGGCCTTGAGCCCCTCGAAGATCTCCTGGCCGTAGTGCAGCACCGACGATGCCGGATCCATCTGGATGGGGCCGTAGGGGGCGACCTCGGCATCGTGCCAGCCCTCGCCGCGGGTCCAGACGATCGACACCATGTGGTCGGTGAAGTGATCGCCGAAGCCGGGGTCGGCGAGGATGGCCTCGCGCTCGGAGTCGGGCAGGCGGGTCGCCGCCGTGCGGGTGAAGTGCAGCTCGGTCATGACGGTGCTTTCGGGTGTTCGAGGTGAGGTGGAGGATCAGGCCGCGCGCGGCGGAAGCTGGGCGATCACGGCGTCGCCGATCGCGGCGGTCGCGCGGATCGCGTCGCCTCGGGCGGCCAGGTCGGCGCGGACGGCGGCGCGCACCCGATCCGCCTCTGCGGCGAGGCCGAGGTGGTCGAGCATGATGGCCGCGGAGAGGATCGCCGCTGTCGGGTCCGCCTTCTGCTGCCCCGCGATGTCGGGCGCAGAGCCGTGAACGGGCTCGAACATGCTCGGGAACGTGCCGTCGGGATTGATGTTGCCGCTGGCTGCGAGCCCGATGCCGCCGCCGATGGCGCCGGCCAGGTCCGTGAGGATGTCTCCGAACAGGTTATCAGTCACGATGACGTCGAAGCGCGCCGGATCCTGCACCATGAAGATCGTGGCCGCGTCGACGTGCATGTAGTCGACGGCGATCTCGGGGTATTCGGCCGCGACGGCCGCGACGATGCGCTGCCAGGTGGCGCCGGCGTGCACGAGAACGTTGGTCTTGTGCACCCAGGTGAGCCTCTTGCGGGGGCGCTGGCGGGCCGTCTCGAAGGCGTAGCGCACGACCCGCTCGACCCCGTAGGCGGTGTTGACCGACACCTCGGTCGACACCTCGTGCGGGGTGCCGGTGCGCATCCGGCCGCCGTTGCCCGCGTAGGGGCCCTCGGTGCCCTCTCGCACGACCACGAAGTCGACCTCGCCCGGATCGGCGAGGGTCGAGGTCACGCCGGGGAAGAGCGTGCAGGGGCGCACGTTGGCGTAGTGGTCGAAGTCGAAGCGCAGCTTGAGCAGCAGGCCGCGCTCGATGTTCGCGTCTCTCAGGCGCGGGTCGCCCGGCACGCCGCCGACCGCCCCGAACAGGATCGCGTCGTGCTCGGCGATCCGGGCCTGCTCGGCCTCGGGCAGCGTCTCCCCCGTGGCGAGATAGCGCTCGGCGCCCAGCTCGAACACGGTGCGATCGAGCACCGTGCCGCCACCCTCGAGCACCGCGTCGAGCACCCGGTTCGCCTGCTCGACAACCTCGGGGCCGATCCCGTCGCCGGGGATCACTGCGAGCTTGATGGTCCGGGTCACTGAGGCTCCTTCGTTTCTGCGTGCACCGCTCTCCTGCGTGCGCCGCTTCTGCGTGCGCGAGGAGGCCCGAAGCAGCCGGGGCGGCCTCGCGTCTCCCACCTACACGAGCTTACCGCTC
>JBFXIT010000085.1:3159-4633 GCA_050175655.1 Leucobacter sp.
TCGTTGACGGTCCACACGTGCACCTCGACGCCCGCGCGGTGCGCTTCTTCGATCAGTCGCGAGGTCAGCACCCGGATCGCGCCCCGCCGTTCGGGGATCTGCAAGGCGTCGAAGCCGGCGAGCGAGCGCTCCGTGCGGGCCCGCGAGCGAGACGCCAGGGCGAGCAGCACACGGGCGAGCGCGTTGCGGCCGGGGGAGGTCGCCGGGAGCAGTGATCCTCTGCCGGCCGCCGATTCGGCGGCATGCAGCGCGCGCCGCCGGATCCCGTCGGAGAAGCCGGTCAGCAGCACGCGCCCGGCATGCGGGGCCACGATCCTGCCCGCGGGCGCTGCAGCCGCTCCCGCCTTGACGTCGATGTTGAACCGCGTCTCCGGAAACGTCTCGAGCGCTCGCTCCAGCGTCAGCAGGCCGCCCCGCGAGGCCATGAGATCCGAGAGCTCGGCGTGCTCCACCTGAGCGATCGCCCGCCGGTCGCCGAGCACCCGGGCGAGGTCGGCGTCGTGGAACAGCACGACGACCCCGTCGCGCGTGAGGTGGCAGTCGGTCTCGACGTACGCCGCACCGGCATCGACCGCCGCCGAGACCGAGGCGAGGGAGTTCTCGGCGACGCCCCGACCCGCCGCCGCAGGCGACACGAAGCCGCGATGCGCCAGCACCCTCGGGCGCTCGGCGCCTGCGAGATAGGGGTGCGGCATGGTGGCTCCCTCGGATCGATCAGGGCCCGGCTGCCAGTGTAGCGGGGCTCTGGCACGAGCCTTCCAGTGGCAACACGCCGAAGCGCCCGCGCTCTGTTCATTCGACGGCAAAGCTGTCACCATGGCCCTATGGGTTTTCTCAACTACGGCGGGACCCAGGAGTACGAGTTCGAGGATCGCACCCTAGCCCACCTCAAAGTGGCCATCACCATGAAGCTCAGACGGCAGGAGAGCTTTCTGATGAGCTGGGTGAACCCGCCCGAGCGCGGCGGCGGCAGGGTGTCCATCTGGCTCACCCCCAGCATCCCCCTCGCGTTCAGGTTCGCGGGCAGCCGGGCGCCCAAGCTGAACACAGCCTGGCTCACCGTCATGAACGATCTCTCGAACACGCCGCGGGGACTCATCGTGATCTCGGAGCAAGAGGCCGAGAAACACCTGGCCGGCAGCAGATAGGAGCAGGATCATGGGGCGTCTGCATTACGGAGAGACGAAGAGCTTCGTCTTCGACGACCGCTTGCTCACCCATCTGCGAACCGTCATCCTCGGCAAGCTGAACCTGCAGGAGAGCCTCGTGTTCACCTGGTCCGACGACGACGGTCAGCACAGCATCTGGCTGCATCCCGCCGCCACCGTGCACTTCGAGTTCGACTCGGAGACCACCCCCGAGATCAACCCGGCCTGGATCGAGCAGCTGTTCTCGCTCTCCAACTCCCCCGGCGGGCTGCGGATCGTCGAGGAGCCCGCCGAGAACGAATGATCGGGGCGATCGGTCCCTACCC
>JBFXIT010000085.1:4733-7691 GCA_050175655.1 Leucobacter sp.
TCCCGTCTCCTCCTGTCCCCCTTCTCGGAGCTCATGAGGGGAACACCGACCCACAGGCCGCAGGTGACCAGCAGACCCGCGCCGAGCGCGATGAGGCCGGCCTCGCGGCTGTGGACGAAGTCGAAGATCAGGCTCGTCACCCCGGCGGCGAGCGCGGCGACCACCACGAGGTTCGCGGAGAGCAGCCGGCTGCCGACCGTCACCACTTTGATCTTCTGCCGTTTGCCGAAGTACCGCCGGTGCAGCATGACGAGCGCGAGGCCGAGGGCGGTCGCGAGGCCCGCGAGCGAGACGAGCACGAGGTAGAGGACCAGCTGGTAGTCGTCCAGCTCGCCGAATCGGGGCTGGAAGGCCACGGCCAGCAGGAAGCCGCCGAGGATCTGAGTGCACGTCTGGGTGACCCTGACCTCTTGCAGGATCTCGTTCCAGTTCCGGTCGGCGCGCTCGTTGGGCGTCTCCGATCTGCCGTCGTCCCCTGCCGGTCCGCGCGGCGCCTCTCTCGTCTCGCTCATCTCATCACGCTGTCTGCCCGGCGTGCTCGCCCTCGCCGATCTCCTCGACGAGCTTCCTGTTGAAGGCGGGCAGGTCGTCGGGGGTGCGGCTCGAGACGAGGCCCTGGTCCACCACGACCTCCTCGTCGACCCAGACGGCCCCTGCGTTGCGCAGGTCTGTGCGCAGGCTCGGGTAGCTCGTCATCGTGCGGCCATCGACCGCATCGGCCTCGATCAGGATCCAGGCGCCGTGGCAGATGACCCCGACCGGCTTGTGCTGCTCGAAGAAGGCGCGGGCGAAGGCCGTCGCCGGCTCGTCGAGACGGAGATGGTCTGCGTTCACGACGCCTCCCGGCAGCACGAGCGCGTCGAACCCGTCTGCGACGGCCTCGGCCACGGGCATGTCGACGGTCTGCTCGTGGCCCTTCTTGCCCGTGACGCTGCCGCTCTTCGGCGCGAGGAGGGTCGCCTGAGCTCCGGCCTCCGTCACCGCCTCCCAGGGGCTCGTCAACTCGCTGTCCTCGTAGCCGTCCGTGACCAGGAACGCGACCTTCTTGCCGTTCAGCTTCGCCATGATACGTCGATCCTCTCTCTCGCTGCGGTCCCCGTACGGGGCGTGATTCCACGGTCGCACCGGGCCTGCGGCACCGAAAGGGGGTGGATCCCGGGACGCAGGAGTGTTATGGGCGAACGGCCGGAGCCCGCATGGGCCGGTGACCCGCTTAACCCACATCGAGCACGCGGCGCAAGCCCCTGCCGTCGGAAAGCCGGTCGGAATACCGTCGAGACACCCCGAAAGGAGCACAATCATGGGTTTCATAGCTTTTCTCGTACTCGGCCTGATCGCCGGAGCGATAGCGAAGGCGATCCTCCCGGGCCGCCAGGGCGGCGGATGGATCGCCACCCTCCTCCTGGGTGTCGTCGGCGCGATGCTGGGCGGCTGGCTCGGCTCGATGCTCTTCGGAGCGAATCTCGAGGAGTTCTGGTCGCTCGAGTCGTGGCTGCTCGCCATCGGCGGCTCCATCATCGTGCTGCTGATCTACGGGCTCATCGTCGGCGGCCGCCGGAAGGAGGTCTGACATGGGCCGGCGCACTCACGAGGAGGCGGGCGGGCAGACGCCCGAGGAGCGCACGCAGACCGTGCCCACCGCGCACGGAGCGGATGAGGCCGTCGCCGACGAGGATGTCGTGAGCGATCCGGCCCTCGACGACCGCGTCGGTTCCGACTGGGCGGACGAGGGGGGCGCCGTGCCCTCGGGCCCCGCGACCGCCGCCCCTTCGGGCGACGAGGAGCCCGAGGACGCGGACTCCGATCCCTCGGAGTTCGGCGAGGAGGGCCTGCCGCAGATCACTCTCGATCCCCCGGATTGATCCGCGGAGCCTCCGGCTCGATGCCGCCGGGCGCGTCTCCCGATGAGGCCGCCCGGCGGCCTTCTGTCATCTCGTCATCGCTCGGATTGCGGCTCCTCCGGCCCCCGGCGGCCAGTCGCCCGCCGAGCCGCCTCCTCGCGTTCGGCCTCCTGCGCCGCACGGAGCTCCCGGGTCGCCGCCTGGACCAGATCCTCGGCCCGGCGGCGGCGATGCTGGGCGAGAGTCGCGGCTCCGTAGCGCTCACGCACCCGGTCGCGGGCCTCTGCGGCGGCCGTCACGATGTAGCTGCTCGCGATCAGGATGACCTGCGCGGAGAGGTTGAACCAGAGCAGCAGCGCGATGAGCGCGGCGAACGAGGCGAGCAGCGGGTTCGAGGTGGCGCCGCGGACGAACAGGCCCGACAGCTGCTGCAGCACGGTGAGCCCGAGGCCGCCGATCATCGCGCCGGTCCACAGGGCCCGGGCGGGAGCCCGCACTCCCGAGAGCAGGCGGAACACCAGCACGACGGCCACGGTGTCGATCGCGAAGACGATGACCACGCCGACGGCGCTCGTGAGGAAGCCGACCGCGCCGCTCCGGGCCGGCATGCCCAGCCACGACGCGAGAACGCCGATGCCGAGCGACCCGACGACGCTCAGCACTGCGGCGAGAGCGAGCAGTCCGCCGAAGCCGACCGCGACGAGCAGATTGCGCAGCATCGCCCAGAGGAAGAACCCGTCGTCGTGGACCTCGTCAGCGAGCACGCGCAGGGCCGTTCGCAGGCTGCCGATCGCGCTGATCGCGGCGCCCACGAGACCGATGAGCGACACGATGCCCACGAGGGTGAAGCCGGTCGGCGCCTGGATGGAGCTCGGGTCGACCACATCGGAGAGGCCCGGGATCACCGAGTTCAGGGCCTCGCCGAGCGCGCGCATGGCCTCGGGGTTGCCGCCGAGCCAGAGCGCGGCGAGCGAGAAGCCGAGGAGGACGCCCGCGAAGACGCTGAACAGTGCGCGATAGGTGACGCTGTCGGCGAGGGCCGGGCCCCGGTGCTCGCTGTAGCGCAGGTAGGCGCGCACGAGCCGCGACTGGAGCGCGAAGGCGATGATCCTCTGCA
>JBFXIT010000086.1:0-7450 GCA_050175655.1 Leucobacter sp.
CTCCCGACGAACGCTCCAAGCCCCGGCGCGTGCCATGCTCTCCGAGGCTCTCGACCATCATCTGCGGGAGACCGCCGGCCTGAACTCGTCCATCGCGGCGCTCGTCGAGGCCCTGCCCGAGCGGATGCGGCACTGGGCGGTCGGCGAGGCCGGCACATCGCACGCGATTCCCATCGAGCGATGGGAAGGGCCCTGGGCGGCCGAATACGCGTGGCGCGACCTGTTCCACCGGCGCAAGGAGATCGGCTCGATCCCGTGGGAGACCTGCGGGGTGTTCCCGAACATCAACCGGTTCCGCGACCCGACCGCCGAGGGCACCGCCAGCTTCGCAGAAGCCGTCTCGCACTACGAGCGCGCCCGCTCGATCTTCCAAGACCCCATGCCACGCTTCGCCTCCAAGTTCTTCGAGCCATATCTCGACGCCGGTGCCGAGATCAAGACCCATCGCAACCTGCCCACCTGGATGTGGGTCGACTCGGACTCCACCGTGGCCTTCCCCGACACCTGGGGCGAAGCCGATCCGACCAGCGTCACCCTGTTCCACAGCCCCGTTCTGGCCAGCCTCGCCATCGAGCTGTTCGAGCAGTTGTGGGCCACAGGCCACTCCCTCCCCAGCCGCATCGACCAGGCGGAGTGGACGCCGCTGCTCAGTGCCATGCACGACGGAGCCACCCTCGAAGTGGCCTCCCGCAGACTCCGCATCAGCCCCCGCACCGGCAAACGCCGCCTCGACGCGGCGATGGCCTACTACGGCGCGAACTCGCTCTTCGAGCTGGGCATCGCCTGGGGCACCGATGTCGCCCAACTCGCCAAGCCCAACCGATTCGCCTCCCCGGACCGGCAGGCGGTGAGTCCGTGAAGAAGAAGCAACCGCTCAGCGACGAGGCGCTCCTCAACGCCGCTCTGCGCACGCGGCCCGAGAGCCTCGCCCGCCTGGCGGCGCTGGTCCATCTGAGCACCGAGCAGACTGCCGAGGCACTCATCCGTCTGCACCAGAAGCGGCTCATCGACTTCGACGGCGAGCGCATCGCCTACCGTTCTCCGGCTGACGCCACCGCCGAAGTGATCCTCGGCCTGCTGCACGAACAGCTCGACAGCACCCGGAGGCTGCTCGCAACGGTCGGCTCGATCACCGAGCATCTCTCCGAGAGCCTCGGATCGGCCGCCAGCAACGCCGTCGGCGAAGACTCGGTGCCCATCAGGGTGTTCCACGGACCCGAGGCCATGGTCGACTCGATCGAAGCCCTGATCGACTCGTCGCCGCTCTCGGATATGGAGCTGCTCTGCGCGCTGCCTGGGCTGCGGCCGGAGTACGAGGAGCAGCTCCACCACATCATCCGGCGTTGGAGCGCGTTCTCGGGCAAGGTGGACCGCGTCCGCATGCTGCTCCCGCTCGACACCCGGCTGAAGGGGCCGCCGCCCGGTCAGACGCGGTTCGACGGGCGCATGCTCATGAAGACCCCCTCCTGGTTCTGGATACACCCCGGAGGAGGAGAGATCGCACTGCCCCTCGCCTGGGGCGACTCGTTCCCGACGACCACCGTGGTGCTCACTCACGCCTCGGCGGCATCACTCGCCGAGGCCCTCTTCACGGCGCTCTGGGATCGCGCGGTGCCGGTCAAAGCGCCCGAGGATCAGACAGCCTGGGAGCCGCTCATGCAGCTCATGCGCCAGGGCATGACCCTCGACGCCGCTGCCGAGCGGCTGGGCATCAATCCCCGCACCGCACGCAGACGTCTGACGGCAGCGATGGATCACTACGGGGTCGAGACGATGTTCGGCCTGGCGGCCGCCTGGGGCGCCGAACTCGCCGGAGGCCACGTTCCCGAACTCGCGAGCGGCGAGCGCGGGCTCATGTGATCGACTCCCCAGACAGCCGCTCCGAGAGCCGGGTAAGCTGGTGGCCATGGCAGCATCCGGCTCGGCGATGGACGATACGAACACGCTCAGCTATGAACAGGCGCGCGACGAGCTCGTGCAGGTGGTGAACCGCATGGAGCAGGGCGGTGCCACGCTCGAGGAGTCGCTGCAGCTCTGGGAGCGCGGCGAGGCACTCGCAGCGCGCTGCGAGGAATGGTTGCTCGGCGCCCGCAAGCGACTCGAGTCGGCTCGCTCGGCCGCGACGAACGGCGACGCGGGCGGCGGCGACGGAAGCGATGACGCCCGGGGCGCCGAAGCCGGAGGCGAAGTCTGAGCATGGCGCAGAAGCAGAAGCCGCCGGTGGTCGTCGCCGAGCTCGGCCGACCCGAGACACCCGCCGAGACGGCAACTCGAAAGGCGCGCGACAGCCGTCTCTATCGTCAGCGGAAGACCGTCAACAACCTCGTCTTCTCGCTGCTCGTGAGTCTGGGCCTCGTGCTCGTCATCGTCCTCGTGGTGCCGCGGGGAACCGACACCTGGAGCGCGCACTCCGTCGACGTCGTCCAGGCCGCGACCGACGCGGCTCCGAGCGCGGGCCACGGCCTCGTCGCCCCCGACATGCCGGAGGGCTGGCTGCCGAAGCAGGCCGAGCTGCGCGGATCCTCGAGCGGCGACATCACCTACTGGTACGTCGGGTACACCACTCCCGACGGAGCGTATGCGGCCGTCGTGCAGGCGTTCACCGCGAGCGGGGCTCCCGCGGACCCGACGTGGATCGCCCAGCAGCTCGAGGATCAGGCCGCGACCGGCGTCGAGACGCTGAGCGGCTTCGAGTGGACGGTCTACGATCATCAGGATCGCAACGCCGACAAGGCCAACATGCTCTACGGCCTGCAGACCGAGCTCGACGGCACCGCGCTGCTCGTCTACGGCACCGACACTGCGGAGGCCATACGCGCGCTGGCCGCCGCGACCGTGGAGCCCGGTGCGTTGAAGGCGCCTCCGGCCGGCGGCTCCCAGGGCGGAGCCGCCTCAGAAGACGAGGCGTCGGGAAAAGCCGCCGGCGAATAGCCGGCGTCTTCGGGCGAGCAAGAATCTCGAACAGGCAGGATCCAGGGAGTCACAGATGAGCGCAGAGCCGAGAGTCACACCGCAGCAGGCGTGGGAGAGCTTCATCGCAGGCAACGAGCGGTTCATCGGCGGCGTCTCCAAGCATCCGAACCAGGACGTCGAGCGCCGCACCGAGCTCGCCAACACCCAGGCGCCCGACGTCGCGCTCTTCGGCTGCTCGGATTCGCGGCTCGCAGCCGAGATCATCTTCGATTGCGGCCTCGGCGATCTCTTCATCGCCCGCAACATGGGCCATGTCGTCGCAGAGTCGATCACCGCCTCCATGGAGTACGCGGTGACCGCGCTGGGCTCCGCGCTCATCGTCGTGCTCGCCCACGACTCCTGCGGGGCGGTCGCCGCCGCCATCGACCAGTCCAGCCGCACCCCCTCCGTCGTCACCGAGTCGGTGCGCAACACCCTCGCTCCCATCCGGCCGTCCGTGCAGCAGCTCTGGCATCGCGGGCAGCGCAACTCCCCCTATGTGGAGTCCGCGCAGCTGGACGCGAACGCCGTCGGACGGCTGCACCTGGCATCGACCGTGAACGAGATGATCCGCAGTTCCGAAGCGATCGCCGAAGCGGTGGATCGCGGCACCCTCGGCATCGTCGGATGCCAGTACCGCCTGACCGAGGGCCGCGCCGTCCCCTACATCGCCGTCGGCCGGCTCAGCATCGCCCTGGCGAGCACCGACTGAACCACCTCCCATACGCCGCCCTGCAGCCCGCCTTACGGCCGCTGAGCGACGAGCAGAAGAAAAGGATGACCGTGACCACCGAGCACAGCGCAAACAACGCCGTCGAATACCGCATCGAGCACGACACCATGGGCGAGGTCCGCGTTCCCAAGAACGCCCTCTACGCCGCGCAGACCCAGCGCGCCGTCGAGAACTTCCCCATCTCGGGCAAAGGCCTCGAGCCGGCGCAGATCGTGGCGCTGGCCCGCATCAAGCGCGCCGCGGCGATCGCCAACAAGGATCTCGGCATCCTCGACGGCGCCATCGCAGATGCGATCGTCGCCGCGGCGGACGAGATCATCGCGGGCGACCACCACGATCAGTTCCCCGTCGACACCTACCAGACCGGGTCTGGCACTTCGTCGAACATGAACATGAACGAGGTGCTCGCCACCCTCGCGACGAAGCATCTCGGCGCCCCTGTGCACCCGAACGACCACGTCAACGCCTCGCAGTCGTCGAACGACGTGTTCCCCACCTCGGTGCACATCGCCGTGACCGGCGCGCTCATCGAGCAGCTCAAGCCCGCTCTCGCCCACCTCGCCGAGGCGTTCGAGGCGAAGGCCGAGCTGTGGAAGAGCGCCGTGAAGTCGGGCCGCACCCACCTCATGGATGCCACCCCCGTGACCCTCGGCCAGGAGTTCGGCGGCTTCGCGGCGCAGATCCGCTACGGAATCGAGCGCGTCGACGCGGCGCTCCCCCGCGTCGCCGAGGTGCCCCAGGGCGGCACCGCCGTCGGCACCGGCATCAACACGCCCCTCGGGTTCCCCGAGAAGGTCATCGCCGAGATCGCCGCGTCGAGCGGCCTGCCCATCACCGAGGCGCGCAACCACTTCGAGGCGCAGGCGAATCGTGACGGCCTGGTCGAGGCGTCGGGCGCGCTGCGCACCATCGCAGTGTCGCTGACCAAGATCAACAACGACATCCGCTGGATGGGATCGGGCCCCAACACCGGGCTCGCCGAGCTGCACATCCCAGATCTGCAGCCCGGCTCTTCGATCATGCCCGGCAAGGTCAACCCCGTCGTGCCCGAGGCCGTCCTCATGGTGTGCGCGCGCGTCATCGGCAACGACGCGACCATCGCTTGGGCGGGCGCCTCGGGTTCGTTCGAGCTCAACGTGCAGATCCCCGTCATGGGCACTGCTCTGCTCGAGTCGATCCGCCTGCTGGCGAACGCCTCGCGCGTGCTCGCCGACAAGACGGTGGCAGGCCTCGAGGCCAACCTCGAGCGCGCGGCGGCCCTCGCAGGCATGAGCCCCTCGACCGTCACCCCGCTCAACCGCCTCATCGGCTACGAGGCAGCCGCGAAGATCGCCAAGCACTCGGTCGCCAAGGGCATCACCGTGCGCGAGGCCGTGATCGACCTCGGCTACGTCGAGCGCGGCGAGGTCTCGGAGGCCGACCTCGACAAGGCCCTCGACCTGCTCTCGATGACGCATCCGGGCGTCGCCAAATAGCAGCGCTCGCTTCCGGCCGTGGGGTGATGCGTCATCCCACGGCCGATGCCGGACAGTCGCTGCTTCGCCCTCGCCGCCCAGAACCGGGTCGGGTGATCCGAACACCCGCCCGCCCACCCGTCAAACCGGGTGCGCGGGCGGCAGAATGGTCGAGTGGTCGACCAGACATTCACCGTTCCGCTTGCCGCTGATCTCGCCGCGGTCGGCGTGGGGAGCCTGCAGGGCGCGCTCTTCGCCGCTGGCTTCAAACGCCTCGATCTGCTGGGTGTCGCGATCGTCGGCATCGCTTCCGGTATCGGCGGCGGTTTCTTGCGCGACATCCTGCTCGGTGTCACGCCTGCGGCGTTCTCGAACGACCTTTACCTGATCGTCGCGACCGGTGCTGCTTTCATCGGTATGCTTCTGCCCAGGCTGTTCCAACGAGTCGACCCGATCGTCACCCTGCTCGACGCCGTCAGCATCGGCCTGTTCGGGGCAATCGGCACCACGAAGGCGCTCGCGCTGGGCCTGCCGGTGATCCCTGCGCTGTTCGTCGGCACCATCTCAGCCGTCGGCGGAGGCGTCATGCGCGACGTCATCCTCAACATTCCGATCGCTTTGATGCATGTGGGCTCGTTCTACGCGGTGGCGTCGATGGGCGGCATCGCAGTCCTGCTCGGCATGATCGCCTGCGGTCTCCCGGTGCTGACTGCGGGAATCGCGTGCGTGGTGGTGACCACGATCCTGCGGCTGCTCGCCGTGCGTTTCGGCTGGAGCCTTCCCGAGCAGCGTGCGCTCAGCCGTATTCGGCTGCGACGTCAACGCCAGGTCGAGGCCGTCATCGACGAGGCGATCCACACGGGAACCATTACCCTCGGCAGCGAGAAGCGGGCGGAGGATCCTGACGATCAGACCGGATCATCAAGCAGCGATCCCCGCACCTGACGTGCGAGCGCGCGTGACGATGAGGGGTGGAAGAGCCCCGCAAGCACATCGCGGTACAGTCGGGCGAGTTCGCTGTCCGCTTGGAAGCCGCTCGCACCTACTATCCGCATCGCGGTATCGACAGCGCGGCGGGCTTCGTCCGTCACGAGATTCCGGGCCGCGGCGAGGGCGAGGAACCAATCCTCGCGAGCACGGCCCGCATCCACATCTCGCGCGAGGATGGTGAGCGCGTCGAGACTTGCGCGATGCTCGAGGACCGCAGCCGTGAGACGTGCAGCCGTGTCTGGATCGTCGAGCCGGTGGCCAGTGCGACCTTCTGGCGCGAAGACAGGCCGGTTCGCGGCCTCGCCCGCGAGCTCGAGCGCCCGATCCGCGATGCCAGCGTAGACGGCAGCGGTGAGGATCGAGAATGACGAGAAGATCGCAAGGATCAGAGGGTCGGATCCGTCGAAGGGCTCGATCGTCGCGGCGATGTCGGCTTCGCTGACCCTGACGCCCTCGAGCCTCGTCGTCCAGCTCTGGGTCGCCCGCATGCCGAGCGGGTTCCAGGTTCCCGGGTGCTCGATCCGCCCCTCCGCAACCTCGCCCCCGTCGCGGCGGACGAAGCCGAACACGAGGTGCGCATCGCCCTGGTCGTTGGCACAGCGCGCATGGACGCCGAGCCGTGTCCACGCCGGGGAGAGAGTCGTGAAGATCTTGGTTCCCGAGATCAGGTAGCCGCGCGCATCCCGTTTCGCAGTCGAGCAGGCATCGAGCAGCACCGCCTCGTTCCCCGCTTCGGAGATGCCGAAGGCGAACAGCTCCCCCGCCGCGGCGTCGCGCAGCACCCAGTCGAGGCGCGCGTCGCCGCGGTTATGCAGGAACCTTGCCGCCTGTACCCAGACCAGGTGCATGTTCACGCCGAGCGCCGTGGCCGGGGCGTGGGCCGCGAGACGGCGCTGAGTGTGGAGCAGCTGCTCAAGCGAGAAGCTCGCTCCGCCCGCCGCGACCGGGACCGGGGCTGCCAGGTAGCCGCTCGAGCGCAGTTCTGCGAGGTCTTCGGCAAAGAAGGTGTTCTCGGCGTCGAAAACGGGTGCTCGAGCCCGGAATCGCATGAGCATCGCAGCGGGTAGCAGCTCGTCGACGGTCTTCGCGGTCACGCCTTCAGCCTACGCGTATGCCGAAGGCGGACCGCGACACCGCCGGGATCATGGCGGGTAAGCCCGCCCGATCCCCCGAACCTACCCCTCCAGCAGATCGGTGACGAGGGCCGCGATCTCGCTGCGCTCGGAGCGCGTCAGCGTGACATGGCCGAACAGCGGGTGCCCCTTCAGCTTCTCGATCACCGCGGCGATGCCGTCGTGCCGCCCGACCCGCAGATTGTCGC
>JBFXIT010000087.1:0-7364 GCA_050175655.1 Leucobacter sp.
CTCGCGCACCGCGGCTACCAGCAGGGCATCTTCCTGGCCGAGGAGATCGCGGGTCTGAACCCCGTCGTGGTCGAGGACGTGAACATTCCCAAGGTCACCTACTGCGATCCCGAGATCGCTTCGGTGGGTCTCACAGAGGCCAAGGCGGCGGAGAAGTACGGCGCCGAGAACGTCAGCTCCTACGAGTACAACCTCGCGGGCAACGCGAAGAGCTCGATCCTCGGCACCGCCGGAACGGTGAAGGCGGTTCGCGTGAACGACGGCCCCGTGGTCGGCGTCCACATGATCGGAGCCCGCGTCGGCGAGCTCGTGGGCGAGGCGCAGCTGATCGTGAACTGGGAGGCCTACCCCGAAGACGTGGCCCCCTTCATCCACGCCCACCCCACCCAGAACGAGACCATCGGCGAGACCATGCTCAAGCTCGCCGGCAAGCCGCTGCACGCCATCTGACGCACGGCCGTACAAGACGAATCAGGAGAAGTGAACGACGATGAGTGAATCGGTAGTGCTGCCAGCGCTCGGCGAGAGCGTGACCGAGGGCACCGTGACCCGCTGGCTGAAGAACGTGGGCGACACGGTCGCCGTCGACGAGCCCCTGCTCGAGGTGTCGACCGACAAGGTCGACACCGAGATCCCCTCGCCGGTCGCCGGCGTGCTCGAGGAGATCCTCGTGCAGGAGGACGACACCGCCGAGGTCGGCGCGGTGCTCGCCCGCATCGGAGACGGCAGCGGCGCCTCCGAGCCCGCCGCCGCACCCGAGCCCGCCGCGGCGGCTGCCGAACCGGCGGCCCCGGCCCCAGAGGCGGCACCGGCTGCCGAACCGGCACCTGAACCGGCCGCACCCGAGCCCGCTCAGGCCGAAGCCGCCCAGCCCGCCGCATCCGGCGACGCGCACGACGTGGTGCTCCCCGAGCTCGGCGAGAGCGTGACCGAGGGCACCGTGACCCGTTGGCTGAAGAACGTGGGCGACACGGTCGCCGTCGACGAGCCCCTGCTCGAGATCTCGACCGACAAGGTCGACACCGAGGTGCCGTCGCCCGTCGCCGGCACCGTGCAGGAGATCCTCGTGCAGGTCGACGAGACCGCCGAGGTGGGTTCGGTGCTGGCGCGCGTCGGCAGCGGAGCCCCCGCCGCCGCGCCAGCTGAGCCCGCTCCCGCGGCCCCGGCGGAGCCTGCAGCGGCTCCGGCGCCCACTGCGCCCCCGGCCGCGCCCGCTGAGCCGGCTCCCGCCGCAGCACCCGCACACGCCGCTCCCGCAGAACCCGCGCAGACGCAGGCGACCGCATCCGCGAGCAACGCGGGCTACGTCACACCGATCGTGCGGAAACTGGCGCAGCAGGCCGGCGTCGACCTCTCCACCGTCGTCGGCACCGGTGTCGGCGGACGCATTCGCAAGGAGGACGTGCAGGCCGCTGCCGCAGCGGCTGCTCCGGCTCAGGCCGAGGCTCCCGCGAGCGCCGCTCCCGTCGCGGTCGAGGTCTCCCCGCTGCGCGGCACCACTCAGAAGATGAGCCGCCTGCGCAAGGTCATCGCCGAGCGCGCCGTCGAGTCGCTGCAGCAGACCGCGCAGCTCACGACCGTGGTCGAGGTCGACGTCACCCGCGTGGCGCGTCTGCGCGACGCGAAGAAGGCGGAGTTCCTCGACAAGACCGGCAACAAGCTGTCGTTCATGCCGTTCTTCGCCCTGGCCGCGGCCGAGGCGCTGCGCACCTATCCGATCATCAACGCCACCGTCGAGGGCGATTCGATCGTCTACCCGGCGCAGGAGAACCTCAGCATCGCGGTCGACACCGAACGCGGGCTCCTCACCCCCGTCGTCCGAGACGCCGGTGAGAAGGACATCTCCCAGCTGGCGGCCGACATCGCCGACCTCGCCGCGCGCACCCGCGACAACAAGCTGAAGCCGGACGAGCTCTCCGGCGGCACCTTCACGCTGACCAACACCGGATCGCGCGGGGCGCTCTTCGACACCCCGCTGGTGTTCCTGCCTCAGGTCGCCATCCTCGGCACCGGCGCGGTCGTGAAGCGCGCGGTGGTCGTCAGCGGCCAGGACGGCGAGTCGGTCGCGATCCGGTCGATGGTCTACCTGGCGCTCTCGTACGATCATCGGATCGTCGACGGCGCCGACGCGGCCCGGTTCCTCACCCAGGTGAAGGATCGGCTCGAGGCCGGCCTGTTCGAGGGCGACCTGGGCATCTGATCCCATCCTCTCGCAGCCTCGGGGCCGCGCACGCCGGGCAACGGCGGCGCGGCCCCCTCGCTTTCCGGCCGGAGGGCCCCGGGCATCGCCGGGGTGATCCGCCTGCGGACGACGTGCTCGACCAGCTCTCGGGCCTCCGGCTCCGACCACCCCCGGAGCGGCCCGAGACCCGACGAGCGCAATTCGCTCTCCGCCTCATCCGCAAGGCCGATCACGAACGGCACGGCGAGCGGGTCGCCCCAGGCCCGGAGAAGCCCGCGAACCGTCGCGGAGGGGACGCCGAGCAGCAGGCACGAGCCGTCATGGCCCTCTCTGAGGTGTCGCGCGACCCGTCGTTCGAGCGCCCTGCGTTTCGAGGCGCTCCCGGGCAGCGGTGCCCGCTCGATCCCTGCTCGTCCCCTCACCGAGGCGGAGAGCAGGACCTCGGCGGGGGTCAGATCGCCGGCGCAGAGCCCCGCGGCTCGCAGCCGGAGCCCGACATCGAGGATCGAGAGCAGAACCCAGGCGAGCTCCGCGGCCCGCAGCCGTCGCGATCCTTCATCCGGTGCTGTGCGTCGTGGTCTCATGCGGCCATTCTCTGGCGTCCGGCGAGCCCTCGGCGCGCATCCGGAGCGATCTGTGGAGAACTCGTCTCGCTCCGAGGATCCGACGACCTGTGAGCGGCGAAGCAGCAGCACCACCGCGGCCGATGAACCACCGGCGACGAGCCGGTAGGCTAGAGACCATGGCAGAAGAGAAGAAGAAGCGTGCGAACAAGCAGCCGGGTCGCATCAAGCAGATGGTGCAGGTCTATCAGCAGACCAAGCGTCACGACTCCAGCCTGACGCCGATCCTCCTGCTGCTCTTCATCACGCCCATCGCTCTCTCGCTCCTGGCGGCGTGGCTCTTCAACAACAACGTGTTCGGCTGGATCGTGTGGCCGATCACCGGCATCCTCCTCGGCCTGCTGCTCGCGATGATCGTGCTCGGGCGCCGAGCCGAGGCCGTCGCGTACCGTCAGATCGACGGCCAGCCCGGCGCGGTCGGCGCCGTGATCAGCGGCGCGCTGCGCCGCTCGTGGCGCGGCAGCGAGACCCCCATCGCCATGAACCGGCAGAAGGACGCGGTCTACCGGGTCGTCGGTCGCGGCGGCGCGGTGCTGCTGGTCGAGGGCTCCCCCCAGCGGGCGAAGCAGCTCGTGATGCGCGAGGAGACGCAGCTGAAGCGGACCCTCACGGGCGTGCCCGTGACGACGCTCTACGTCGGCAACGGCGAGGATCAGGTGCCCCTGCACAAGCTCTCCCGCACGCTCGTGAAGATGAAGCCGGCGCTCAACCGGCGGGAGGTGCAGGTCGTCTACAGCCGCATCTCGTCGATGAAGGCCGACCCGATCGGCATCCCCAAGGGCATGGATCCCTACCGCATGCGCGCCGGTCGTCCGCGCTGATCGCATGACCCGCACCACGCCGCAGCGCTTCGGCGATCTCGAACCCAGCAAGTGGCCCGGCGAGCGTCTCGGTCTCCCGCAGACCGGGCCTCGATCCGTCGCCCGGGTCGGGCGCCGGGTACTGGCGATCATCGTCGACTGGGCTCTCGCGGCCCTGCCCGCCTACCTCCTGGTCGGCGGGCCGCATCCCGAGCTGTGGAACATCGCCTTCTTCGCGGTCATGCAGATCGTCTTCATCCCCACCATCGGCGGATCGATCGGCCATCGCCTGCTCGGGATGCGCGTGGTGCCCATCGCCGGCGGCTGGATCGGGCTCTGGCGCCCCGTCGTGCGCACGCTGCTGCTCTGCCTGGTGATACCGGTGCTGGTGTGGGATTCGGATCAGCGCGCATTCCACGACAAGATCGCTGGCACCGTGCTCATCCGGGGATGAGCGAGAGGATGAGCCGCATGCGTAACACGCCGGAAACAATGCCCATACCCTTGCGAAACGCGACTGCTCTACGCTCGTAACCGTACGCAGTGCGATGCCCGCACCCGTCGTCCGGGTTTCACAGCCCAAGATCAACGCCAGAGATCAACTACTGAAAGATCAATGCCGAGGAGCAGCATGTTCACCACCCCCCAGGAAGTGCTCAACTACATCAAGGAGACCGACGTCAAGTTCGTCGACGTCCGCTTCACCGACCTGCCCGGCGTGCAGCAGCACTTCAACATTCCGGCGGCCACGGTGGATCTGGACTTCTTCGAGGTCGGCCAGATGTTCGACGGCTCGTCGGTTCGCGGCTTCTCGGGCATCGCCGAGAGCGACATGCAGCTGATCCCCGACGTCACCACCGCGTACATCGACCAGTTCCGCGCCGAGCGCACCCTGGTGCTCATCTTCGACATCTACAACCCGCGCACCGGTGAGATCTACGCGAAGGATCCCCGCCAGATCGCGAAGAAGGCAGAGCGCTACCTCGCCTCCACCGGCGTAGCCGACACTGCGTTCTTCGCCCCGGAGGCCGAGTTCTACATCTTCGACTCGGTGCGCTTCGAGACGACGCCGTCGAGCACCATGTACGAGATCGATGCGGAAGAGGCCATGTGGAACTCCGCACGCAAGGACGAGGGCGGCAACCTCTCCCACAAGACCGCGCAGAAGGGCGGCTACTTCCCCGTGTCGCCGGTCGACAAGCAGGCAGATCTGCGCGACGATATCTCGCTGCGCCTCATCGAATCGGGCCTGCACCTCGAGCGCTCGCACCACGAGGTCGGCGCTCCCGGCCAGGCTGAGATCAACTACCGCTTCAACACGATGGTGAACGCCGCCGACGACGTGCTCAAGTTCAAGTACATCGTGAAGAACACGGCCGAGCTCTGGGGCAAGACCGCGACCTTCATGCCGAAGCCGGTCTTCGGCGACAACGGCTCGGGCATGCACACCCACATGTCGCTCTGGAAGGGCGGCGAGCCCCTCTTCTACGACGAGAACGGCTACGCGGGCCTCTCCGACATCGCGCGCTGGTACATCGGCGGCATCCTGCACCACGCCCCCGCGCTGCTCGCCTTCACCAACCCGACCATCAACAGCTACCGCCGACTGGTCAAGGGCTACGAGGCTCCGGTCAACCTCGCGTACTCGGCCGGCAACCGCTCCGCGGCGGTCCGCATCCCGCTGACCGGCTCCAACCCCAAGGCGAAGCGCATCGAGTTCCGCGCCCCCGACGCCTCCGGCAACCCCTACCTGGCGTTCGCGGCGCAGTTGATGGCCGGCCTCGACGGCATCCGCAACCGCATCGAGCCGATGGAGCCCATCGACAAGGATCTCTACGAGCTCCCGCCCGAGGAGGCGAAGAACATCCCGCAGGTGCCGGGCTCGCTTGAGGAGGCGCTCGACGCTCTCGAGGCGAACCACCAGTTCCTGCTCGAGGGCGGCGTCTTTACCGAAGAGCTGATCCGCACCTGGATCGATCTCAAGCGCGAGACCGAGATCGCTCCGATGGCCCTGCGCCCGCACCCCTACGAGTTCGAGCTCTACTACGGGGTCTGAGCAGCGTTCCGTTCAGTACCGGCCTTCGGGCCCGCCGAGCGGGCCCGGTTGGCCTGCTCGGAAACGCGGTGGGATTCGCCAGGCACCAGCCCGACGGATCCCACCGCGTTTCGCGGCAGGATATTCGAAGCGTCAGCGCCTCGTCAAGCGTCTATGCTTCGGTCTCGTCGTCCTCGAGAGCGCCATCTGCGGCGAGCAGCGCCTCCAGGAAGTTCGTGAGGTAGTTCATAACGGTTAGGTTACGCTTTTTTGATTACCTGGGGAACCCCTGAACGTAATATATTCGTTACCTTCCGATGAACACTCGGCGAACGGCCCCACGACCCCGTTCGCCGCCTCGGATCGCGGACTTGACCTTCCCCGGCCTCCACCCCTCAGGGCAGGATCACCGGGTAGGTGTCGGGCCGGTCGCTGTATCCGAAGAAGTCCCGCTCGAACACCGCGCGGGCCCTGCGCGCCGCGGCGAGCCACTGCTCCTCGAGTTCAGTCGTGCGCCCCGACGGCATGCCTAGAACGCCGGCGATGCCCTCGAGCTCGGCTCGGTCCGCCGGCAGGCTGTCCGAGCCTCGGCCGTTCCAGAGCTTGAACGCGGATCGGATCCTGCTGCCGAGCATCCACGACGTCTCGAGCTGATCTCGCGCCGTCTCGTCGAGCACGCCGGCCTCGACGGCGCCCGAGAGCGCGGCGAGCGTCGACTGCGTGCGCAGGGCCGGGTGATGAGCTCCGTACTCCAGCTGCAGCAGCTGCACGAGCCACTCGACATCGCTGATGCCCCCTGGCCCCAGCTTCAGATGCCGCTTCGGGTCGGCGCCGCGCGGGAGGCGCTCCGCCTCGACGCGGGCCTTGATCCTGCGCACCTCTCGCACCTCGTTCTCGCCGAAGGTCTCCGGGTACCGGATCTCGTCGGCCAACGCTGCGAAGTCGGCGCCGAGCGCCGCGTCCCCAGCGACCGGCCGGGCCCGGAGCAGCGCCTGGGCCTCCCAGGTGAGCGACCACCGCTCGTAGTAGGCGCGGTAGGCGTCGAGGCTGCGCACCATAGGGCCGTTCTTGCCCTCGGGGCGCAGGTCGAAGTCGAGATCGACCTCGAAGCGCGGATCGGCGACAAGCCTGCGCAGCTCGGCGACGAGGCGCTCTGCGGCCCTCGCGGCCCCGGTGCTCTGCGCTGCTGTGGCGCCGGGGGCGAGCCGGTAGACCGCCAGGAGATCGATGTCCCCTGCGAAGCCCAGCTCTCGCCCGCCATACCGGCCCATGCCGATGAGCGCGAGCTCGATCGGCGACTCCGGTTCGCCCGCGGCGCGCCGGATCGCCAGCAGCAGGCCGTCGAGCAGGGCCGTGTGCGCGGCATCGAGCCCCCGCGCCACATCCGCCTCGTCGTTCACGAACACCAGCCGGCCCAGGGCGAGCCGCAGCACCTCTCGCCGGTGCACCGTGCGTAGCGCTGATGCCGAGTCGTCGATGTTGTCGCGCCGCGACGCGAGCGCCCGCATCTCTTCCAGCAGAGCTTCGAGCGGCACCGGTCGCAGCGACTCGTCACGCTCGAGCCAGGCCACCGCCTCAGGGATCGCCTCCAGCAGCTCGGCGGCGAAGCGCGAGGTCGAGAGCACGCGGGTGAGCCGCTCGGCGGCCTCGCTGCCGTCGCGCAGCAGGCGCAGGTACCAGGGAGTGTCCCGGTTGGCCTCGCTGACCCTGCGGAAGGCGAGCAG
>JBFXIT010000088.1:0-7337 GCA_050175655.1 Leucobacter sp.
CCGTCGGGCACCTGCTCGTAGTAGTGGGCGAACAGGCCGGCGAGATCGCCGCCGCCCGGCCATCCGATGTCGTTCCAGAGCACGCTGGGGCGATAGCGGTCGATCAGCTCGCGCACATGCGCGCCGGCGTAGCGCTCGTAGTCAGGATCCGCCGGCATCGCGAGCATCGCGTCGGCGTTGCGGCGCATGACGAGGTCGTGCACCGACCAGTCGTAGCCGCCCGAATAGTAGAGACCCATGCGCATGCCGGCCCCGCGCACCGACGCGGTGAGGTCTCCCACGAGATCCCGCTCGGCCTGCAGGTGCGAGCCGCGGGGATGCGCGACGCCGCTCGGCCACAGCGCGAACCCGTCGTGATGCTTCGAGGTCAGCACCACGTACTCGGCTCCCGCGCTCCGCAGGGTCGCCGCCAGGGCGTCGGTGTCGGCGGCCGCCGCCTCGCGGTCGAAGTCGGAGGCGAAGTCGTAGTAGTCGCGGCCGCCGTAGACGCGGAGGTGATGCTGCTCCGAGGGGCTGCCCGGCACCCGGTAGCTGTTGCGGTACCACTCGGAATAGGGGTTGGAGCGGTAGAGCCCCCGAACGCCGGAGCGGGCGATGATGTCGTTGATGTGCGCGACCCGGGGAGCCCATGCGGGCACCGAGTACAGCCCCCAGTGGAGGAAGATGCCGAGCTTCGCGTCGTGGAACCACGCGGGCGTCTCGCGGCTCGCAAGAGCGTCCCAGGTGCCGGGCGGGTGCTCGCTCATCGATCGTGCCTTTCTTCTCGGATCCCGGGGCCGCATGCCGCCGCGAGGGTCGCGATCTCCGCGACCGCGGCCTCGAACGCCGGCTCGGGCAGCACGGTGTCCTCCGTCCCGGCGACGTCGTGGAGCGCCGACCTGAGCGCCGCGCCGGTGAGGACGGCGAGGTACCCGGCCTCGCGCTCGGCGTCGACCGAGGGCAGGCCGCGGCGGTCGGGGTGGCGGGCGAACCAGTCGGAGAGGAAGCCGGCGAGCTCGTTCAGCAGGGCGGTGACGGGGCCCGCGATGAGGGTCTCCGTCTCGGGCTGCTCGCGGCCCAGGCGCAGCCGCCAGGCCGAGACCTCGGGGTGCACCCAGGAATGACCGACCGATGCGAAGAGCACCCGCAGCAGCGCGGTCGTCATCGGCACGTCGCCGCTGCGCTCGAGCACCAGTTCGACGAGTGGTGCGTCGGCGAGGGGGATCGGCCGCCCGAAGATCGCCGCCTCGCGCGAGGGCATGTAGTTGAAGAAGGTGCTGCGCGAGACTTCCGCGCGTTCGCAGATGTCGGCGACCGTGACGTTCGCGTGCCCCTTCTCGAGGGCGAGGGCCACGCCCGCGCGCTCGATGGCGTTGCAGGTCGCGCGCTTCTTCCGCTCTCGCAGTCCGCCCTGGGGTTCCGCTACTGTGGACACAATCCAAGTTTAGACCAAGTTCAAGTTTCGAGGAGTTCCCATGACCGACGCCACCCCTCCTGTCGCCGCCCCTCCGACGGCCGACGTGCGCGATCTGCCCCGCGCCGACGACGGATACTTCGGCCAGGGGAGCGTGTCGTGGCGGGTCTTCGCCGATCCGGTGTCGAAGCTCGGCGGCATGGCCGCGCTCCTGCTGCAGGCGCTCAACCCCTACATGATGCGGGTCTTCTACAACACGACCGTCTCGCACGCCGACGCCGCGGGCCGGGACGAGCGCACCGGCCGCTACTTCGACACGGTCGTGTTCGGCGACAAGGCGCACGCGGATGCCGCGGCCGAGAGCGTGCGGCGTATGCACGCCCACGCGGTCTGGCACGACGCGCATACCGGTCAGGAACTCCGGGCCGACAACCCCGAGTGGCTCGCCTGGACGCACAACACCTTCGTCTACGCGCTCATCGCCGCGAGCAACGCGTTCGGCAACGAGCTCACGCTCGACGAGCAGAACCGCTTCATCGTCGAGCAGCACGAGGCGGCCCGGCTGATCGGCATCGAGGATCCAGCGCTCCTGCCGGGCAATGCCGCCGACCTCGCCACCTACATCGACGAGCAGCGCAGCTGGCTGTCCCTGTCGATCGAGGCCGCCGAGGTGACGCGCGGCCTGCGCAAGCCCTCTCTGAAGGGCAACCCGATCAAGGTGTGGAGCATGATCATCGTGCAAGACGGCGTGCTCTCGATCCTGCCCGAATGGGCCCGACTGCTCTACGGCATCGACGGGCGGCCGATGAATCTGCGAGCGGCCGCCAGGACGACGAAGCGGATCATGGGTCTGGCCCGGCGCTCGCGCTCCTACTCGGATCTCATCTCGGACGCGACCTCGCGCGTCGACGACCACCCCTATCGCAAGGTGCGCCCGGCGCGCGCGAAGCGGTGAGCCGGGATCAGCCCCGATCGGGCGGCGCCCCCGTCCGATGCACTGCGAGCAGGCGGAAGGCGCCCGGCCGTTCGACGGTCCAGGCTCGCGGGAGCCGCGCGCGCAGTTCCGCCGGCGTGTAGCTGCGCCGGATGCTGCGCAGGCCGTCGACCAGCAGGAACGATCCGGGGGCGATGGGCGCCGCCCCGACGGCGAAGGCGCAATAGGCGAGGCGGCCGCGCGCGATGTCCGAGTGGACGCACAGGTCGATCGTGAGCGCCTCCGAGTCCGCGATCAGCTCCTCGAATCGGCTCTCGTCGAGATGGTGCAGCAGATGGTTCGAGATCACGATGTCGAATCGCGCGCCCTCGTCGACGAGGGTGCGACTGTACGCCTGGAAGAACGAGATCCCCGGCATCGTCTTCGCGGATCGGGCGACGGCGATCGCACGGGGGTCGGGGTCGATCCCCAGCGCCTCGATCTCGAAGCCGTCCCGGTGCGCGAGCCGTGCGAGGCGCCGGACCACGTCGCCCCCGCCGCAGCCGATGTCGAGGAGGCGTGCGGGGCGCCCGAGACGACCCAGCAGGGGTCGCAGGTGCGAGCGGTAGACGGAGCCCCAGTGCGAGACCGCGCGGTTGACCAGGGCGAAACGCCGCAGCGTGCGGCGCAGCTGCTCGGGATCGCAGCCGGGGTCGTCCATGAGCTCCACGAGGCGCGTATCGCGGTGCGACAGGTTCATGCGACCTTCGCCCCGCTCGAGCGGCGGGTGAAGAGAGCGGTCTCCACCGTGAGCCCCGGTCCGAAGCAGAGCCCCGCGACCCGGGATCCGTCGCCGAGGGAATCGTCGGCGAGCATCCGCTGCAGGATGAACAGGATCGTCGCGCTCGACATGTTGCCGTAGTCGCGCAGCACGGCGCGCGAATGCTCCATCGACTCCGCGGGCAGGCCGAGCCCGCTCTGCACGCGGTCCAGCACGCTGCGGCCTCCCGGGTGCACGGCCCAGCCGGCGATGTCTGCGACCGGATCCGCCCCCGGCTCCAGCATCGCGTCGACCGCGCCGGCGATCTCCCGCCCGATGATGCGCGGAACCTCGGCGGTGAGGCGCATCTCGAAGCCGTGGTCTCCGATCGTCCAATCCATGTCCTGCTCGCCCTCGGCGGTGATCGCCGTCGTGAAGTCGCCGATCTCGAGCATCGCTCCGCCGTTCGGCGGGCATTCGGAGGCGACGACCGCCGCTGCCGCGCCATCGCCGAACACGCTGGAGGCGACGATCTGCTCCGGATCGCGGGACGAGCGGATGTGGATCGAGCAGAGCTCGGTGCAGACCACGAGGATCACCGCACCGGGTCGGGCCTCGCAGATGCGTGCGGCCGCACGGAGCGCCGGGAAGGCCGCGGCGCACCCCATGAAGCCGATGTGGTACCGCTCCGCGGTCTTCCTGATGCCGAGGTCCCTCACCAGCAGGTAGTCGGGCCCCGGCGCGAAGAAACCCGTGCACGAGGCCGTGATGACGTGAGTGATATCGCCGGCCTCGTGCCCGGAGCGTGCGATGGCGTCTGTCGCGGCCGCTGCGGAGAGCTGCGGCGCCTCGCGACGATAGATCGCGTTGCGCTCGCCGGTGGTGGGCGAGCGCAGGCCGTCTTCCTCGTCGACGAAGACGGGGGAGAACCCGCTCGCCCCGGCGATGACGGAATGTCTCGTCTCGATCGCCGAGCTGTCGAAGGCAGCCGAGATCAACCGCGTGGTGAGGCGGTCGAGGCCGGGCTGCGAGGCGAAGAGATCCCTGATCTCCGCTTGCCTCAGCCGGGCAGGCGGAACGGCGGTGCCGATGGAGAGGAGCCGGGCGGTCATGCTCCCATGTAACCCCGCAGGTCGCTCACTGGGAAGGGCTTGACACGGCCGCCGTCGCCGACGGAGGCTCGAGAGCGGGGGCTCGAGAGCTGAGCCGCGATGCACATCGGTGGGGCGGATGCAACCCCCGCCCGATCCCGTTCGCCCTCCACTAAGAACATAAGAAGAAGATGACGACGAGCCGGAAACGGAGGACAGCCGCATGCCCCGCATCATCGATCGTGTCGCGACGCCGGAGGAGCATCTCGAGCTGGCAGCGGCCGTCAACTGGCAGTCGCACTTCGACGACCGGCTCCGGGCCGCATCGCTCGCGGCGTCGCTCGCGGGAGTCGTCTGCGTCGACGAAGACGGGCGTGCGATCGGAATGGCTCGGGCCGTGGGAGACGGGTTCCAGTACGCCTACATCCAGGATGTGATCGTGCATCCCGAGCATGACGGGGAGGGCATCGCCACCGAGCTCGTCACGCGCCTCGTCGAACTGCTGACCGTGCCCGGGGCCGAGGTGTTCATCGGCCTCTTCGCGAGCGAGGAGGCGGTGGATCTCTACGATTCTCTGGGATTCACGACCGAGGGTGCGCTGGGCATGCATCGGCGGGTCGGCGGGCCGGGCTCATGACGGGCTTCGCCCAAGCGGTGCCCTGGCCTCTGATGGCGGTGCTCTCGTACCTCGCGACCCTCGCCCTCGGCACACTCAGCCTGCGCGGGCGCCGGGTGGGACGTGCCTGGCACAGCGGGCTGTTCGTGCTCACCTCCGTTCTGACCGTGCTGGCTGCGATTCTGTCGCTGCCCGACCACTGGGTGCGCGGCATCCTGCTGTCGCTCGCTCTCGTGCCCCTGGCCCTGCTGCCGTTCCTCACCGTCCCCGTCTCGCGGCACCCGCGAGGTCACATCCTCATCGGGCTCAGCGCCGCGCCCTGCTACCTCGTCGCACTGGTGCTGTGGACGATGGATCCGTGACGAACCGCCGCAACTCGATTCGAAGGAGCCCCCGATGGAATTCCTCGACGTCCTCTTCAACCGCCGCACGACCAACGGGCCGTTCCTGCCCGACCCGGTGGCGGAGGATCATCAGCGCCTGCTCATCAGAGCCGCCGCCTCGGCTCCCTCGCAGTTCAACAGCCAGCCCTGGCGCTTTCTGGTGATCGAGGATCGCGCCACGATCGAGACCATCGCCCGAGTCAGCGGCGAGTCGATGACCGCCGTGATCTCGGAGGGCTCCTTCTTCGAGAGGTACAAGCGCCACTTCCGCTTCAGCGCCGAGGAGATGGCCGAGCACCGGTCCGGGATGTACTTCGACAAGCTGCCATCGGCCTTGAAGCCCTTCACCCGCACCGTCTTCACCGCTGCGGGCGTGAGAGCGATGAGGATACTGCGGGTGCCCCAGACGCTGGGGGAGGAGAACCGGAGGCTCGTCGCCGGATCGCCCCTGATCCTCGGCGTCATGCTCGACCGCCGAGAGCGCTACGCGCACCCGCTCGCCGACTTCTACTGCCAGTTCAGCCTGGGCGCGGCCATGGAGAACCTCTGGCTCACCACCGTCGAATTGGGCATGGGCATCCAGTTCATCTCGTTCCCCATGGAGCAGCCGGATCAGTGGGCGCGCCTGATCGCGCTGCTCGACGTGCCGGATGACCTCGAGCTCATGGCGCTCTACCGCCTCGGCTACGTCCCCGAGCAGTCGCAGCGGCCGGTGATCGACTGGTCGAGCCGTGAGCGCAGACCGCCATCGCAGTTCGTCTTCCGCGAGACCTGCGCAGCGCCGCAGCACGGGTGGGACGAAGAATGAGAGCGCAGAGCGGATCGCGGGGCCGCTTGTAGCCGACGCGCGAGCAGCGGTCAAGGGCCTGCCCGCGGGCGGATTCGCTCGCCAAGCTGTGCGTATCGACGATCGGAGTCTCCCTTGGCCCTTCCTTCTCTCGCGCGGTCCCGCACCGGTGCGTGCTCGCCCCGCGGCCGCCTCAGCGAAGCAGTGCTGCGCACCCTCACGGATCCCGCATCGGATGAGAGCCGGGATCATCCTGCGCTCGCCCGTGAAGCCGTCACCGCCTCGGAGAGCGCGATCCGCGACGACGACATCCAGCTCGCCCTGTTCCTCCTGTACGCGTCGGCCTACGGCTCGCTCGACCAGCTGGCCCCCGAGCTCGAGTGGGATCCCGTATTGATCGAGACGCGCCGCGTGCTGGAGGAGGCCTTCGAGCGGGAGCTCAGGGCACGGGTTCCCATGCCCGGGCTGCCGTCTCCGCTCGCCGCCGACGTCGCCAGGGAGCTGTTCGCGCTCACGGACGCGGATGCCGGGCCGAGCCTGTCGCGCTATTTCGCGAGGCAGGCGACGCAGGAGCAGGCCCGGGAGTTCCTGATCCAGCGCTCCGTCTACACGCTGCGCGAGGCGGATCCCCATTCGTGGGCGATTCCCCGCCTGCGCGGCAGGCCGAAGGCGGCGCTCGTCGAGATCCAGTCGGACGAATACGGCGGCGGCCGCCCCGACCGGGTCCACGCCGAGATATTCGCGGCGTCGATGCGCGCCGCCGGCCTCGACGACTCCTACGGCGCCTACATCGACGAGGTGCCCGCCATCACGCTCGCGTCGCAGAACATGATGTCGATGTTCGGCCTGAACCGGAGGCTGATCGGCGCGATCGTCGGCCACCTCGCCGCGTTCGAGATGACCTCCTCGATCCCCAACCGCCTCTACGGCGACGGTTTCAGGCGGCTGGGATTCGGCGAGGAGGTCACGGACTACTTCGACGAGCACGTGGAGGCGGACGCGGTGCACGAGCAGATCGCTGCGCGGGATCTCGCCGGCGCGCTCGCGGAGGATCGGCCGGAGCTGCTGCCCGACATCATGTTCGGGGCCGCCGCATGCCTCGCGGTCGACGGATGGGTCGCTGCGCACATGCTCGACAGCTGGTCGAGGGGCGAGTCGTCGCTGCAGGGCAGGGGAGAGGACGTGAGAGGACGATGAGCGAGGAGAAGCCCAGCATCACCCCGTATCCGGACGGCCCGCTGCTGCTCCGGGGCGACCTCGAGCTGCGCACCGTCGACGGCGAGACGATCCCTCGCCGAAGACGGACCGTGGCGCTCTGCAGATGCGGGCTCTCGAGCATCAAGCCCTTCTGCGACGGCACGCACAAGCCGGCGGGGTTCAAGACGGACGACGAC
>JBFXIT010000089.1:0-2923 GCA_050175655.1 Leucobacter sp.
GCGATCGAGGTGATCCAGATCGTGGCGAGGTGCACGCCCTTCGGCAGCTTGCCCCAGCCGAAGATCCACAGTCCGATGAAGGTGGCCTCGAGGAAGAAGGCGAGCAGGCCCTCCATCGCGAGGGGCGCGCCGAAGATGTCGCCGACGAAGCGCGAGTAGTTCGACCAGTTCATGCCGAACTGGAACTCCTGCACGATGCCGGTCACGACGCCCATCGCGAAGTTGATGAGGAAGATCTTGCCGTAGAGCTTGGTGAGCCGCAGGTACTTCACCTTGCCGGTGCGCACCCATGCGGTCTGCAGGATCGCCACGAGGAAGCTGAGCCCGATGGTCAGCGGCACGAAGAGGAAGTGGTACAGCGTGGTCAGCCCGAACTGCCATCGGGCCAACGTCAACGCATCCAGGAATTCGTTCACGAGTTCTCCAGGTGCGAGCGCACCCGCTACGGGTGCACTCCCGTAGTGGGTTCCGGCCTGGGCGAGCCCTCCGGATCCACCGGCTGCTCGCCGGTCACTCCCGATTTTATTGAACCTGAACGTTTCCTGCGAATGCGTCTCGAAGTAGAGAGACATTGCACTGCGAGCGACGGCGCAGGCGTTTCGAGGCCGAGAGATATTGCACTCGGCGAGAGGATCGAGCGCCCCGCAGAAGACGCTCCCCCTCGGCTCGACCTCTAAGCTGGACGGGTGACAGAACAGCACCGCCCCGACGACCGCCTGCGCTTCGCAGCACGGTTCGACGACTGGGTGCACCGCCGCCGACAGAAGCGCGTGGTCAGGCGGGGCAAGGCCCCGGGGGTGATCCCCTACATCGGCTACGGGTCCACGGAGTGGGTGCGGGTGCTCGGCAGGGTGCTCTACATGAAGCCGGGAGCGCCCGACCAGGAGGGCCCGCGCGCCGATGTGGCCCAGGTCGCCCGCGTGCGCGGCTGGCGCAGCTTCACGAGCCTGCACGTGCCGTACCGACCGGTGCGGGTGCTCATCGACGGCGAGCACGTGACCGAGATCGTGAGCGACCGCGGCGGCGTGATCGACTCGATCGTCAAGGTCTCGCTCGCCCCGGGCTGGCACACGGTCACCCTGCAGACCGGCACGAGCGAGGCCGTGCACGCGCCCGTGATCGTCGCCGACCCCGACGCGCGCTTCGGCATCATCAGCGACGTCGACGACACGATCCTCAACACGGCGCTCCCCCGCCCCCTGGTCGCGGCCTGGAACAGCTTCGTCGTCGACGAGCACGCCCGCACCTCGACGCCGGGCATGCCGGTGCTCTACGACCACCTCGTGGCCCGGCATCCGGGCGCCCCGGTCTTCTACCTCTCGACGGGCGCCTGGAACGCGGCGCCGGCGCTCAGCCGGTTCCTCGAGCGCAACCTCTACCCGATGGGGCCGCTGCTGCTCACCGACTGGGGGCCGACCCACGACCGCTGGTTCCGCAGCGGCAAGGAGCACAAGCTGCGCGAGCTCAGCCGCATCACGAGCGAGTTCCCGGAGGTCAAATGGCTGCTCGTGGGCGACGACGGGCAGCATGACGAGGATCTCTACCACGAGTTCGCCACCCGGCATCCGGAGCGGGTCTCGGCCGTGGTGATCCGCCAGCTCTCGGTCGGGCAGGCCGTGCTCGCGGGCGGGCGTTCGAAGGCGCGGCTGCACCAGGGCGTGAGCGGGGTGCCGTGGGTCTACGGCCCCGACGGGGCGACGCTGCGCGCCGAGCTGCAGAGGCTCGGCCTGCTGTGACCTCGCCGGTCACCCGCCCCTGGCGCCGCTTCGAACGGCGCATGACGGGGCGTTTCACCGCGCCCGAGCGCGCCCCGCTGCTGCAGGTGCTCAAGGCCGCGGTCGCCGCGATCCTCACCTGGTTCGTCTGCCTGCTGATCTACCCCGAGCAGCTGCCGATCTTCGGCGCGATCGCGGCGCTGCTGTGCGTGCAGGAGAGCATCGACCAGTCGCTCACGCGCGGCGTGGAGCGCGTCGTGGGCGTGCTGCTGGGCGTCTCGGTGGCGCTCGGCGCGGGCGCGCTGTTCGGCCCGCAGTCGTGGTTGTTCATCGCCGCCATCATCGTCTCGCTGGTGATCGGCTGGCTGCTCCGCATGACGAGCACCTCTTCCAATCAGATCGCGATCTCGGCGATGCTGATGATCGCGCTGGGCGGCCTGCATCTCGGCTACGGCGTCGAGCGCCTCGTCGAGACCGCGATCGGCGCCGCCATCGGCGTGATCGTGAACGCCGTCGTGATCGCGCCGGTGCAGACCAGCCGGGTGCATCGCGCGCTGGGCGATCTCACCGTCCACGCGGCCGATGCGCTGCGCAAGCTGGCGGACGGGCTCGAGGAGCCGCGGGACGGAGCGTGGCTCGACCGCATGCTCGCCGACGCGAGAGCGCTGCAGGCCGAGCGCGAGGCGGTGCACGCCCTGCTGCGACGGGCGCGCGAGAGTCTGCGGCTGAACCCGCGCGGCCCCCGCTATCGAGTGATGCTCGACGCCGACGACCGGTTGTTCCAGCGCATGCAGCCGATCGTCACCCAGGTGATCGGCATGTCACGCGCGCTCTACGATCTCTACTCGCCCACCCTCGCGGGCGATCCTCAGGTCGTCGGCATGGCGGCGGAGATGCGACGCGCGGCGCACGACCTCGAGCGGCTGCCGCATCTCGCGCTGCAGGAGGCGGGGGCGGTCGAGGAGCCGGAGCGCGCGGATCCTCTCGCCACGACGGCTGCAGACGCGAACGGGCCCGGGCTTTCGCCCGAGCCCGCCGCCCTCACCGCACCCTATGTGATCCCGCAGCCCCATCCGGAGCACTGGATGCTCATCGGATCGCTGATGGAGGATCTGCGCCGCGTGCGCGGGCGCATCACCGGCGAGATCGACTGATCTCGCCTGATTCGCACCGGCGAGATCGACTGATCGGGCTTCACTCCTGTGCGA
>JBFXIT010000089.1:3023-7302 GCA_050175655.1 Leucobacter sp.
CCGCCGGTCTCGAGCGGGGCGTTCCACTGGATGCCGTAGTCTTCGCGCTTCACGACGGTGGTCGCGGTGAACCCGACCTTGTAGTTGCCGTAGGGGTCGGTGCCGAAGCCGCCGAACTCGAAGTCGAAGGTGACGGGCTTGGTCACGCCGCGCAGGGTGAGGTCGCCGTCGATCTTGAAGTCGCCGCCCTCCTGGCGCACGCCGGTGCTCGTGAAGGTGAACTCGGGGTACTCCTCGGCGGCGAAGAAGTCGCCGGTGCGCAGGTGGCCGTCGCGATCGGCCTGGTTGGTGTTGATCGAGGCGACCTCGACGGTGGCCTCGACGCTCGACTCGAGGGGGTTCTCGGCGGTGGTGATGGTGCCGCTGAAGCTCTCGAACTTGCCCTTGACCTTGCTGATGGCGAGGTGGCGGACCGAGAAGCCGACCTCGGTGTGGGTGGGATCGATGGTCCAGGTGCCGACGCGGTAGCCGGGGATCTGGTCTGCGGTGATGGTCATGCGAGCTGCCTCCTGGGACGGAAAGATATTGGTTGACATTTCAACTAAGTTCAGGATAGCGGTCATTTACTTGAAAACGCAAGTAAATTTTAGGAGACGCCGGGCGCGGAGGCGCCGGATGCCCTCCCGCGCGGTGAGCGCAGTGAAGAGATCAGCGCGGGCGGCGCTTCGCGGAGGCCCGGGCGCGGGCCACGGTCGGATCCTCTCCCGCCGCCGGTGCGAAGGATCCGTACCGCCGCCTGGCGGCCTCGCCGATGAGGAAATCGCTGATCGCCGGGTTCTTGGGCAGCAGCGAGCCGTGCAGGTAGCTGCCGATCACGTTCGCGGTGCGCGCCCCCTCGACGCCGTCGCGCGGGTTGTTCCCGTCGCCCTGCGTCACCCGGCCGAGAGGCCGTGACCCCGGCCCCAGCACCGTGTCGCCGCTGTGGTTCTCGTAGCCGATTACCTCGCCGAACTCTTCGGATTCGAGCACGATGTTTCCGATCATGCGGGTGTCTCCCCCGCGCGTCTCGACGTCGAGCACGCCGATGCCGGTCAGCTCGTCGCCGGTGTGCGTGACGAAGCGGCGCCCGAACAGCTGATACAGCCCGCAGATCATGAGCATCGGCACGCCGTCGGCTGCGAGCGATCGCATCTGCTCTCCCCGCTCCACCAGGTCGGCGGCGACCCGGCTCTGACCCGAGTCCTGCCCCCCGCCGCCGATCACGATGTCGATGTGCTCGGGCAGCGGATCGCCGGGGTTCACGTCCACCACCCGAGGGGCGAAGCCGTGCTCGCGCGCCCTCCGCACGAGGGAGAGCACATTGCCGCGGTCGCCGTAGATGTTCATGTCGCGCGGGTACAGCGACACGATCACGAGCTCGCGATCGCCGGATCCATCGCCTGCAGTCACCAGATGTCCTCCACCTCTGTGAGGGCGGCGAGCTCCTTGCGCAGGGCGAGCATCGCCGTATAGGTGCAGAAGATGCGTCGGGGTCTGCCCGCCCCGCCCACAGGCATCGTACGGGCCCGGAACCCCTGCAGCGCCCGGCTCAGATCCTCTTCCACGTGCCCGACCGGCACGTCGTCGTGCTCCAGCCGCAGCGCCATGTCCCACGCCCTCGTCCCGGCGACCGTATCGACCCCGCCCGCCTCCGCGAGCGACCCGAAGTCGACGTCCCAGAGCCACGACATGTCGCGGCCGTCGGCGTACTGGTCGTTGATCGCGATCATCGACGCGACCCCCGCCGGCGCGAACGAGGCCAGGGCCAGCTTGAAGCCCGCGGGGTTCTTGACCAGCACGAGTTCGAGCGGCTGCCCGTCGAGCTCCAGCTGCTCGCCGCGGCCGAAGGCGGGGCGCACCTCGGCGAGCGAGGAGATGATCGCCTCGGTATCGGGCTCCTGCGGCCGGCCGGAGCGGTCGATCCAGCCGAAGAAGGCCGGGCTGGGGCCGGCGTCGAGCACCATGCGCACCGTGGCGAGCGCGGCCGCCGCGTTGAACGTGTTGTAGAGCCCCTCGAGCTTCAGCGGCGTGCGATGCGACTCGCCGTCGATCCGGAAGACCGCCTCGTGATCGCCGACCTCGAGCAGCGTCACATCCGCAGCCTCGCGCGCGTCGTCGTCCGCGGTGGAGCCCGGCCCGGCCGCATGGAAATCGTCGTCGCTCGGAAACAGCGCGAGCAGTTCGCCCGACAGCCCGAACTCCCGCACCTGCGGTCGAACCCCGCCGGGGCCGCTCCGGTCGCCGTCCCGTTCGGCTCGCGCGCGCGTGCGCTCTCCGATCTGCGCGACGAGGCGATCCTCCCGGTTCACCACGAGCCCGTCAGTGGTGGCATCGGCGATCCGCTGCAGCAGCTTCGCGGTGGTGTCGATCTCACCGAAGCGGTCGAGCTGGTCGCGCAGCACGTTGAGCAGCAGCGTGAACCGGGGCCGCACCCGGTCGATGAAGTACATCGCATGCGCTTCGTCGAGCTCGAGCACCGCGATGTCGGCGTCGATCCTGCCGCCGAGCGAGCACTCCTGGATCGCCGCCGCGACGATGCCGCGGGAGAAGTTCGATCCGGTCCTGTTCGTGAAGACCTTCAGACCCTGGGCTTCGAGGATCTCCACGATCATCTTCACCGTGGTCGTCTTGCCGTTCGTTCCGCTGACGGCGATGACGCCGTAAGGCAGGCGGGCGAGCGTCCGCTGCAGGAAGCCCGGGTCCATCTTCTCGACCACCAGGCCGGGCAGTGCCGATCCGCCTCCGCGCAGCCGCGCGACCTGGCGCACCGACTTGCCGATCACGGCCGAGAGCACATCGCGCATGGCTTCTAGGTTAGCCTCAGGTCTGGCAGCCGGGGCACCAGTAGAGCTTGCGGTTGCCCATCTCCTCCAGCACGATGTTCGTGCCGCAGCGTTTGCAGGGCGTGCCTTCCATCTTGTAGACCCAGTGCCGTTCCTCGCGATCGCGCAGCGCCCGCGCGTACTCCTCGCCCTCGAGACCGTCGATCGTGATCATCTGCCCCACCGTGATCCCGATCTCGAGCAGGTGCGCCCAGTCGTCCCAGAGCGCTTCGAGCACCGTGCGGTCGAGGGTGCTCGCGGGAGTGTGCGGGTCGAGCCCGGCGCGGAAGAGCATCTCGGCCCGGTAGATGTTGCCGATGCCGGCGACGACCGACTGATCCATCAGCACGAGGCCGATCGGAGTGCGCTTCTTGGCCGCCCGCTCCACGAAGCGCTGCTGCTCGGCCTCGGTGTTCGCGTTGGCGGGATCGGGCCCGAGCCGGTCGAGCACCCGCTCCACTTCGGCCGGTGTGAGCACCTCGCAGGCGGTCGGCCCGCGCAGATCGGCGCAGACCGCGTCGTTCAGCAGCCGCACGCGCACCTGACCGCGCGGCTCGGGCGGGAACGCGCCGACCTCCTCGCTCTCCCGGTCGTGCTCGGCCATGTGTATTCGAGCGTTGTGCACGCGGGTGCGCCGCGGCGCGCCGATCGAGGCCACCGAGTCCTCGCCGTCGCGGTCCGCCAGGCGGGCGCCGCCCACCCGCGTGTACTCCCCGGTCTGACCGTAGCGCAGATGGGTGTCGCCCAGGCCGTGGATCTGGATCGACGGGTCGACCTTGATGTCGCCGGCGAAGTCCCAGGCGCCGTAGATGCCGAGGTGCACGCGCAGCCACTCGTCGCCCTCGAACTCGAGGAACATCTGCTTGCCGACCGCCCGGGAGTCGGTCATCTCGCGGTGGTTCAGGATCGCGGCGCCCTGCGCGAAGCGGCCCTGCGGGCTGGTGACCTCGGGGCTCGTGCCGACGAAGTTCGCGCCGAACTGCCGCGCGATGCGATGTACCGAATGCCCCTCAGGCATTAGAGCTTGTCAACCTGCTTGCCGGCGATCTCGCCGGTGCGCTCGTACTCCGCCAGCTGGCCGATGCGGCGGACGTGCCGCTCGTCGCCCGTGAACGGGGTGGCGATGAAGAGCTCGATGAAGCGGATCGCGTCTTCGACCGGGTGCTGCCGCGCGCCGATCGAGATCACGTTGGCGTTGTTGTGCTCACGGGCGAGGGTCGCGGTCGAGTCGTTCCACACGAGCGCGGCGCGGATCCCCTCGACCTTGTTGGCAGCCATCTGCTCGCCGTTGCCCGAGCCGCCGAACACCACGCCCAGCGTCTCGACCCCGTCGCGCTCGTCCCGGGCCACCCCGAGCGCCGCGTTGATGCAGAACGACGGGTAGTCGTCGAGGGCGTCGTACTCCGCGGGGCCGTGATCGATCACCTCGTGCCCCTGCTCGCGCAGGTGCTGCTGCAGCTGCTGGCTGAACTCGAGGC
>JBFXIT010000090.1:0-2509 GCA_050175655.1 Leucobacter sp.
AACGAGCGTCTCGCCGCGCGGAGCGAGACAGCGGCGTAATCCCATCCCCCCTGCCCCGGCGCGGCAACCTCCCTCCGCGCCGGGGCCCCTACTGAAAGGACGGCACCATGAGTGCGTACGTTGTAGAGCCCCGGACGATCTGCGGACTGCTCGCGCTCGCCGCGCCGGAGCGTGGCGGCGCGTTCGTCTGGGCGGGACCGGCAGGCGAGCCGTACTGCGTCGGCGATAGCGCGTCTGCCGCCGATACGCTGCTCGCGCGGCACTTCACCCACGAGGAGCTCGGCGCGGAGCTCCTGCGGGTGTGTCGGGCGTCGGTCGCCGCGCGATACGCGACCGAGGATCCCGATGACCCCGGCCTGCCGGGGAGCCGCGTCACGCCCGATGCGTTCCGCTTCACCCCGGTGCTTCTCGCGCCGATCGAGGGTCTGCGGCTGGCCGAGGAGTACGAGGCGCAGGCCGCATGCGCGAGCTCCTACCATACGTCGATTGCGTGCACGTTCGTCGGCGCGCTGCGCCGCGTGCTCGTCAGGCGGATCCCGAACTTCGAGCTTCTTGATCCGCCGCACCTTCCGATCGTGCGGCAGATGTTCCGGGCAGCGGCGGGGCGGCGTCTCTACGATGCGCTCGCCCCGCTGTTCATGGATCCCGATGAGCCGGTCAACGGCGGTGACGTGGTGGAGCTCGTGGGGTGGGTTCTGGAAACCGAGCGGGCGCGGCTTGCATCGCAACTCGGAACCGAGCCGAGAGCGCTCCCCGTCTGACCCCTCTCCCCTGCCGATGGTTGTGACGGCCCCCGGATCCGGGGGCCGTCTCCCGTTTCACACCGGCCGGCCGCGTCCCGCGGCCGGCGCAAGCCCCGGTCTTCACCGCGCCACGGGGCGCGGACAGGGCGCGTGCGGTCCGACACCGCAGCACCGGGCGCGCCGGCAGGTGTGCCGGGCGCCCTCGGCGGTCGGTCTGAATGACCGCCGTGCTGCCCGTGCCGGGCCGCATAAGAAGCCCCGGACGCCGCGTGTCTCGCGGCGTGACGGACCGCGCCGATCCGGCGCGGGCAGGGCCAGATGAAGAGCGCCGGGGGCGACGCCGCCCCCGGCAACCCTTTCGCCTTGAGGCGCGATGATGCCCGGCGGGGCTAACACCGTCAAGCCGCGCACACACGCTACCGGGCTGCGACGCAAACAGCGGTTGACCTGCTGGTATTCCTCACTTGCCCCTTGCTATCCCTTACGGCTTGTGGTAGAATCGAGGTACCACAGAGACGGGGCACCGGACAGGTGCCGGAAGAAAGGGAGCGAGTCATGGGAAAGAGCCGCAAGCGTTACCCCGAGGGCTTGACCGTCCAGCACGTGAGCACGTATCTCGTGCGCGAGGCGACCGCCGCAAGCGCGGAAACTATCACCGACGACCGGGACGCCGCGTGCCTGTTCCGCGAGGCGTTCGATTTCGATCACTCCGACCGCGAGGTGTTCGTCGCCGCTGCGCTCAACACCAAGAACCGAGTACTCGGCGTGTGGCAGGTCAGCGTCGGCAGCCTCAACGCTTCAATCGTCCACCCCCGCGAACTCTTCCGCCAGGCCGTCATGCTGGCCGCCGCGTCGGTGGTCGTCGGTCACAACCACCCGAGCGGCGACCCCACCCCGAGCGGTGCGGACATTCAGTTGACCCGCCGTCTGGTCAAAGCGGGCGACGTCCTCGGTATCGAAGTCCTCGACCACGTGGTGGTCGGCGACACGTCGCACGCATCGCTTCGCGACCTAGGGCTCATGTAACCCAAACGACCGGCGGCGGGGCTTATGCCCCGCCGCCTGAAAGGAGGCTCACGATGGCCGGTAAGACCCAGGAGAAGCGGAACGACCTCGCATGCGCGATCGACGCCGCGAAAGCCTACGCCGAGCGTGGCGGGATGGTAGTGCTCGAACCAATCCCCGGCGGTTTCCACGCGAACGATGCCGGTAGAGACGTGTACGTGACCGTGGCGGTCGGGCGTGTGTCGTCCGTAACCGTGAGCGAGCCGACCGCCGCACAGCGCCGCCGCGCGGCGCGCGCCGGATGGCGGCTCGACCGGATAGAACTACGGCTGCTCTCGGAGGACCGCGCGCTGCTGCGGCACATGAGGGCGTGCGCTACCGAGTAGGCCCCGCGTCCCGGCGCACCTACTCCCTGGTGCGCCGGGACTCCCCCACCGGGGCGCGCGCCCCCGGCACGCCGGGGGCGCGTTCTCCTTGTCAACGCGCCGCGCGTGAGCGCGGCAGATTTCCAGGTCTGCGGTCTCGCCGGCCTGACCCACAAGCGGTGATCGCGGCGAAGCCGATTCGCCGCACCCCTTGTGGACAGCCCGGACGCTCCGGGCTACCTGTCGGGCCCTTCGCTCTCGACCGCACCCGCCCTCCGCGCTGACCCCGGCCCCGCCTGACCACAGGACGAACCCGGTCCTGATGGACAACCGGGACGCTCCGGGCTGTTACGGGCCCTTCGCTTCCGGGGCCACCCGCACGGGCCGTGCATGACC
>JBFXIT010000090.1:2609-7013 GCA_050175655.1 Leucobacter sp.
CCCCCGCGAGCTCTACCCGGCGGTCGCCGGGATGCGATCCGCGGATCCTTCGGATCCGCTCTCCGCGTGCCCGCTGCGCGTGCCCGCTGTCTTTCCCGGCTCATGCCTGCGGGGTCTACGGATCCTTGGACTCACGTCCTGCGGATCCTCGCCCACCCCGATAGGCATATCCGCTTGAGCTCGCCCCCGAACCCGGCGTGGGTGGGTTGGTGAGAGAAGGCAGGATAAGGCCTGATGCTCACGGGTGCGCATCAGGCAGTGCTACGCATCCCCGGCGGTGCCGGTGAGCAGGGCATACGCACCAACAAGGGCGTCTAAGATGGTGAGCCGCTCGACAGATAGTCCGAGCCGCTCTATGATGCTCGGTAGAAGCACGCGGTTGGAGGGAGCGGGGCGGCATGGACACGAGGCGTTTCACGGTCCGCGTCGACGAGACGACGTACGGTCTCCTCGAGGCGGCGGCGGGCGCACAGCACCTACGGCCGGCCGAGCTCGCGCGGCAGTACATCGAGGCCGGTGTGACAGATGCCGCGCATCAGGAGACGCGCGGATCGCTCGAGGCGATGATCCGCTCGGCCACCCGTGACGCGAGCGCGCATCATGCCGCCGGCCAGCGTTCGCTCCTCGCCCGGCAGGCGATCGCGAACGCGACGTCGATGTTCCTGCAACTCGAGGTTCTGGCGCAGGCGTTCGACTGGAGTCCCGAGGAGTCGCAACGCTTCTACAACACGTGCAGGAACAAGGCCGTTGCTTTCGTCCAAAAGCGTGAAAACACACCGTCTGAGCAGGACGGCTAAGGTCCGTTCAGGAAAGTGGGCCACCGTGGCCCACCCCGCCCTTTCGGAGGCGTTTTGCAGGCTGGCAACCTCATCGTGAAACTGAGCTTCAAGAGTCCAGGAACGGGCGGGCTCGGAGCGAAGAACGCCGCGCATCTGCGGTACATCGGGACACGGCCCGGCGTCGATACGACGGTCACTGATGAGGCTCTGCACCGCGCCGCCGACCGGGAGCTCGGCTCGGACGCGGCCTACGCCCGTTACATCGCGGAGCGGCCCGGTGTGGCGCGCGAGGATGCGGAGGGTACGGCGCTTCACGGCCTGTTCGACGCGCAGGGGCCGGCGGACTACGCGGCCATACGCGCCGAGCTCAGGGGACTCGAGCACTCGCCCGCGTACCGCATGATCCTCTCGGTCACCGAGGAGACGGCGGACGCCGCCGGGCTCTGGGAGAAGCGTGACTGGGAGACGTTCGTGTGCGCGCAGACGCCGACGATCGCGCACGGTCTCGGGATCCGGCTCGATGATCTGCGGTGGGTGGCGGCGCTCCATCCGGAAGCCGGGCATCCCCACGTGCACCTGATCGCGTGGGACGCGCAGGACCAGCGGCGGCCGCGCGACGTGATCGCCAAGGACAATCTTGTGAGGATGCGCGAAGAACTCACGCGCGAGCTCTGGCGACCCGTCACGCTCGAGCTGGGGGCGGAGAAGAGCGGGATCCGGCAGGAAGTCGTCGATTCGGCCAAGGCCGAGCTCGACCGCCTCGGCGTCCTCATGGGCTGGACGCCGGCCGGTGCTCCTGCGCGGCCGGTCACGACGCCGGTCAGGACCGCAGAGGAGCTCGCGCGGATCGAGAGCGGCGTCGAGCGGGTGGCGGCGCTTCTGCCTGGACGCGGCCGACTCGCCTACGGCTACATGCCGCCAGAGACGAAGGCAGCGATAGACGCGGTCACGCGTGATCTGCTCGGACACGCCGAGTACCGCATGCTCGCCGACCGCTATGCGGGTCTGGCGGTGACACTCGCATCGCATCAGACGACGGTCCCGGCGCGGATCGAGGCGGCAGGCGCTGCCGCGCGGGGCGACCTCGAGCACCGTGTCGGTCAGCGCGTCCTGGAGGCCGCCGCGGGATTCGAACAGGCGCGGCTGCGCGAGCGTGTATGGCGCGCCGTGCCGGTCCTCGTGAGCCGCGGTCTCCGAGCGGGCCTACCTCCTGGCATGTGTGAGCAGGCGGCGCGCGCATGCGGCGCGGCCGGTGTTCCCGACGAGCGGGTCTACACGGCGCTTGTCGGCGCGCACGGTGATGGGGGAGCGATCAGTGACGCGCGGGAGATCGGCATCGAGTCGGGCCGGATCCGGCTGGCCGATGCCGCCGCGCTCGAGCGGATAGCGGGGGAGGATCGCCCGATGCCCGCTGTGGGCGGACTGTCGGCCGCGGCGCACTTGGCTGCCCGCGCCTACCAGGATCTCGCTCGTGCCCAGGAGCGCCCGTCCCGAGCGTCAGTGGCGCATCAGCGCACCCGCCGCCGCTCCCAGGAGCACAGCATCTGGCGAGACGCGGAGCCGGATACCGGACGCGACGACCGCTAGACTCAGGTAGTCTGGACACCCTTACGCTTCACTTGCGCGGGCTTACGGGCTGTAGTATACTCAACGAAGAGGCCGACATCAGCCGTTCGGGAGGGTGCAGATGAGTGCAGAGATCATCGTGTTCGCGGGACAGAAGGGCGGCGTTGGCAAGACGACCTCGGCCTTGAATCTGGGGGCGGCGTTCCAACGCCGGGGCGGGCGGGTGCTTCTCGTCGATATGGACCCGCAGGCGGACCTCACCACAGGGGCGGGACTGGAGCTCGCTGAGGACGCGTACACCGTCTACGACGTTCTCCGCGGCGATGTGACACCTGAGGCCGCGATCGTCTCGTGCGACGCGTTCGATGTGCTGCCGACCACCGATGCACTCGCGATGGCGGAGATCGAGCTGGGCGGGCGTCCGGGGCGGGAGCTGCTGCTCCGCCGGATGCTTGAGCCGGTGATCGGCTCCTATGACTGGATCATGATCGACTGTCCGCGCGGCTTCGGTCTGCTCGCCCTGAACGGTCTGGCGATGGCGACACTGTACGTTGTCGCCGTGCAGACGCAGCACTTCGCCGTGAAGCACGTGGATTCTCTCGTCGAGGTGGCGGGGGAGGTCGCCGAGTTCGTGAACCCGCAACTCCGCTTCGGCGGCTATCTGCCGACCATGTTCAACGCGAGCAAGCGGCAGCACAACGCGCGGCTCGAGGAGATTCGGGAGCGCGCGGAGGCCGAACGCGTGCCGCTGCTGCCGACGATCCGTGAGAACGTCGCGCTCGCGGATGCGCAGTCGGCCGGGCAGACGATCTTCCTCTTCCGCCCTCAGTCGCATGGGGCTGAGGACTACGAGGCTGTCGCCCAGGCGATCGCGGAGCAGGTGAAGAGTCGTGGCTGAGCGCAAGGTCCGTGCCTTCGACGGACTCGCCGAAGAGCTGGCACAGCGGGAAGGGAAGACGAAGACCGGGGACGGCGCTGCACCGAAGCCGAAGCGCCGGGCGTGGAGCGGGCATGTGCAGGCCTACGCCGAGGCGCGCGATGGAGAGCTTCTGGAGATCCCCGTGAGTTCCATCCGTCCGAACCCGGCCAACTTCTTCCACGTGGATGATATCGAGGAACTGGCGGCCGACATAGCCCAAGTCGGGCTCCTGCACCCGCTCGTGGTGAGGCACGCACCGGACGGCGCGACCGACTACGAGATCATCAGCGGGGAGCGGCGCTGGAGAGCGCTCACTCTGCTCTCCGAGCGTGAGGGCGGTCGGGAGCGGGACGCCAAGTCAATCGTCCGGATCATGTCCGACGACGATGCCGCCCACGCACTGATCTCGGCCAACGTCGAGACGCGCGAGCTCACCGTCCGTGAGCGGATCGAAGCGATCTCGCGGATGCGCGAGATCGTAGAGCGCCGGCGGGAAGCCGGCACAGTGAGCGGCAATACCGCAGAACTCGTTGCGGAGGCGATAGGCATGGCCCCCCGGCAGGTCAAACGGTACCAGGCGCTCGCGGCTGCGGTGCCCGAGCTTGTGGAGGCCGTCGACGCGGACCTCCTCACGCTGCGCTCGGCCGTTGAGCTCGCGGCGCGTGCGCCGGAGGTCCAGACGGCGGCGCTCGCCGAGCTGCGCGGTTCGTACGATGGGCGCAAGCACACCGAGGCGGAGGCCGCTGCGATCGTGGCGCGTGTCGCGAAGCCCACTCCTAAGAAACGGCCGGTACCGGCAGGGCCTGTCGAGCGCGTGGAGAAGTCATTGCGGAGCAGCCTCATGACGCTCAAGCGCGTTGTCGCGATCGAAGACGCGAAGCGCCACGAGATCGCGGCGCTCGCTCGCGAGATCATCACGCTCGTCGAAGAGGGGACCGAAGGGTGAAGTGCTACGTCCTTACCGATCCGCTGCGGCGTGAGCCGGTGCGCGGGGCGCTCGAGGAGCTCGGGCACTCCGTCGTCCAGGCGTGCGAGCCGGGGGGTGCGGCGGACTTGAGCCGTCTGCTCGGCGACGCCGAAGCGACGGGCTGCGAGCTCGTGGTCCTCGAGGTGGCGGGCGGGGGCGAGGATGATGCCGGG
>JBFXIT010000091.1:0-2296 GCA_050175655.1 Leucobacter sp.
GGTGGATCTGAGGGGACTCGAACCCCTGACCCCCTGCATGCCATGCAGGTGCGCTACCAGCTGCGCCACAGACCCGGGAAGTCGGGCGAATGCTCACCCGACAACCCTTCTACTCTACTACATTCGGGCGCCGGGTGCGCAAATCGAAGGGCTATTCCGGCGTGTTGCCGGAGGCCTCCTCGGAGCGGTCGAGCAGAGGTGCGAAGTCGATGACCGGGCAGTCCTTCCACAGCCGCTCGAGCTGGTAGAAGTCCCGCTCCTCCTGGTGAAAGACGTGCACGATGAGGTCGCCGAAATCGAGTAGGATCCAGCGACCGCCCTCGCGACCCTCGCGGCGAATGGTGCGAACCCCGGCCTGGTTCAGGCGGTCCTCGATCTCATCGGAGATGGCTTGAACGTTGCGCTCGACGCTGCCGGTGACCAGCAGGAACGCGTCGGCGAGCGGGAAGAGCTCCCCCACCTCGAGAGCGACCGGCGCGGTCGCGCCCTTGTCGTCTGCAGCGCGCACGGCGAGCCCCAGCTGGGTGCGCACATCGATCACGCCGCTCACCCGAACATACCCGCGCTCGCACCCCAGATGAGCAGTGCGCCGACGGCGACCACGAGACCGCCGCCGGTGAGGATCAGGACGAGCGGGAGCTTGCTCTTCTCCTTGGTCTCCTGCGCGACGATCGCGTCGCCGGCGCTCATCGCGCTGACGGCCCGCGTCGCCGATACCGGCGAGATCGAGTCGTCGGTGGTGGGCATGCTGTCGAGGTCGAGATCGTCGAAGCCCAGCTCTCCGAGGGGGTCCGCCTCGACCGAGTCGTGCAGCGGGGCGTGCCCGCCGGTCTCGCCGAGCGATTTCGGCAGCTCGATCGATCCCGTGATGAAGAGCTCGCCGGTCTCACCGATCGGGCCGGAGAGCTCCCCGGTATCGGGCAGATTGGGCAGGATCAACGCGGAGGTGTTCGAGGTGCTCGCAGCGCCCTCCTGCGCCACGGCGCGGGAGATCAGATCGTCGAAATCGCCCGCACCGGTCGACACTTCGGTCGACGGGGTCGCCTGGCGAATCGCAGGATCGTCGAAGACCGAGAAGCTGTCTTCCAGCGGCGCGATGTCGGGGAACGAGTAGCTCTTCTTCGGCGCAGCATCGTCGGCGCCGGCCTCGGCATCCTCGGCTCGAGCATCGTCCTTGGAGGGCTCGGGTTCGGATCCTTCGGGCTCCACCGCCACCGCTTCGACGACATCGTCCTCTCCGACGTCCTCTGCGGTCTCGTGCTCCGCTGCATCGGCTCCCGCAGGCTCCTGCTCCTGCTCCGCAGCCTCGGCCCGCGCGAACTCCTGCAGATCTTCGAGAGAGAGCGGCTGCGTCGCCTCGAGCTCGACGGCCTCCAGGTCGGCATCGGCCTCGTCGGACTGCTCGGCCTTCGCAGGCGCCTCGAACACGGACTTCTGTGCGGCGGGCGCCGCCTCTTCGCGTGCCGCGAGAGCCTGCTCGCGGAGCATGCGCATCTCGCGTCGGGAGCGGGGGCTGCCGTCGGCGTTGAACGGCGAGATGACGGGATCGCCCTCGGGGGCCGCAGCAGCGGGGGTGTGCGCTACCGACTCGGGAGCGCTCTGCTGGACCGGCTCCTGGGCCTGAGCAGACTCCCCCTGGCCCATCTCACGCAATCGGCGCTCGCGCCTCGTGAGCGGGCGATCCGCTTCATCAGTCATTCGTCGTCTTCTCTTCCGTCGGCGTACAGCCCGTGCTTGGCGATGTATTGCACCACCCCGTCGGGCACGAGGTACCAGACGGGGTACCCGCGCGCCACACGGCTGCGACAGTCGGTAGACGAGATCGCCAGCGCGGGAACTTCCAACAAGCTTACGTGCTCGCCCGACAATCCAGAAAGCGAGAGTTCATGACCCGGCCGTGAGACTGCGATGAAGTGGGCGAGGTCCCAGAAGTCCCCCACGTCCTTCCAGTTGAGGATCTGGGCCACGGCGTCGGCGCCCGAGATGAAGAACAGGTCTGACTCGGGCATCGCGGCCCGCAGATCCCGGAGGGTGTCGACGGTGTAGGTGGGCCCGGCCCGATCGATGTCGACCCGGCTGACCCGGAACCTCGGGTTCGATGCGGTGGCGATCACCGTCATGAGGTAGCGGTGCTCGCTGTCGGAGACATTGCTCTTCTGCCAGGGCTGGCCGGTGGGGACGAAGATCACCTCGTCGAGGTCGAAGCTCTGAGCGACCTCGCTCGCCGCGACCAGGTGCCCGTGGTGGATCGGATCGAAGGTTCCGCCCATCACGCCGACGCGGCGCTTGCGCTGCG
>JBFXIT010000091.1:2396-6996 GCA_050175655.1 Leucobacter sp.
GCGGGGAACCACAGCTCATTGACGACGTGGCTGGCGTGGCCGCCTTCCTCTGCGGCGAGAACGGCAGTGGCGAGAAGAGACATCAGTACTCCGGCATCCTTACGGTGAACGAACGGTTTCAGTCTAGCGCCTTCGGCGGGCCATCCGCGTCAGGCCGCGCGAACGCTAACGGATCTGCCCGGTGCCGCGCACGAGCCATTTGGTGCTCGTGAGCTCCTGCAGTCCCATCGGGCCACGGGCGTGGAGCTTCTGCGTCGAGATGCCGACCTCGGCGCCGAAGCCGAACTCGCCTCCGTCGGTGAAGCGCGTCGAGGCGTTGACCATCACCACTGCAGAGTCGACCTCGGCGAGGAATCGCTGGGCGTTCTCGTAGTCCTCGGTGACGATGGCCTCGGTGTGACGGGTCGAGTAGCGCTCGATGTGGGCGAGCGCCTCGTCGAGCGAGCCGACGACCTTCACACCCATCTCGAGTGCGAGATGCTCCGTCGCCCAGACCTCGTCGTCGGCCGGGGCGATGCCCTCGGCGAGCTCGCGGGATCGATCGTCGCCGTGCAGCACGACGCGCTCGTCGAGCAGTTCGCGGGCGAGCCTCGGCAGCAGTCGCTCCGCGGCATCGCGGTGCACCAGCAGCGTCTCGGCGGCGTTGCAGACACTGGGGCGGTGGGTCTTGGCGTTCTTCACGATCGCGGCCGCCTTCTCCTCATCGGCGCTCGCGTCGACGAAGACGTGCACGATGCCCGATCCGGTCTCGATGACAGGCACGGTCGACTCCTGCACCACGGTCGAGATGAGACCGGCGGACCCGCGAGGGATCAGCACGTCGACGTAGCCGCGCGCCCGCATCAGACGCGTCGCGCCCTCACGGCCGAACTCGTCGACCGTCTGCACGGCGTCGCCGTCGAGCCCGGCCGAAGCGAGCGCCTGCTGGATCAGCCCGACGAGCACCAGGTTCGACTGCTCGGCGGCGCTGCCGCCGCGCAGCACCGCGCCGTTGCCGCTCTTGAGGGCGAGCGCGGCGATGTCGACGGTCACGTTGGGGCGGGCCTCGTAGATGGCGCCGACCACGCCGAAGGGCACGCGGACCTGGCTGATCTGGATGCCGTTCGCGAGGGTGCTGCCGCGCACCACCTGGCCGACGGGGTCGGGCAGCGCGATGACGTCGCGCACCGCAGCGGCGAGGCCCTTGAGGCGCTTCTCGTCGAGCAGGAGCCGGTCGAGCAGCCCCTCCGCCATGCCGTTCTCACGGCCCCGCTGCAGGTCGAGCGCGTTGGCGGCGACCACCTGCGGCACCGCACCCTCGATCGCATCGGCAATGGCGGCGAGAGCGGCGTTCTTCTGCGCGGTCGTCACCGTCGCGAGGCTGCGAGCGGCCTTGCGAGCACGGTCGAGTCGGTCGAGGAAGGCATCGGTAGTCATGCTCCTAGACTACCCGTCGTCAGACCTCGGATCGGGGCTTCGCCTCGAAAGAGGTGCCGTGCTGCGCGCCGTCGAGCACGGCCTCGAGCAGCCTGGTCTCGGTCAGCAGGACCTCGGTGCCCGCCTCGGCTGCCAGTCTCGCCGCCTGCACCTTGGTCGCGGCTCCGCCGGTGCCCCAACCGGACTGCGTGGCTCCGATCTCGACCCCGTCGAGGTCGTCTCCGTAGGCGACGCGCACGATCGGAATGGCGCCCGTGGTGGTGGGCGGCGCAGTGTAGAGCGCATCGACGTCGGAGAGCAGCACCAGCTGGTCCGCTCCGATCAGGCGCGCGACGAGGGCGGCCAGGCGATCGTTGTCTCCGAAGCGGATCTCGTGGGTCGCCACCGTGTCGTTCTCGTTGATGATCGGCAGGATGCCGAGCTGCAGCAGCCGCTCGATCGCGCGCTTCGCATTGCCCCGGTGGGTCGGGTTCTCGATGTCGCCGGCGGTCAGCAGCACCTGCCCAGCGACGATGTCGTGCACGCCGAGGGCGCGCTGGTACCGGTTGACGAGGATGTTCTGGCCGACCGCCGCCGCGGCCTGCTGCGTCGCGAGATCGTCCGGCCGCTCTTCCAGGCGGAGGAACGGCACACCGGTGGCGATCGCACCGCTGGAGACCAGGATCACCTCGGATCCTGCCCGGTGCATGCGGGCGAGCGAGTCGACGAGGTGCGGGATCTGTGCGGCGCGCTCGCCGCTGACCGACGAAGATCCGACCTTGACGACGATCCTCTTGCCCGCGAAGCGGGTCTCACGACTGCCGGTCTCCTCGGCTGCGCTCACTGCTCCTCCTTCCACATCCCCGCCTTGCGCTCGCGCTCGAGCTCGGCGCGGGCCTCGGCCTTCGCATCCATCCGATCATGGTATTCGCGCCGACGCTCCTCGTTCGTCCGGCGCCCCGACTGGTCGACGCGCAGGTCGGAGCCTCGCGCGCCCATCTGCACCTCTGCCGCGCTCGTCACGGTCGGCTCCCAGTCGAACACGACGCCCGAACCCGGTCCGATCACGACGGTGGAGCCGGCGGTAGCCCCGGCCTTCACCAGCGCGTCCTCGATGCCGAGCTTCTGCAGGCGGTCCGCCAGATAGCCGACGGCCTCGTCGTTGGCGAAGTCGGTCTGCTCGACCCAGCGCTCGGGCTTGGCGCCGAGCACGCGGTAGAGGGTGCCGTAGGTGCCGCCCTCGGTCACCACGCGGAACCCGCCGTCGTCGACGGCTCGCGGGCGGAGCACGATGCGGGGCCGCTCAGGAGTCTCCGCGATCTGCTCCGTTCGCGCGGCCTCGACCAACTCGGCCAGCGCGAAGCTCAGCTCGCGCAGGCCCTGGTGCGACACCGTGGAGATATCGAACACACGGTAGCCGAGCGCCTCGAGCTCCGGACGCACGAACGCGGCGAGCTCCGCCGCCTCGGGCACGTCGATCTTGTTGAGGGCGACCAGCTGCGGCCGCTCGAGCAGCGGCGTCTGGCCTTCGGGCACCGCGTAGGCGCCGAGCTCGCGACGGATCACCTCGAGGTCGGAGAGCGGGTCGCGGCCCGGCTCCAGCGTCGCGCAGTCGAGCACGTGCAGCAGGGCGCTGCACCGCTCGACGTGGCGCAGGAAGTCGAGGCCGAGGCCTTTGCCCTCGCTGGCTCCTTCTATGAGGCCGGGGACGTCGGCGACGGTGAAGCGATGGTCGGCCACCTGCACCACTCCGAGATTCGGGTGCAGGGTGGTGAACGGGTAGTCGGCGATCTTCGGCCTGGCGGCGCTCAGCGCGGCGATCAGGCTCGACTTGCCCGCGGAGGGGTATCCGACGAGCGCGACATCCGCGATGGTCTTGAGCTCGAGGGTCAGCGAGCCGGACCAGCCCTCGGTGCCCAGCAGCGCGAACCCGGGGGCCTTGCGCTTGGCGCTCGACAGCGCCGCGTTGCCCAGCCCCCCGACGCCGCCCTGTGCCGCGACGAAGCGGTCGCCCGGAGACGCGAGGTCGATGATGATCCCGCCGTCGGCGTCCTTCACCACGGTGCCCACCGGCACCGACAGGAGCATCTCCTCACCGCTGGTCCCCGCGCGGAAGTCGCCCATGCCGAATCCGCCGTTCTCGGCGTTCCGATGGGGTCTGCGGTGGAAGTCGAGGAGAGTCGTCACCTGCGGGTCCGCGACCAGCACGATGTCTCCGCCGTGCCCGCCGTTGCCCCCGTCGGGGCCGGCGAGAGGCTTGAACTTCTCGCGCTTCACCGAGACGCAGCCGTTGCCGCCGCGCCCCGCCTGCAGGTGCACCTGCACCTGGTCGACGAACGTCACCATGTTCGATGCCCTCCCTCAGAAACGGCAAAAGGCGAGCCGAAGCCCGCCCTCGCCAATATTCCGCCGATCAGGCGGCAGTAACGATGTTGACGACCTTACGGCCGCCCTTCGCCCCGAACTCGACCGACCCCGCTGCAAGAGCGAAGAGCGTGTCGTCGCCGCCACGGCCGACGTTGGCGCCGGGATGGAAGTGGGTGCCGCGCTGACGGACGATGATCTCGCCGGCGTTCACCTGCTGACCGCCGAAGCGCTTCACGCCGAGGCGCTGCGCGTTCGAGTCACGACCGTTGCGAGTGGAGCTCGCGCCCTTCTTATGTGCCATGAGTCTGTCTCCTTATGACTGTGATGCGTCAGACGTTGAAGCGTCGGAAGCGCTTACTTGATGCCGGTGATCTTGATACGGGTCAGATCCTGACGGTGACCCTGACGGCTCTTGTAACCGGTCTTGTTCTTGTATCGCTGGATCACGATCTTCGGGCCGCGGAGGTCGTTCAGCACCTCGGCGGTCACCTTGACCTTGGCGAGCTTCGCGGGATCGGTGGTGACCTTGTCGCCATCGACGAGAAGCACGGCGGGCAGCTCGAGCTTGCCCTTGGCGTCACCCGAAACACGGTTGACCGTGATGATCGAGCCGACCTCGACCTTTTCCTGATGGCCGCTAGTGCGCACTACTGCGTAAACCACGTTTTACCCTTACTTCTCGAACGATTCTGAACTGCGCGACGATGCCGTCGACATGACTGCCGGTGAACCTCGCTGCGCCAAGCCTGCCGAGCGCATCGGCCCGACTTCAGCCACCCGGATAAGAGTGGCACCAACGATCAACTTTATCGCACTTGCATAAAGCGGTCAAATACCC
>JBFXIT010000092.1:0-6953 GCA_050175655.1 Leucobacter sp.
CGGACGCCTCGTCCGCGGACAACGCAGCGGCGCTCAGATCCTGCGTGTCGCGCGAGTCGCCGACGGCGTGCACATCGATGACCACGACCGTGACGTTGTCGCGACCCGCGTTGTCGAGCGCGCTCTGCACGAGCTGCCTCGCCGCCTCCTCCGCGGTCGGCGCCGTGCCCAGGAAGTGCTGGATGCCGATGTCGGTGAGCTCCTTGGTAAGCCCGTCGGAGCAGATAAGCAGCCGCTGGCTGGGGATCAGCGCGAGACCGCGGAAATCGGGGGCCGGCTCCTCGTTGAAGCCGACTGCGCGGGTGATGACGTTCGCGTGGGGATGGTACTCGGCCTCTTCCGGAGTGATCACGCCCGTGTCGAGCAGGTGCTGCACCACCGAGTGGTCGACCGTCAACTGGGTGAGCGCGCCGCGGAAGTACTGGTAGACGCGCGAGTCACCGATGTTGAAGACCCGCCAGCTCGGCTCTTGCGGATCGTTCCCGAACATCACGCCGGTGACGGTCGTGCCCGCCCCGAGCTCGCTCTCGCCCGCGTCGAGCTCGATGTCGTCGACCGCGTCGCCGAGCGCAGAGATGATGTCGGCGTCGCTCACGTGCTTCGGCCCGCCGAGATCCGCGAGACGGCGCGCCACGGCCTCCGAGGCGATCTCGCCCGCCGAGTGACCGCCCATGCCGTCGGCCACCGCGAACACGGGGGGCGTCACGACGTAGCTGTCCTGGTTGGTCTCGCGGCGTCGGCCGATATCGGTGATGGCGTGCCAGCTGAGCTCGACTTCGAGGCCGGATGTCTCGTCGAAGGGGAGGCGGACGCGGGACGCGTTCTTGCCACGTGCACTCACGGTCGCCCCTCCCCCATCACCTGAACAGCCTATCGCGCCGACTCGACGGCGAGGTTCGCCTCTGCGGTGACCCGCCGGCTTGGGCCGGCGGCAGGCCCCAGCTCGGTCACCAGCGTGATGCTGCGGCCGTCATCGCCCGCCAGCATCTCGAGCCCCTCGCGCTCGGCCCATGCGAGCAGTGCCGCCGGGCCGTCGGCGGTCGCGCCGCCCGGCTCTCCGCGCGATGCGAGACGACGCACCAGATCGCCCTTCGCCGCCTTGTTGAAGTGGTTCAGCGCTCTCACCTCGCCGTCGGGCCCGCGCTGCACGACCTCCAGCGAAGCGCCCGCCCCCTCCGGCAGCGGGGCCAGCTCGGCATAGTCCTTCGACCGCAGATCGAGCACCCAGCCGAGCCGCGACCAATCGATGCCTGCGTGGGCATCGCGCCAGACGCGCTTGAGCGGCGCGCCGAGGGCGGGCAGCCGGGATCCGGCGGAGAGCCGGTACGCGGGGATGAGGTCTCCCGCCGAGACCAGGCCGAACAGTGCCGACTGCACCGATACGCTGGCCTCGACCCAGGATCGGGCCTCTCCGTCGAGCGAGAGCACGTCGAGGGCGTCGTAGATCACCCCGGTGTAGCGTTCGACCGCCGGCATGGCGCCCGAGCCGGCGAGCGCGAGATTGTGCGCGATCTCGCCTCTCGACTTCACACCCAGCTTCAGCGCGAGGGCTGCGGCATCCTCATCGGCGCACAGCGTCTCGAGCGCCGATCGCACGCGCTCACGGGCCTCTCCGAGCATCGCATGATCCCGGAGCGCCTCTGCCGACCAGACGGCACCGCCCCCGGAGCGCTTGGTCTCCGAGGGCGGTAACAGTATGTGCATTGCAGGGCGGGTGAGGCACCCGCTCAGGATCAGACGAGCGCGGCGCGACTCGCCACGATGGTGATGTTGTCGTGGTCGACCGAGAGGAAGCCCCCCTCGGCGTCGACCCGGATCTTCTCACCCGTGCCGGTCAGCACCCGGACCTCGCCCTGAGCGAGCAGCGCGAGCAGCGGCTCGTGACCGCCGAGGATGCCGATCTCGCCCTCGACCGTCTTCGCGGTGACCTGGCTGGCCTCGCCCGACCAGACCTCCTGGTCGGCCGAGACCACGCTGACGTTGAGCTTGGCCATGATCAGGCGTTCTCCTTCTGGATCTGCGCCCACTTCTCTTCGACGTCGGAGATGGCGCCGACGTTGAAGAAGGCCTGCTCGGCGACGTGGTCGAACTCGCCCTTGCAGATTGCGTCGAACGACTCGATGGTCTCCTTGAGCGGAACGGTCGAGCCCTCGACACCGGTGAACTTCTTCGCCATGTAGGTGTTCTGCGAGAGGAACTGCTGGATGCGGCGCGCGCGGGCGACGGTGATCTTGTCCTCTTCGGAGAGCTCGTCGACACCGAGGATGGCGATGATCTCCTGCAGCTCCTTGTTCTTCTGCAGGATCTGCTTCACCGTGGTGGCCACGCGGTAGTGATCGGCGCCCAGGTAACGGGGGTCGAGGATGCGCGAGGTCGAGGTGAGCGGATCCACCGCGGGGTAGAGACCCTTCGATGCGATCTCGCGCGAGAGCTCGGTCGTCGCATCGAGGTGGGCGAAGGTGGTCGCCGGGGCCGGGTCGGTGTAGTCGTCGGCGGGCACGTAGATGGCCTGCAGCGAGGTGATCGAGTGACCGCGGGTCGAGGTGATGCGCTCCTGGAGGAGGCCCATCTCGTCGGCCAGGTTGGGCTGGTAGCCCACGGCCGAGGGCATGCGGCCCAGCAGGGTCGAGACCTCGGAGCCGGCCTGGGTGAAGCGGAAGATGTTGTCGATGAAGAGCAGCACATCCTGCTTCTGCACGTCGCGGAAGTACTCCGCCATGGTCAGAGCGGAGAGGGCGACGCGCAGACGCGTTCCCGGGGGCTCGTCCATCTGGCCGAACACGAGAGCCGTCTTGTCGAAGACGCCGGCCTCTTCCATCTCGTGGATGAGGTCGTTGCCCTCACGGGTGCGCTCGCCCACGCCGGCGAACACCGAGACGCCGCCGTGGTCCTGTGCCACGCGCTGGATCATCTCCTGGATCAGAACCGTCTTGCCCACGCCGGCGCCGCCGAAGAGGCCGATCTTGCCGCCCTGCACGTACGGGGTGAGGAGGTCGATGACCTTGATGCCGGTCTCGAAGAGCTGGGTCTTCGACTCGAGCTGGTCGAAGGCCGGGGGCTCGCGGTGGATGCTCCAGCGCTCGGTCGCCTCGAAGGTCTCGCCCTCGGGCAGGTTGAGCACGTCGCCGGTCACGTTGAACACGCGGCCCTTGGTGACGTCGCCGACCGGAACGGTGATCGAGTCGCCGGTGTCGATGACCTCCTGGCCGCGGACGAGACCGTCGGTCGGCTTCAGCGCGATGGCGCGAACGAGGTTGTCGCCGAGGTGCTGAGCCACTTCGAGCACCAGCTTGTAGGGCTCGCTGCCCTCGCCGAAGTCGATGGTGGTCTCGAGCGCGTTGTAGACGGCGGGGATCGCGTCGTGCGGGAACTCGATGTCGACGACGGGGCCGGTGACGCGAGCGATGCGCCCGGCGACCTGGGTGGTGGCCTGATCGGTCATGGTGTTCTCTCTCTTCGTATGCGTGGCTAGTCTGCGAGGGCGTCGGCGCCGCCGACGATCTCGGAAATCTGCTGGGTGATCTCGGCCTGGCGGGCGTTGTTGGCCAGACGGGTGTAATCGCGGATGAGGGCGTCGGCGTTGTCGCTGGCGCTCTTCATGGCCTTCTGCGTCGCGGCGTGCTTCGCCGCGGCCGACTCGAGCAGCGCGTTGAACAGGCGCGACTCGATGTAGGCGGGCAGCAGACGGTCGAGAACGCTGTCGGCGTCGGGCTCGAACTCGTACATGGCCTCGGGGCCGGTCTCGGCCTCGGCGACGCCCTCGACGACCTCGAGCGGCAGCAGGCGATGCACCTGCGGCACCTGGCTCACCATGCTCACGAGGCGGTTGTAGACGAGATGGATCTCATCGACGCCGCCCTCGGAGGCGTCGTTCGAGAAGGCCTCGAGCAGCGCATCCGCGATCTCCTTGCCGTTCTCGAAGACCGGAGCCTCCGTGAAGCCGGTCCACACGCGCTCCGCGAGACGGTGGCGGAACGTGAAGTACCCCTGGGCCTTCCGGCCGATCAGGTAGTAGCTGATCTCCTTGCCCTCGGCGCGCAGCAGCTCGGAGAGCTCCTCGGCCTCACGCAGGACCTGCGAGTTGAAGGCGCCTGCGAGGCCGCGATCCGAGGTGAAGATGACGACCGCGGCGCGGGTGATCTTCTCGGGCTCGGTGAGCAGCGGGTGGTCGAAGTTCGAGTGCGTGGCGACCGCCGAGACGGCGCGAGTGATCGCACGAGCGTAGGGCGTGGTCGCCTCGACGCGCGCTTTGGCCTTCTGGATGCGAGAGGCTGCGATCAGCTCCATCGCACGGGTGATCTTCTTGGTCGTCTGGGCAGAACGGATCTTCTGCCGGTAGACCCGAAGTTGCGCTCCCATGTCTCTCCTGTGTTGATCGAAGCTTGTCGGTTGTCGTGTGCCGAGAATCGGCGGGGGCGGCGGCCCCCGCCGTCTCCGCTACTTCTTGGTGACGACCAGCTGCTCCTGCTTGATCTCTTCCTCGGGCAGCTCCTCGAACTGCTCGTTGAGCGCCTGACCGGCGGAGGTGCGGAACACCAGCTTGAAGTCGGCGATCTTGGCCTCGAGCTCTGCGACGGTGTCGTCGTCGAGCACGTTGGTGCTGCGCAGCGTGTTCAGCGCCTCGCTGTTGTTGGCGACGTAGTCGAGGAACTCGCGCTCGAAGCGCAGGATGTCCTCGACCGGGACCTCGTCGAGGTAGCCGTTGGTGCCGGCCCAGATCGAGACGGTCTGCTCCTCGACGGGGTACGGCGAGTACTGCGGCTGCTTGAGCAGCTCGGTCAGACGCGCGCCGCGCTCCAGCTGACGACGGCTGGCCGCGTCGAGATCAGAGGCGAACATGGCGAAGGCCTCGAGTGCGCGGTACTGCGCGAGCTCGAGCTTGAGCGTGCCCGACACCTTCTTGATGCTCTTGACCTGGGCGTCGCCGCCGACGCGCGAGACCGAGATGCCCACGTCGACCGCGGGGCGCTGGTTCGCGTTGAACAGGTCGGACTGCAGGAAGATCTGGCCGTCGGTGATCGAGATCACGTTGGTCGGGATGTAGGCCGAGACGTCGTTCGCCTTGGTCTCGATGATGGGCAGGCCCGTCATCGAACCCGCACCGAGCTCGTCGCTCAGCTTTGCGCAGCGCTCCAGCAGGCGGGAGTGCAGGTAGAACACGTCGCCCGGGTAGGCCTCGCGCCCCGGCGGGCGACGGAGGAGCAGCGACACGGCGCGGTAGGCCTCGGCCTGCTTCGACAGATCGTCGAAGATGATGAGGACGTGCTTGCCGCCGTACATCCAGTGCTGGCCGATGGCCGAGCCGGTGTAGGGGGCGAGGTACTTGAAGCCGGCCGGGTCGGAGGCGGGCGAGGCGACGATGGTGGTGTACTCCATCGCACCGGCATCTTCGAGGGCGCCCTTCACCGAGGCGATGGTCGACCCCTTCTGGCCGATGGCGACGTAGATGCAGCGCACCTGCTTGGTGGGGTCGCCCGACTCCCAGTTCGCCTTCTGGTTGATGATCGTGTCGATCGCGATCGCGGTCTTGCCGGTCTGGCGGTCGCCGATGATGAGCTGGCGCTGGCCGCGGCCGACGGGGATCATGGCGTCGATCGCCTTGATGCCGGTCTGCAGGGGCTCGTGCACCGACTTGCGCTGCATCACGCCGGGGGCCTGGAGCTCGAGCGCGCGGCGGCCCTCGATGTTGGCGATCTCGCCGAGGCCGTCGATCGGGTTGCCGAGCGGGTCGACGACGCGGCCGAGGTAGCCCTCGCCCACGGGGACCGAGAGGACCTCGCCGGTGCGGGTGACTTCCTGGCCCTCGGCGATGCTGGTGAACTCTCCGAGCACCACGACGCCGATCTCACCCTCTTCGAGGTTCTGGGCGAGGCCGAGGGTGCCGTCTGCGAAGCGCACCAGCTCGTTGGCCATCACGCCGGGCAGGCCGGAGACGTGCGCGATGCCGTCTGCAGCGTCGACGACGGATCCGACCTCGGTCTTCTCCGCCTTCGCGGGCGAGTACGACGCCGCGAAGTCTTTCAGCGCGTCGCGGATCTCGTCGGGGCTGATTGTGAGTTCTGCCATTTCGTTCTCTCTTGTCTCTGCCGAAGGCGCCGGCCCCCGGGATGAAAAGTCGTGTTTCTAGCCGGCCAGCTGCAGGCGGAGGTCGTCGAGACGAGAGCGGACGCTGCCGTCGATCACGTCGTCGCCGATCTGGATGCGGATGCCGCCGACGAGCGAGGCGTCGACGACCGTGGTCACGCGCACCGGGCGACCGGCGCTCCGCTCGAGCAGCTCGGAGAGCCTGGTCTGCTGCGCCTGCGAGAGCGGTGCGGCGACCGTGACCGTGGCGAGCTCGCTGCCGCCCTGGTCGGCCGCGACCCGCGCGCTCTCCTGCAGAGCGGCGCCGAGCCTGCGCCCGCGAGGATTCGCCACGAGATGGCTGATCACTCCGACGGCGTTGGGCGAGAGCTTGCCGTTGAAGAGGCGCTCGATGAGCGCCACCTTCGCGGCGGGATCGCCCAGCTTGCTGCCGAGGCCGAGCTCGAGCTCGTGGCTGCTGTCGACGGTTCCCGCGGCGGCGAGCAGCTCGTCGGCCAGCTCGGGGTGCACGGCCGCGTCTGCGCGCAGCCCCAGCTCCTCGATCCCGGCGACGAACTCGCCCGGAGTCGACCAGGCCTGGCTCACCGCTGCCGAGAGCACCGCGCGCGCGCTGGCCGAGACGCCGCCGAAGAGGCGCTCGACGAGCGCGGTCTTCGCGGCACCGTCGGCGGAAGCGTCTGCGAGAGCGCTCAGCAGCGCGGGCGAGCCGGAGATCTGCGCGGAGGCCGCCAGCAACTCCGAACCGGCAGCCTGATCCAGGCTGCCGTCCAGAACCGACTTGGCGGCTGCGAGAGCTTCGCGTGACGCGCTTCCCATTAGTTCGCTGCCTTCTCGGATGCTTCGAGCTCGGCGAGGAAGCGGTCGACCAG
>JBFXIT010000093.1:0-6890 GCA_050175655.1 Leucobacter sp.
GCTCCGGTGGCGGTCTGCGGCGACTGCGGCGAGCGCGCGCGGTGCACGGCCTCGGGCGGGAGCTGCGGCGGGCCGATCGGCTTCCGCTCGGCGGGGCGGGCGGCCTGTCGGTGGTGCGGGGAGTTCGCGGGGTCGTGGGTCTGCCGCGAGTGCGGCGGTCGGCGTCTCGAGCAGCGCGGCATGGGCTCGCAGCGCACGGTGGAGCAGTTCGAGCGGCAGTTCTCGGGTGCCCGCGTGGTGCTGAGCGACGGAGAGCACCCGCACGAGAGGATCGACTCCAGGCCCGCGCTCGTCGTCGCGACTCGAGGGGCGGAGCCCATCGCGGCCGGTGGGTACCGCGTCGTCGTGCTGCTCGACGCCGAGCGCCTGCTGGGCATCGAGTCGCTCAGGGCGGGGGAGGACTGCATGCGCTGGTGGCAGAACGCGGCCGCGCTCGCGTCTCCCGACGGCCAGGTGGTGATGGCCTCGGGCGGCGGGCCGGTCGTACAGGCGTTCGTGACGGGCCGGGTCGAGGAGTGGCTGCGGTCGGAGATCCGGGATCGCCAGGCCCTCCGCTACCCGCCGGTCGTGAGGGTCGCCAGCGTCACCGGCGGCCCCGCTGAGGTGGGGCGGGCGCTGAGCACTCTCGGAGAGCTGTCCGGCGTCGACGTGCTCGGCCCGGCGCCGTACGCCGAGAGATCGCAGCGGGCCGATGATCGTGCGTCTCCGGCGGAGGCGCACGGACTCGTGCGCGCCATCGTGCGCTTCGAGTATGCTCAGGGCGCCGAGGTCGCGAAGCGGCTCAGGGCTGCGCTGGTGGCCGACGCGGCGGGATCGTCGTCCCGCGTCGCCGGCCGCAGACCCGGCCGCGCACGCCCGGGCGCGCTGCGCCTGCGCTTCGACGACCGTGGGGTCTTCGACGGCTGAGACAGCCGGGCGATCCGATGCCGGATCCTTCATGCCCTCAGAGAATCCTGGACCCGTTGTGCGCTGAAGATCGTGCTGAGAACTCGCAACGGGGGAAGGATCCTCTCGGGTGCAAACGACTCAGTGCACGAAGATCATCAGCACGGCGACCGCGATGAACAGCGAGCCGAAGACCGTGTTGAGGATGCGCCGTCCCCGCGGGGTGCGCGTGGCGCGGCGGAAGGGCCGGGCCGCTGCCGCGAAGAAGCCCCACATCACCGCGATGTCGACCGCGACGCAGGTGACGAGGAAGATTGCGTACTGGGGCATGGGAGCCTGGTCGAGTCGTATGAACTGCGGGATGAAGGCGAGGAAGAAGACGATCGCCTTCGGGTTGAGCAGGTTGACCCAGAATCCGCGGCGCAGCATCGACCAGGCGCCCTCATAGGGTGCGGTCACCTCGCCCTCGGTCTCGGCGGCATCGGTGCGGATCAGCATCAGGCGGACGCCGAGGTAGACGAGGTAGGCGGCTCCCGCATAGCGGATCGCGGCGAACAGCACGGGCGAGTTCGCCACGAGCAGCCCGACACCGGCCGCGACGATGACGACGTGCACGACCAGGGCGAGCTGCTGGCCGATGATGCCCCAGACGGATCGGCGCCAACCCTGGGTCAGCGCGTTCGTCATGGTGTTGATCGCGCCCGCGCCGGGCGTGAAGCTGATGACGACGCAGGCCGCGAGCAGCGAGAACCAGACCGTCAGTGACACCGCCCCAGTTTACGCGGCGTGTGCCCGCGTCTTCGCGCGCCTGCGAGAATGGGGGGATGCGCATCCTCTTCGCCGGGACCCCGGAGTTCGCCGTGCCGAGTCTCGAGACGCTCATCGCCTATGGGCACGAGATCGTCGGCGTCATCACCCGTGAAGACGCGCCGCTGGGGCGCAAGCGGGTGCTCACGCCGTCGCCGGTCGCCGCGGCGGCGGAGAGGCACGGGCTGCCGGTGCTGAAGACCAACCGTCTGGGGTCGGAGGCGACCGAGTGGGCTGGCGCGCTGGCCCCCGAGCTCGGCGTCATCGTGGCGTACGGCGGCCTCGTGCGCGAGCCGCTGCTCTCGCTGCCGGCGCACGGGTGGATCAACGTGCACTTCAGCGAGCTGCCGCGCTGGCGCGGCGCGGCGCCCGTGCAGCGCGCGCTCATGGCGGGCGAGCTGCGCCTCGGAGTGACCGTGTTCCGCCTGGTCGAGCAACTGGACGCCGGTGATGTCCTGGCACGGGATGCCAAGCAGTACCTGCCGGGCATGCCCGCGGGCGCCGTGCTCGGCGACCTGGCCCGCGAGGGCAGTGCGACGCTGGCGCGCGCCGTGCAGCTGCTGGGCGATCGCCCCGACGCCGGCGAGCCGCAGGTCGGCGAGACGAGCTATGCGCACAAGCTGACCCGCGAGGACGGACGCCTCGATCTCTCGCGACCGTGGGCGGAGGTGATCGCCCACTGGGCCGGGGTCACCCCCGAACCCGGCGCATTCGTCGAGCATGAGGGGCAGCCGCTGAAGCTGCACGAGGTGCGCCCGACCGCGCGGTACGCGGCGGGGATCGAGCCGCTGCCGACCGGTGAAGCGCGTGACGCGGGGGCCGTCGCGATGGTCGACGGCCGGGCGATCCTTCACCTGGACGACGGCGCACTGCACCTGGTGCGCGTGCAGCCGCCGGGCAAGCCGGTGATGGACGGCGACGCCTGGCTGCGCGGCCGCGGCGGAGAGGCCGTGCTCTCGTGAGCGGGACGGGCGGCCGGGCAGGTGTCTCGCGTGCGCGCCTCGTCGCCTACGACGTGCTGCGCGACGTCGAGGATCGCGACGCCTACGCCAACCTCGCTCTGCCCGCGCGCATCCGCGAGGCCGGGCTGTCGCCGCGCGACGCCGGGCTCGCGACCGAGCTGGCGGCGGGCGCGCTGCGCCTGCGCGGCCGGTACGATCGCATCATCGAGCTGGCCTCGGGCCGCGACATCGACCGTGTCGACGTGCGCACGCGCAACGTGCTGCGCCTGGGTGCGCACCAGCTGCTGGGGATGCGGGTAGCCTCCCACGCCGCGGTCAATGAGAGCGTGGAGCTGCAGCGCCTCGTCGCGAACCGGAAGGCGGCGGGCTTCGTCAACGGCGTTCTGCGTGCGATCGGGCGCGCGTCGAACGATGAGTGGAGCGAGAGGATCGAGGCCGCCGCGCCGAGTGCGGACGAGGCGCTGGCTGCCGTCGCCTCCCATCCGGCTTGGGTGGTGCGGGCTCTGCGGGATGCCCTGCGAGCAGAGGGCAGGGAGAGCGAGCTCGCCGAGCTGCTCGAGGCCGACAACACGGCTCCGCGCGTGAGCCTCGCGCTGCTTCCAGGCGCCGGGATCGACGCCGAGACCGCCGAGGCGCTCAGCATCGACACGGATCGCGGCGAGGCGAGCCTCGCCGCCGCGGGTCCCTCTCCGCTCGGCCTGGAGCTCTCCGGCGGCGACCCGGCACGCGCGATCGATGCGCTCGACGTGCCGGCCGGCACCGTGCGGGTCCAGGATCAGGGCTCGCAGCTCGCCGCGCTCGCGCTCACCCGTGCGACCGAGGCCCGGCCGGGAGAGCGGTGGCTCGACCTGTGCGCGGGCCCCGGCGGCAAGACCGCCGTCCTGGCCGCCGAGGCAAAGGTCGCCGGCGCCCGCGTGCGCGCGAACGAGGTGTCGGCGCATCGGGCCGAGCTCGTGAGGAGATCGGTGGAGGGCTACGCCGACGTCGTCGACGTCGTCAGCCACGACGGGCGGGAGGCCGGCGCCTTCGGGGGAGAGAAGGCGCTGTTCGACCGGATCCTGGTCGACGCCCCGTGCTCGGGCCTCGGTGCGCTGCGTCGTCGCCCCGAGGCCCGCTGGCGCAAGCAGCCGGGCGACCTGCCGCAGCTCACCCGGCTGCAGGGCGAGCTGCTCGCCGCCGCCGCCGCGCACCTCGCTCCCGGAGGCGTGCTCGCCTACGTCACCTGCTCGCCCCACATCGCCGAGACCCGGGTCGTGATCGCCGACGTGCTGAAGCGCCATCCCGAGCTCCGGGCACTCGACGCGAGTGCGATCCTGGGCTCGATCGCCAGGTCGCCGCTCGATCTCGGCGAAGCCGCCGGGCAGGGCTCGACCGTTCAGCTCTGGCCGCATCGGCACGGCACCGACGCCATGTTCGTCGCCCTGCTCCAGCGCCCCTGAGATCGAGGCATCCTCGGATCGCAGCGCCTCCGACAAGCCGGCGCCCGTGACGAGCCCGCTCCCTGAGAGAATGTCGGTAGCAGCAATTACGCTGGTCCCATGAGCCAGACGGAAGCCCAGAGCGCGGTGCCGCACGCTCCGCCCCCCGGCGGTTGGCGGATCTTCGTGCACGTGCTCGTCAACACCGGCGTCGCGGGGCTCACCACCAACTTCCTCTGGTTCGCGGTGGTGTTCTGGGTGTATCTCGAGACGCGGAGCATCCTCGCTACGGGCATTCTCGGCGGCGCCTACATGCTGCTGCTCGCCGTCTGCTCGATGTGGTTCGGATCGCTGGTGGATCGCTATCGCAAGCTCTCCGTCATGCGCGTCTCCGCCTGGTTCTCGACGGTCGCGTTCATCGTCGGCACCGCGATCTTCTTCACGGTGCCGCACGACCGGCTGCTCGATCTCGCCGGCCCCTGGTTCTGGGCGTTCACGGTCATCCTGCTGGCCGGCTGTGTGGTGGAGCTGATCCGCGGCCTCGCGCTCTCGACCACCGTGACGCTGCTCGTCCCCACCGAGCGGCATGCCAACGCCAACGGTCTCGTGGGCACCGTCCAGGGACTGAGCTTCATCGTGACGAGCGTGTTCAGCGGCATCTCCATCGGATTCCTCGGAATGGGCGCGACGATGCTGATCGCGGTCGCGCTCACGGCGCTGCCGATCGCGCATCTCTATCTGCTGCGCATCCCGGAGCCCGAGATCGTGCACGACCCGAATCGCAGCGCGGTCGACTTCCGAGGGGGAATGGCCGCGATCCTGGCAGTGCCCGGCCTGCTCGGGCTCGTGTTCTTCACCACCTTCAACAATCTCGCCGGCGGTGTCCATATGGCGCTGCTCGACCCCTACGGCCTCACCATGTTCTCCGTCGAGGTATGGGGCATCGTCTTCGGCCTCGCGGGCACCGGGTTCCTCGTCGGCGGCGCACTCGTCGCGCGATTCGGGCTCGGCTCCAACCCCGTGCGCACGATGCTGCTGCTCGTGATCGCGCTCGGGATCGTCGGCGCGCTGGTGACGATACGCGAATGGCCGTGGCTGTTCATCGCGGGCATCTGGCTGTTCATGCTCATGATGCCGGCCATCGAGGCCGCGGAGCAGACGGTGATCCAGCGCGTGGTGCCCTACGAGAAGCAGGGGCGCGTGTTCGGCCTCGCCATGACCTTCGAGGCGGCGGCCGCGCCGATCACCTCGTTCCTCATCGCGCCTGTGGCCGAGTTCTGGGTCGTGCCCTACATGCGAGAGGGCTCCGGGCAGCAGACCTGGGGCTGGCTGCTGGGCGAGGGCGAATCGCGCGGGATCGCGCTCATCTTCCTCTGGGCGGGCCTCGTCATGTCGGCGGTCGGCGCGCTGGCGCTGCTCACGCCGACCTATCGCCGGCTCGTCCGGAGCTTCTCCGAAGCGCGGAACTCGGCTGCCGAGGGTTCAGAGGCGCCGGGCGATCCGGTCATTCCTCCCACACGACCTTGAGCGTGCTCTCGCCGAAATCGACGATCGGGTAGCGCAGATAGCTCGAGGTGATGGGCTCGGAATCCCCCGAAGCGGTCGAGCCCGTGATCCGGATGTCGATGTAGCCCCAGGCCGAAAGCGCGGTGGGGGTATCCCACAGCTGCTCGACCTCCAGCTCGGTGAGCTGAAGTTCGCCCTCCGGAGTCAGCTCCCTCTTCACGGTGCCGTCGATCACGCGATCGCCGCGATCGTCGACTTCCGCATCGAGACCGCACGGCGTGGTGAGGGAGGTCATCGCCAGGCACTCCTCGAGGGACTCGCGCACCAGGGTGCGGAACGTCTCGAGCGTCTCGGCGGTGGGCTCCGCCTGCAGCTCGTACAGCGCATCCTCGTCGTCGAGGGTCGCGATCCGCACCGTGCTCCGGCCCTCGGGGATCTCGAAGTGGCGGTCGTCGATGCCGATTTCGTAGACGCCCGGGAAGACCTCGAAGTAGACGTCGTCGGCGGGGACGCCGTTCAGCGAGAGACCGAGACCCTCGAACTGGAAGAACCCGACGGTGGTCAGGCCGTCGTAGAGCTGCCAGCCCGAACCGGTCGTCGACACGGTGAAGGTCCGCTCGACCGTCTCGTCTCCGAGCTTGAACGAGACCGGCACGACGGCGTCGGGCCCGTCGGCCTCGGCCTCTCCGACCTCGACGTCGGTGATCGGGGCGAGATCCTGCGACGCGGCGAGCACCTCGTCGGTGAGCAGGGCGTCGCTGTCGAGGTTCCACACGTATTCGCGGGCCGCCGCGGCGTCGCCGTCGGCCAGCGCGCCGAGGTACTCCTCGACCGCCTGCTCCGCCCCGGCCAGCGCCTCGGGCCCCGGTCGGGTCTCGCCGCGCGCGGTCATCAGGTACGAGAAGAAGCCCATGCCGAGCACCAGCAGCAGGGCCACCAGCAGGCCGACGCCTCCGAGCACGATGCCCACGATCGCACCGGTCGAGAGCCCGCGGCGAGGCTCCGGGGGTCCGGCCGGGAACGGCTGCCGGGTCTGCTGCACGGGAGGCGCGCCGGGCGCCGCCTGCTGCGTCGGATAGGAGTACGGGGTGCCGGGCGGCGGCGGGCCGTACACGGGCCTCGGCGGTTGCGGCTGCTGGGCCGGCCGGCGCTGCTGATCCTCCTGCTGATCCGACATGCCCCAATCCTAGACGCTATGAGTGGTTGAGCTTGAGGCCTCCATTCGCGTAAACCGTGGGTTACGGGCTGGAACGACCCCAGCTCGCCTATCCACATACGTGAGGAGGCCCCAAGTGATTACAGAGCGTACAAG
>JBFXIT010000094.1:0-6710 GCA_050175655.1 Leucobacter sp.
CCGGGGCCAGGGCGCGGTGCGCCGGCAGAGCCTGCAACGCGCAGAGCGCCGCCGGACCCGGCTACGCTTGATCCCATGCGCATCGCCACCTGGAACGTCAACTCGATCCGCACCCGCGCCCCGCGCGTCGTCGACTGGCTGGTCCGCGAGGACGTCGACGTGCTGGCGATGCAGGAGATCAAGTGCCGGCCCGAGCAGTTCCCCGCCGAGGCGTTCGAGCAGGCGGGCTATCATCTCGAGATCCACGGCCTCAACCAGTGGAACGGGGTCGCGTTCGCCAGCCGCCACGAGATGACCGACGTCGCCCGCGACTTCGCCGGCATGCCGGGGTTCGGCAAGCCGGTGAACGGTCAGGAGGCGGTGCAGGGCGTCGGCCCGAACGGACTGCCGCTCGAGGCGCGCGCCCTCGGCGTGACCGTCGGCGATCTGCGCCTGTGGAGCCTGTACGTCCCCAACGGCCGGTCGCTCGACGACCCGCACTTCGCCTACAAGCTCGACTGGCTCGCCGCCCTGCGCGCGGACGCGGAGCGCTGGCTCGACGAGAACCCCGAACTGCCGCTCGCACTGATGGGCGACTGGAACATCGCCCCTCTGCAGAGCGACATGGGCGACCCCTCGTTCGTCGAGGGGCTCTCGACCCACGTCTCCCCCGACGAGCGCTCGATGTTCGCATCGTTCGCTCCCACCGTCGAGGATGTGGTGCGCCCCCACGCCCCCGAGGGCTACACCTTCTGGGATTACAAGGCCGGAAGGTTCCAGAAGAACGAGGGCATGCGCATCGACTTCATCCTCGGCTCGCCCGCCTTCGCCGGCGCCGTCACCGGCGCACGGATCGATCGCGAGGAGCGCAAGGGCGACGGGCCCAGCGATCATGTGCCGGTCGTGTGCGACATCGATCCATCCCTGCTCACCGAGACCTTCGACGAGGACGACTTCGACATGCCCATGATCTTCGGCTAGTTCGGCACGGGCAGGTCGACGTAGACCGCAGCGCCGGGCTCGATGACGGCCGCACCTGCGCTGAGCTCCGCCGCCAGCGCGGCGAGGGCCGCGACCTGATCCTCTGCCACGGCGTAGCCGCGGGTCACCGCCTCGCCGTATTCCGCCTCGCCGACGCCCCAGCCGCGACGCCGGGCCTCGGCCTCCAGCTGCGCGGCCGCATCGTAGGGGGCGAGGATCGCGACCTGCCGCCGCAGCGCCCGCCGCACGACGGTCGCGCCCTGCACGGCCTCGGCGACGGCCGCGCGGTAAGCACGGGTGAGGCCACCGGCCCCGAGCAGCACCCCGCCGAAATAGCGGGTCACCACGGCGACGACGTCGCTCAGGCCCGCGCCGTTCAGCGCGTCGAGCATGGGAGCCCCAGCGGTGCCGCTGGGCTCGCCGTCGTCGTTCGAGCGCTGCACCCGCGCGTCGGGGCCGAGCACGAAGGCCACGCAGTGGTGTCGCGCCCTCGGATGCTCGGCCCGCACCCGGGCGATCACGTCGCGGGCGGCCTGCTCGGTCTCGACGCGCTCCAGGCGGGTGAGGAACCGCGAGCGCGAGATCTCGATCTCGGCGTCGACCGGCCCCGCGATCGTCTGGTACTCGGCGGAGGTCACCCCACCATTGTGCCGTCTACTCGGAGCTCGTGAGCGCCTCGCCGATCTTCACCCGGCCGCCGGTGCGCAGGATCGACCCGGCGTAGATGCGGGCACCGAACCACCACACCACGGCGATGCTGACGAAGAGGATGAGGAGCGAGAGGAACGGCTCCCACCACTCCGCGACCCCCAGGTAGAGGCGCATCGGCATGCCGACGGGCGCGGAGAACGGCACGTAGCTCATGATCGCCAGGATCTGCGGATTGCTGTTGAACATGATGACCGCGACGTACGGGAGCATCACCAGCCACATGACGGGGCTCGTCGCCGAGGGGACGTCCTCCTGCCGCGAGACGAGCGATGCGAGCGCGGCGTAGAGCGCGGCCAGCAGCACGAACCCGAACGCGAAGAGGATCGCGAACCAGATCACCGAGGTGCCGAGCTCGCCGAGCAGCAGATCCTGCCCCGTGGCGAGCATGCCGATCGACGAGAGCGCGGCGATGGCGACGACCTGCCCGAGCGCGAGGATGCTGTTGCCGAGGATCTTGCCGGCCAGGATCGCGCGCGCCGAGACGGTCGCGAGCAGGATCTCGACGATGCGGGTCTGCTTCTCCTCCACCACGCTCTGCGCAATCGTCGTGCCGAAGGTCATCGCGCTGAACATGAACACGATGCCGAAGGCGATCGCGATGATGTAGGCGAGGAACGGGTTCTCGGCGGTGGGATCGAGCAGCTCGACGGATGGCGCCGCGGAGAGCACCTGGATCACGTCGGTCGGCGGGCTGTCCTTCGCCAGCACGGTGAGGCCGACCGGGGTGTCGCCGCCCGGCACCACCGCCGCATCGACGTCGCCGTCGAGCACCGCCTGCTCGGCGGCCGCCCTGTCGGCGACCTCGACCCGGGAGAACGCGTCGGCATCGATGCTGCTCGCCGTCTCGGCGACCACGGCGACCTTCGTCGGCCCGCCGAATCCGCCGGTCTTCGACATGATGCCGCCGAAGACGACCGCGCCGAGCACGAGCAGCAGCAGCACACCCGTCGAGATGAGGAACGCCTTGCTGCGCAGCTTGGTGCTGATCTCGCGCTCGGCGACGAGCCAGGCGGCCTGGGGCGCGCTCATCGGGCGGATGGACTGCGGCCCGAGGTCTCCGGGCTGCTTCCGGCTCTGGGCCGTCGTCGAAGTCGAATCGGTCATTGCACGACCTCCTTGAAGATCTGGGCGAGTGTGGGGGTGACCTGGCCGAAGCGGCGCACGGGAGCCCGGCCGCCGACAGCGAGGGCGAGCACGGCCTGCGCGGCCTCGTCGTTCTCGGCCTCGAAGCGGGCGTAGCCGCCGTCGAGATGGGAGACCTCGACGCCGGGCTGCTCCCGCACCCAGCCGGCGTCGCCGCCGTTCGAGAGCTCGATCTCGAAGCTGCGGCCGGAGTGCCGGGCGCGCAGGCTCTCGCGGGAGCCGGCCGCGAGGATCCTGCCGCCGCCGATCACCACGACGTCGTCGCAGAGCCGCTCGACGATGTCGAGCTGGTGCGACGAGAAGAGCACCGGGACCCCCTGCGCGGCATAGTCGCGCAGCACGCCGAGCACCACCTCGACGGCCAGCGGGTCGAGGCCCGAGAAGGGCTCGTCGAGCACGAGGCCGACCGGATGGTGCACGAGCGAGGCCGCGATCTGCGCGCGCTGCTGGTTGCCCAGCGAGAGGCTCTCGAGGGTGTCGCCCGAGCGCTCGGCGAGGCCGAGGCGTTCGAGCAGCCCCTCCGCCGATCGCTTCGCGTCGCCCGAGCTCATGCCGTGCAGCCGGCCGAGGTAGACGATCTGCTCGAGCACCTTCATCTTGGGATAGAGCCCGCGCTCCTCCGGCATGTAGCCGATGCGGGCGCGATCGGCGGCCGTGATCGCCCGCCCGTCGAACCGCACCTCGCCCGTCTGCGCCGCGAGCACCCCCAGGATGATGCGCATCGTCGTGGTCTTGCCCGCGCCGTTGCCGCCGACGAAGCCGGTCATGCGGCCCCCCTCGACGCCGAAGCTCACGTCGTCGAGCACCTTGCGGTCCCCGAAGCTGCGTGAGACGCCTGCGATCTCGATCATCTCGCTCCTTCCGTTGCCGTCCACGCTACGGGGGACCGCCGACACGCGCCTCCCTCGCACGGATGAAAGCGGGTGACGCCCGATCCGCCTGCAGAGGGAGGCGCCCGATCCGCCGCCTCCCCTAGCCTGGTTGCATGACCATACACGCGCCCGCGGCCTGGACGAGGCCGCGCCCCGGGCGCGACGGGCTGCGCGCCGACGCGGGCATCGCGATCCTGCTCGCCCTCGCCGCGCTCACGACCTCGCTGCTCTGGCAGCGCACCGGCGTCTTCGACGAGCCGGCCGCCCCCTGGGTGTGGGCGCTCGGTCTCGGCCTCTCGACGCTGCCGCTCGCGCTGCGCCGCCGCTACCCGGTGCCGGTGGCGATCCTCGTCTCCGTCGGCTTCTTCGTCTGCGGGCAGTTCGGCGTGCCCGAGATGCTCATCGTCAACATCTGCCTCTTCCTCGCGCTCTACACGGTGGGCGCCTGGGAGTCGCGCCGCTCCCTCGCCGTCTGGGCGCAGATCGGGATCGGGATCGCGATGATCGCCTGGCTCGTGCTCTCGCTCATCATCTCGTCGTCGGACGCCGACGCGTTCCCCGGCATCTCGCGGTCCGGCCTGTTCTCGGCCTATGCGACCTTCGCGGTGCTGCAGATCATCACGAACCTCATGTACTTCGGCGGCGCCTACTTCTTCGGCGAGCGCTCGTGGCGGGCCGCGCGAGCCCAGGCGCAGCTCGAGGCGCAGGGCCGCGAGCTCGAGCTCGAACGGCGCACGAGCGCCGAGCAGGCCGTGGCCCTCGACCGGCTCGGCATCGCGCGCGAGCTGCACGACGTCGTCGCGCATCACGTCTCGGTGATGGGCATCCAGGCCGCGGCCGCGCGCCGCATCCTGGAGCGCAGCACGGGTGACGGCGGCACCGGCACCGGAGCGAGGACCGGCGCGGGATCGAAGGACAGCGCCGCCGAGCGCGCCGTGGCGGCCCTCGAGACGGTCGAGCAGAGCGCCCGGAGCACCGTGGAGGAGCTGCGGCGGCTGGTGCGCACGCTGCGCGCCCCGGAGGCCGAGGGAGGATCCTCGACCGTCGGCATCGCCCAGCTGCCCGCGCTGGTCGCCGCTTCGCAGAGCGCCGGAACGCCGACCGTGCTCATCGTCGCGGGCGAGCCGCGGCCCCTGCCGATGCTCGTCGACATCGCGCTCTACCGCGTCGCCCAGGAGGCACTGACGAACGTGCGCAAGCACGCCGGGCGGGGCGCCTCTGCCGAGGTTCGGCTGCGCTTCGGGGAGCACGCGGTCGAGGTCGAGGTGAGCGACGACGGCGTGCTGCAGCGGCTGCCCGGCGCCGGGACGGGCGCCGGGGGCGCGGGCGGCGGCGAAGGCAGCGGGCTCGGGCTGCGCGGCATGCGGGAGAGGATCGGCGCCGTCGGCGGAACGGTCACCGCGCTCCGGCGCGAGCAGGGCGGGTTCCTGGTGCGCGCCGCGGTGCCGAACGCCGCAGTGCTGGGAGAAGCTGCACTGAAAGAGGCTGTGCTGAGCGAAGCAGCGCCTGGCGAGGCGATGCCGGAAGAGAGCGCGGCGGAGCCGCTGACACCTGCATCCGCATCTGCGCCCGCACCGAGCAGCGCAGACGGGTCGACGGCGGGGGCCGCGTCATGATCCGCGTGCTCCTCGTCGACGATCAGGCCCTCGTGCGATCCGGGTTCCGGGTGATCCTCGAGACGGAGCCCGACATCGAGGTCGTCGGGGAGGCTGCCGACGGTGCGGTCGCGGTCGAGCTCGCCGCGACGCTGATGCCCGACGTGATCTGCATGGACGTCGAGATGCCCGTCATGAATGGTATCGAAGCGTCGCGGCGGATCCTGCTCCCTCGGGCCCCGGGCGGAGCGGGAGGATCCGGCTCGGGCCGGGCGCCCTCGATCCTCGTCCTCACGACGTTCGGCCACGAGGAGTACCTGTTCGACGCGCTGCAGGCGGGAGTGAGCGGATTCCTGCTGAAGACCTCGCGCGCCGAGCAGCTGGTGGAGGCCGTGCGCGCGCTGGCCGCGGGGCAGGCGCTGCTCGGCCCGGACGTGACGCGGAGCGTGATGGAGCGCGCGGCCGGCCTGCGGCAGGAGCCGGGCGCGGAGGATCGCGGAGCGTCGGTTCAGGATGGCCCCGCCCCAGGCGGCTCGTCGGCCGACGCGGCCATGGAGGCTGCGGGGCTCACGGAGCGGGAGCGGGAGGTGCTCGGTCTGGTTGCCCGAGGCCGCTCGAACGCGGAGATCGCGGCGGAGCTGTTCCTGGGCGAGGCGACGGTGAAGACGCACGTCTCGAACATCCTGCAGAAGCTCGGCGCACGGGATCGCATTCAGATCGTCGTCTGGGCGCACACGCACGGAGCGACCGCGCACGACCTCTGAGCCTGAGACTCACTAGGCTCGAAGGCATGACGGTGCGGGTCGATGCGTGGATCTGGGCGGTGCGCCTGGCGAAGACGCGCACCCAGGCGACGGCCGCGTGCAAGGCGGGCCACGTGCGCGTGAACGATGCCACGGCCAAGCCCGCGCAGCCCGTGGGCATCGGCGACCTGGTGCGCGTGCGCCTGCACGGCTTCGAGAAGATCTACCGGGTGGCCGGGCTCGGCACCCGTCGCGGCAGCGCGACCGAGGCCGCAGTGCTGTTCGAGGATCTGACCCCTCCCCCGCCGCCGAAGGCCGAGCGGCCTGCCGATGTGGTGCGGGATCGCGGCGCCGGGCGCCCGACGAAGCGGGACCGCCGCGAGATCGACCGCCTGCGGGGGCGCTCCGACCCCTGAGACCCGGGGCCCTCCTCCGCCGCGGTTCAGACGAGAGATTCACGGTCAGCCGGATCCTCGCCGCGGATCCGATCCGGTTGGATCAGGATCTCTGACCTGAAGCACAAGCTCGCCCGGTGACCGCGGACAGAGTGGGGGCGGAATCACGGTTGACGCATGATAAAGTTGTTGATCGTGCGCCGAGAATTCTCGGCCCCGCCGACTTAGCTCAGGGGTAGAGCAGTTCCCTCGTAAAGAACAGGTCGTGGGTTCAAATCCCACAGTCGGCTC
>JBFXIT010000095.1:0-6620 GCA_050175655.1 Leucobacter sp.
GGCCGCATCGAGGGGGCGTACAAGAGCCGCGAGGCCGAACTGGCGGCCAAGGAGGCCGAGGAGCGGCTCGTCGCCGAGACCGTCGACGTCACCGAGGCGCCGGTGCGCCGCACCACCGGCACGAGGCACCCCCTCGCCCAGTTGCAGGAGGAGGCCGCCGACGTCTTCGTGGGCATGGGCTGGGAGGTTGCGGAGGGCCCCGAGCTCGAGCACGAGTGGTTCAACTTCGACGCCCTCGGATTCGATCCCGACCACCCGGCGCGGGCGATGCAGGACACGTTCTTCGTCGATCCCGCCGACCGGCACCTGCTGCTGCGCACCCACACCTCGCCGGTGCAGATCCGCGCGCTGCTGGGCGAGAACCTGACGAACACCGAGCTGCCCGTCTACGTCGTCGCCCCCGGCCGCGTCTACCGCACCGACGAGCTCGACGCGACGCACACCCCCGTGTTCCACCAGATCGAGGGCATCGCGATCGACCGCGGCCTCACGATGGCGCACCTGCGCGGCACGCTCGAGCACTTCGCCCGGCAGATGTTCGGCGCGGGCGCCGAGATCCGCCTGCGCCCCAACTTCTTCCCGTTCACCGAGCCGTCGGCCGAGATGGACGTCTGGCACCCGAACGCGAAGGGCGGCGCCCGCTGGATCGAGTGGGGCGGCTGCGGAATGGTCGACCCGAACGTGCTGCTGGCGGCCGGCATCGACCCCGACGAGTATCAGGGCTTCGCGTTCGGGATGGGCATCGAGCGCACCCTGCAGTTCCGCCACGACATCAACGACATGCGAGACATGGTGGAGGGCGATGTGAGATTCAACCGTCAGTTCGGAGGACTGGTCTGATGCGTATTCCCCTGAGCTGGCTCGGCGAGCACGTCTCGCTGCCCGCGGACGCGACCCCCGAGCAGGTGCACGCCGATCTGGTGCGCGTGGGCTTCGAGGAGGAGTCGATCCGTCGTTTCGAGGCCGACGGCCCGATCGTCGTGGGCCAGGTGCTCTCGCGCGAGCCCGAGCCGCAGTCGAACGGCAAGACCATCAACTGGTGCCGGGTTCGCGTCGCCCCCGAGGGCGAGCGCGCGGCCGACGGCGGCGAGGACGTGCGCGGCATCGTCTGCGGGGCCCACAACTTCGAGGCCGGCGACAAGGTCGTGGTGACCCTGCCGGGTGCGGTGCTCCCCGGCGACTTCCGCATCGCGGCCCGCAAGACCTACGGCCACGTCAGCGACGGCATGATCGCCTCGGCGAAGGAGCTGGCGCTCGGCGAGGATCACGACGGCATCATCGTGCTCTCCCGGCTCGGGTTCTCCGCTGAGAACGGCACCGACCCCGAGATCGGCGCCGACGCGCTCGAGCTGCTCGGCATGCGCGACAGCGCGGTCGAGATCAACGTGACGCCGGATCGCGGCTACGCGTTCTCGATCCGAGGCGTCGCCCGGGAGTACGGGCACGCCACGGGCGCCGCGTTCACGGATCCCGCCGCCGCGCTCGAGATCGGCAGCGGATCGGGCTTCCCGGTCGTGCTCGACGACCGGGCCCCGGTGCGCGGCAAGCAGGGCTGCACCGGGTTCATCGCCCGCGTCGTGCGCGGTGTCGACCCGGGCCGGCCGACGCCGGCCTGGATGGTGGCGCGCCTGCAGCTCGCCGGGATCCGCTCGCTCGGGCTCGAGGTCGACATCTCGAACTACGTCATGCTCGAGCTGGGCCAGCCGCTGCACGCCTACGACCTGAAGAAGCTGACGGGCGGCATCACCGTGCGCCGCGCGCAGCCGGGCGAGACGCTCGTCACGCTCGACGGCCAGGAGCGCCGGCTCGATCCCGAGGATCTGCTCATCACCGACGAGTCGGGCCCCGTCGGCCTGGCCGGCGTCATGGGCGGCGAGTCGACCAAGACCGACGAGGCGACGACCGACGTGCTCATCGAGGCCGCCACCTTCGACCCTGTGTCGATCGCGCGCACCCTGCGCAGGCACAAGCTGCCGAGCGAGGCCTCGAAGCGCTACGAGCGCGGCGTGGACCCGCTCGTGGCGCGGGCCGCCGCGCAGCGCATGGTCGACCTGCTCGTCGAGCTGGGCGGCGGCACCGCCGACCCGCTGGGCGCCGAGATCGTCGCGCCCTGGGAGCCTGCGCAGATCGAGTTCTCCTTCGCGCGGGTGAACGATTTCCTCGGCACCGACTACAGCGACGAGGAGATCCGCCATGCGATCGAGACGATCGGCTGCACCGTCACCGATCCGGCGGCGACATCGTCGGGAGACGTGCGGCTCGTCACTCCGCCGAGCTGGCGCAGCGACCTCTCCCGCCCCGCGGACCTGATCGAGGAGGTCGCCCGCATCGTCGGCTACGACCGCATCCCCTCGGTGCTGCCGGTGGCCCCGGCGGGCCGCGGTCTCAGCCGCTCGCAGCGGCTGCGCCGCCGCGCCGCGAACGTCGCCGCCGCGTACGGCCTCGACGAGGTGCAGAGCTACCCGTTCGTCTCGCGCGACCAGCTGAACGCCTTCGGGGCGAACGCCGGCGACGCAGGCTTGCCCGTGCACGCGGTGCGACTCGCCAACCCCCTCGACGGCGAGTCGCCGTTCATGCGCCGTTCGCTGCTGCCCGGTCTCGTGACCGCGGCCCGGCGCAACGTCTCCCGCGGGCTCACCTCTCTCGCCCTCGCCGAGTTCGGCACCGTCTTCGACCCGGGGGTCGACTCGCAGGCGGAGGCGCCGCGCCGCACGGGCACGGACGCCGTGCCGCCGATGGCCGAGCTGCCGAGCGCCGACGTGCTCGCGGAGCTCGACGCCTCGATCCCGCTCCAGCCGCACCGCGCCGCCGGCCTCCTGCTCGGCGAAGCGGTGGCGAAGCAGCCGGGGGAGGCCCCGCGATCGTACGACTGGGCGGACGCGCTCGACGCGGCGCGTGCGATCGCCGGCGCGGTCTCTGCCGAGGTATTCATCCGCCAGGGCGCCCATCGGGCCTTCCACCCGGGCCGCACGGCGGAGCTGTGCGTCGAGGTCGACGGGGTGCGCGAGGTGGTGGGCGTCGCCGGCGAGCTGCTGCCGGAGCTGGTCGCCGAGTCGCACCTGCCCGGCCGCGTCGCAGCGTTCGAGTTGGATCTCGGGCGCCTCATCGAGGTCGCGCCGCGCGAGCCCCGCACGAGCCAGCTGTCGGGCTATCCGGCCGCGACGCAGGATCTGACGCTCGTGGTCGACGCCTCGGTGCCGGCGGGCGCGGTGCTCGCCGCGGTCACGGCCGGTGCGGGGGATCTGCTCGAGCACGCCGGCATCGTCGACGACTACCGTGGCCAGGGCGTGCCGGAGGGCCAGCGCGCGCTGACGTTCGCGCTGCGCTTCCGTGCCGACGACCGCACGCTCAAAGCCGAGGAGGCCACCGAGGCGAAGCTCGCCGGGGTGCGGGCCGCGGAGACCGCGTTCGGAGCGAAGCTGCGCGAATAGCCAGGGGTCGGCGCGAGCCGGGCTACTCGCCCGACTCGCTGCCGATGACGATGCCGGTGCGCAACTCGGCGAGACGGGCGAGCACCGCGGCCGCGGCCTCCGGATCGGCGATCCGCTCGGATGCCGCGGAGTCGCCGGGCCCGACCTTGATGCCGAGGTCGTCGATCTCGAGGTCGGCGAACACGTCCTCGTCGGTCACATCGTCGCCGAGGAAGAGCACGGGCGCCGTGGGCAGCTTCGCGCGGATGCTCCGCAGCGCGGTGCCCTTGTCGCAGCGCCGAGCCGAGAGCTCGCGCACCCGCTTGCCCTCCCGCACGCTGAAGCCGGCCTGCGCCCCGAGCCGCGACGCGGCGTCGAGCAGATCGTCCGAGCGCTCGGGATCGCGCACCAGCCGGGTGTGCACGGCGACCCCGTAGGGCTTCGTCTCGAGATGCACGCCGGGCTCGCGCCCGAACACGCGGGCGAGCCGGCGCTGGAGCGCCGCGAGCATGATCGACTCCTCTGCGCTCAGGGGAGCTGCGGCGCCCTCCGCCTCGCCGACCAGGGCCGGCGGGCCCGCGAACTCGGCGCCGTGCGATCCCGAGATCACCCATGAGGGCTCATCGACGCCCGCGATCCGCAGTCCTTTCAGCGAGCGGCCGGTGAGGATCACCACCTGGGTGCCGGGAGAGTGCTGCAGCGCAGTGAGGGCGCGGTGGGATCGCTCGAGGATCCGCGCGTCGTCGGGGCGATCGACGATGGGGGCGAGCGTGCCGTCGAAGTCGCAGGCGACGATGAGCTCCGGCGCGGTGGCCAGGCGGCGCAGATGCCCCTCGATCCTGCTGCCGAGCAGGATCGGCCCCGTGTTCGGAGCCTGCCCGGAACCGCCGGCGCTGCCCGAGCCCGCGGATTGATCCGCGACCGACCCGGCCGCCCGCAGGAAGTTCTGCGCCCAGTGCCCGACGTCGTTGCTCTGCACCGCGGCGCGCAGAGCGCTCATGCGCCGCTGCTGCTCCTTCTCGGGCATGTGCATGGCGCGCAGGAACGCCGCCTTCATCCCGTCGATGTCGTGCGGGTTGACCAGCAGGGCCCGCCTCAGCTCGTCGGCGGCGCCGGTGAACTCGCTCAGCACCAGCACGCCCAGCTCGTCCGAGCGGCAGGCGACGTACTCCTTCGCGACGAGATTCATGCCGTCGCGGAGCGCCGTGACGACGAGAACGTCGGCCGCGAGGTAGAGGGCCGCCATCTCGGCGCGATCGAAGCCCTGATGCAGATACACGACCGGCGTGTAGCCGATGGATCCGTGCTCGCCGTTGATGCGGCCCACCGTCGTCTCGACCTCGTCGCGCAGCAGCCGGTAGGCCTCGACCCGTTCCCGGCTCGGGCTCGCCACCTGCACGAGCACCGCCTCGCCTGCGGCGATGTCGCCCTCTCCCAGCAGCTCCGCGAAGGCCTTCAGCCGATGGCGGATCCCCTTCGTGTAGTCGAGGCGGTCGACCCCCAGGAGCACCGTCTTCGGGTTGCCCAGCTCCTCGCGGATCTCGCGGGCCCTCCGCCGCACCTCCGGCTGCCCGGCCAGCTCGGCGTACGCGTCGGCATCGATGGAGATGGGGAACTCCTGAGCGAGCACGTGCCGAGGGCCCCCGGTCGACGCGGGCACCATCAGGACGTTGCCGTGAGCCAGCGCGTCGCCGTAGCGCTCGGCGGCGAAGCGGAAGCCCTCAGCGTCCTGCTGGCGCTGGAAGCCGACCACGTTGGCGCCGAGCAGTCCCTCGACGATCTCGCGCCGCCACGGCAGCTGGGCGAAGAACCTGCGCGCCGGGAACGGGATGTGGAGGAAGAAGGCGATGGTGAGATCGGGGCGCAGCGCCCGGAGCATGCTCGGCACCAGCTGCAGCTGGTAGTCGTGCACCCACACCACCGCTCCGACCGGCGCCGTCTCGGCGACGACCTCTGCGAAGCGCCGGTTGACGCTCTCGTAGCACTCCCACCATTCGCGGTGGTACTGGGGGCTCGCGATGACATCGTGGTAGAGCGGCCAGAGGGTGCCGTTCGAGAAGCCCTCGTAATACCCCTCGACCTCCTCCGAGCTCAGGGGAACCGGGTGCAGGCGCATGCGGCCCCACTCGAACGGCTCGAGATCCTCGTCCGCGCCGCCGGACCACCCCACCCACAGGCAGCCGAGCTGCTCGACCACGGGCTCCATCGCGCTCACGAGGCCGCCCGGAGAGGTGGTCCACCCCTCGGAGGCACCCGCTCCTGAGACACGATCGACGGGCAGCCGATTCGCCACCACCACTATCTCGCGCTCGCCTACGACACCGGCCAGCTCGGGCATGCAATCAGCTCCAGACCTCTATCACTACCGCTCGACACTCGGGCTAGGTCCGCAGTTTACGCCACCCGCTCCGGGAACGGCAGGGGGCAGACAACGCCCGGGCGGGATGCGAGAATGTGCGGCATGAAGGAGAGGAGCGTCATGGAACAGCGCATCGTGCCGAACATCTGGTGCACCCGCAACGCCGAGGAGGCCGGAGCCTTCTACGCCTCCGCCTTCGAGAATGCCCACGCCGAGGTCGAGTCGCGCTACCCGCTCACGGGCCTGCCCGACTTCCAGCAGGAGTTCGCCGGCGAGCCGCTCACCGTCGGCCTCACGATCTCCGGCACCCGCTTCGTGCTGATCAACGCGGGCGACGAGTTCCGGCCGGGCCCGTCGATATCGTTCATGCTGAACTTCGACCCCCTGCTGTTCGACTGCGGTGAGATCGGGGGCGGCGAGACCGGGGGCGGCGAGGAGCAGGCGCGGGCGAGCCTCGATCGGCTCTGGGCGCGTCTCGCCGAGGGCGGATCGGTGCTGATGCCGCTGGGGGAGTACCCGTTCAGCCGGCACTACGGCTGGGTGCAGGATCGCTACGGTGTGAACTGGCAGCTCATGCTCACCGACCCTGCGGGCGACCCTCGGCCTTTCATCATCCCCGCGCTCATGTTCGACGGAGACGCGCAGGATCGGGCGGCCGAGGCGGCCGACTTCTACGTCTCCGTGTTCGCGGATCTCCCCGGTGGCGCCGAGGTCGGCAACCGCCACCCTTACGGCGTCCCCACGGGCAAGGCGGGGGCCGATGCGCTGGCGTTCGGCGAGTTCCGGATCGGCGACCAGTGGTTCATGGCGGCAGACAACGGATCGGGCGTCGACCACGGCTTCAGCTGCGG
>JBFXIT010000096.1:0-1333 GCA_050175655.1 Leucobacter sp.
CCGTCGGCTCCGAGCAGCAGGGTGCCGAGCCGCCAGACCTCGCCGAGCGGGCGCATGCGCGGCGGGCGCCGCAGCACCCGCAGGCGCCGGCCCTCGGGTTCGAGCTCCGCGAGCCCCTCCGGAGCGATGCCAGCCTCTCGCAGCGCGCGAACGGCCGCCGCGCAGGCCGAGGCAGCGCGATCCTCGCCCGTCCGCTCCGTACTGCTCACCCCGCCAGTGTAGAAGCGCGCGGGCGGCGCCGCACCCGCAGCCGCACCTGCCCCCTTCGCGCCAGTCCCGCGGCCGCCTCCGGGAGCACTAGGCTGGCCTGATGCCTACGCCCGCCCAGACAGCCGCCCGCAGCGCCACCGTGCGGGCCGTGCTGCTCGTGCTCACCGGCAGCATCGGCGTGCAGGTGTCGGCCGCGCTCGCCCTCGGCCTCTTCGACTCGATCGGGGTGATCGGCACGAGCGCGCTGCGCATGCTGATCTCGGCAGTGGTGCTGCTGGCGATCTTCCGCCCGTCGTTCCGGAGGCGCAGCCGCGACGAGTGGGTCGGCATCGTGCTCTACGGCGTCGCCATGGCGGTCATGAACACGCTGCTCTACCTGGCGATCGACCGCCTGCCGCTCGGCATCGCGACCACGATCGACTTCCTGGGCCCCTGCATGGTCGCCCTGCTCGCATCGCGGCGGTGGCGCGAGGGACTGCTCGCGGTGCTCGCCTTCGCCGGAGTGGCGCTCATCGCGGGTCTCGGCGGCCCGCTCGACGGGCTCGGGCTGCTGTTCGCGGCGCTCGCCGGCGCCGGCTTCGGCGTCTATACGCTGCTGGCCGCGCGGATCGGCAAGAGCGAGGGCGGTCTCGAGAACATGGCGCTCTCGGTGGCGGTCGGGGCGATCCTGATGCTGCCGTTCTCGGTGCCGGCCGCGCCGACCGTCGAGCTCGGGCAGTGGGGCATCCTCGCGCTCTCGGCCGTGCTGGGCATGGCGCTCGCCTTCGTCGTCGACACGATGGCGGGCCGGCTGACCTCTGCGCGCGTGATCGGCGTGCTCTTCGCCTTCGACCCGATGGTCGGCACCCTGGTCGGCGCATTGTGGCTGGGCCAGGCGCTCACGCTGCCCGCTCTCATCGGCATCGGGATGGTCATCGTCGCCGGTGCAGGGATCGTCTGGTTCGCGGGAGGGGGACCGGAGACCGCCTCCGAGACATCGCCCGAGGGGTCCGGTTCCGGATCCGACCCCGATTCCGACTCGGCGCACGACGGAGCCGCGCCGTATGCTGGGTCGGTGAGCGGAACCGAAGATTCGCAACCGGTCGTGTCGTTCGAGATCGAGCGCAAGTACCAGGTCGACGAC
>JBFXIT010000096.1:1433-4906 GCA_050175655.1 Leucobacter sp.
CCCGGGAATAGGCTGTTGGGATGAACAAGAAGCAGTCGCCGAAGCCCAGCCCAGAGGCCCGACGCAAGCAGATCTTCGTCGGTCTCGCGGTCGGCCTGGTGGTCGGGATCGGCCTCAGCCTGCTCACGCAGTTCTGGCTGTGGCTGCCCGCCGGCCTGGCGCTCGGGCTCGCCACGGGCGCGATCATGAAACCCCCGGCCGAATAGCCGGCCCATCCCTCACCCACGGGAGCGAGACACACCATGGAACCCACCGTTTTCGAGCGGCAGCGCCCCGCGGCCAAGATCGTCGACGACGCGCTCGCCGACACGAGGCTCGCCTGCTTCTGGATCGACGACATCGCGGGCAGCGCCGCGCGCTACCCGCAGCTCGTCGGCGACCTCATCGCAGACTACGCGGTGGTCGGCGGCGGCTTCGCCGGCCTCTGGACGGCGATCAAGCTCAAGACCGAGCACCCGGACCGCAAGGTCGTGCTGCTCGAGGCCATGCGCGTGGGCTGGGCGGCGTCCGGCCGCAACGGCGGCTTCTGCGAGGCCAGCATCACGCACGGCGAGCCCAACGCAGAGGCCCGCTGGCCCGACGAGGTCGAGACCCTCTACCGGCTGGGCCACGAGAACCTCGCGGCGATCGAGAGCTTCATCGCGGAGCACGGGCTCGACGTCGAGTTCGAGCGCACCGGGCAGCTCTCGGTGGCGAACGAGGCCTATCAGCTCGACGACCTGGGCGAGAGCGACGAGGACCACGTGGTGCTCGACGCCGAGCAGGTGCGCGCCCGCATCGACTCACCCACCTTTCTCGGCGGCCTCTTCGAGCCGCGCGAGAACGCGAACGTGCATCCCGCGAAGCTCGCCGCCGAGCTGGCTCGGCACGCCGCATCGATCGGCGTCGAGGTCTACGAGCAGACGCGCGTGATCCGCCTCGCAGGCCGTGACGACGAGCCGATCGAGCTCGAGACCGCCACCGGCGTGGTGCATGCCGGCCGGGTGGCGCTCTGCACCAACGTCTTCCCGTCGCTGCTGAAGCGCTACACCTTCCACACGGTGCCGGTCTACGACTACGTGCTGATGACGGAGCCGCTGAGCGACGAGCAGCTGGCATCGATCGGCTGGGAGGGCCGAGAAGGCCTCGCCGACATGGCCAACCAGTTCCACTACTCGCGGCTGACCCGCGACAATCGCATCCTCTGGGGCGGCTACGACGCCGTGTACTTCGCCGGCGGTCGCATCAAGCGCGAGTACGAGGATCGGATGGAGAGCCACCGCAAGCTGGCGAGCCACTTCTTCACGACCTTTCCGCAGCTCGCCGGCATCAGGTTCAGCCATCGCTGGGCGGGCGTGATCGACACCTCGACCCGATTCTGCGCCTTCTACGGTCAGGCCCTCGACGGCCGCGTGCAGTACGTCGCCGGCTTCACCGGCCTGGGCGTCGGCGCCACCCACTTCGCGGCGGACGTGATCGCCGATCGCTTCGCGGGCCGCCGCACCGAACGCACCGAGCTGAGGATGGTCGAGGAGGTGCCGCTGCCGTTCCCGCCGGAGCCCGCGGCATCGGTCGGCATCAACCTGACCCGCTGGTCACTCGATCGATCCGATCACAATCGGGGCAAACGCAACATCTTGCTCAGAACACTCGATGCTTTGGGATTAGGCTTTGACTCATGACGAATCTGCTGCCTGAAGGCGTGAACGGCGTGGTGCGAGGCCGTGGCGCCATCGTTCCGCTGACCCCCGTGCCCGCCGACGAGGTCGACACCGGTGCGCCCCGCCAGGGCGAGGTCGAGCTGGGCCGCATCGGCGACTGCGAGACCGGCATCTGGGAACTGCGCGGCGGTGCGGTGCTCGACACCGAGATCGACGAGGTGTTCGTCGTCATCTCGGGCGGCGCCACCGTCGAGCTGCTCGACGAAGGGCGCAGCATCGACGTCAAGACCGGCGACGTGATGCGTCTCACCGCGGGCACCCGCACCCGCTGGGTCGTGACGGATCACGTGCGCAAGGTCTACCTCGCCGCCGAGTAGCGCGCGCCTCCGTCCTGCGCACGCGCGCAGGACGAGATCCCGGATCCCGACCCTCGTGACCGACGTTCGCAACCACTAGAGTCTTACTCAGCGCGCCCGCGGATCGGGCATGGCGAATTCCCACGGAGCTCAGAGGAGAGCACATGAGTATGACCTGGAAGCGGCACGGCGACGGCAGAAGGGTGCAGCCCGACGCGATCGTCCTCCCCGAGGAGCGTCTGAGCTGGCCGAAGACCATCGGCTTCGGCGCCCAGCACGTGGTCGCCATGTTCGGCGCGACCTTCCTGGTGCCGCTGATCACCGGGTTCCCCCCGACCGCGACGCTGTTCTTCTCGGGCCTGGGCACCCTGCTCTTCCTCCTGCTCACCGGCAACCGCCTGCCCAGCTACCTGGGCTCGTCGTTCGCGTTCATCGCGCCGATCCTCGCCGCGACCGCCGGGGGAGACCTGGCCCGCGCCTCGTTCGGCATCCTCGCCATCGGCGTGCTGATGGCGATCGTCGGCCTCATCGTGAACAAGACCGGCACCGGCTGGATCAACGCGCTCATGCCGCCCGTCGTCATGGGCGCCATCGTCGCGCTGATCGGGTTCAACCTCGCGCCCGTGGTGAAGAACAACTGGAACGCGACCGAGAACTCCGGCTGGGTCGCCCTCATCACCATCACCGCGGTGCTGCTGATCACGGTCGTGTTCCGCGGCATCCTCGGGCGCCTCTCCATCGTGCTCGGCATGGTCGTCGGCTACATCGCGGCGATCCCGATGGGCGAGGTCGACTTCTCCGCGGTCGGCGAGGCGGCGTGGATCGGCCTGCCCGACTTCCACCTGCCCGGCAACCCGTTCGCCGACCCCTCGCTCTGGGGCCTGCTGCCCATGTTCCTGCCGGTCGTGCTGGTGCTGATCGCCGAGAACGTCGGCCACGTCAAGAGCGTCGGGCTCATGATCGGCCGCGATCTCGACCCGGTGACCGGCCGTGCGCTGCTCGCCGACGGCGTCTCGACGGTGCTCGCCGGTTTCGGCGGCGGATCGGGCACGACCACCTACGGCGAGAACATCGGCGTCATGGCCGCCACTCGCGTCTACTCGACCGCGGCCTACTGGGTGGCCGGCATCATCGCGATCCTGCTCGGCTTCTCGCCGAAGGTCGGGGCCGTCATCTTCTCGGTGCCCTCGGGCGTGCTCGCGGGTGTGACGGTCGCGCTCTACGGCCTCATCGGCCTGATCGGCGTGAAGATCTGGATCGACAACAAGGTCGACTTCACCAAGCCGATCAACCAGTTCACCGCCGCGGTCGCCCTCGTGGTCGGCATCGCCGACTTCGGCCTGACCCTCGGCTCCGAGGCGAGCCCCGTCATCTTCAACGGCATCGCGCTCGGCACCATCGCCGCCATCGTCGTGTACCACCTGATGGCGCTGGTGGCGAAGGCGCGCGGCACCCATGAGGTCGCGACGCCGATCCC
>JBFXIT010000096.1:5006-6468 GCA_050175655.1 Leucobacter sp.
TTCGGCGACGACCCGACCACGCGCATCGACCTGTCGAATGCGCACCCGGCCGGGCTGCCCCAGTTCATCACGGGGCAGAAGATCCTGCTCTCCGCCCTGATCCGCGACGACCTCGCCCTGCGCCAGGCCCGCATCGCGGCCTCCCGCATCACCGACAAGGCGATCGAGATGCGCACCGTGCGCGGCCTCGAGACGGTGCATCTCGGCATCGGCATCGCCAAGTGGAGCTTCGAGGGCGAGGAGTTCTGCGCTCCCGTGCTGCTGAGGCCGCTCGCCATCCGCCGTTACGGCCGCGACTTCGAGCTCAAACTCAAGAAGCGCCCGAGCGTCAACCCCGAGCTGCTGGCCACCCTGCGCGAGCAGTTCGGCATCGTGCTCGACGCGCGATCCCTGCTCGAGCTCTCGCAGTCCGAGGGCGTCTTCAAGCCGCAGCCCGTCATCGACCGCCTGCGCCAGATGGTCGTCGGCGTGGCGGGATTCGTCGTGCAGCCGCGCCTCGTCGCCTCGTCGTTCATGAGCGTCTCGCGGCGCATGCTCGCAGACGCCCGCGACCTCGACAACACCGTGCTCGCCGCGATCTGCGGCAGCGAGGTGGCGAAGGAGCAGCTCGACCGCTCCTACCGGCCCGTCACGGCGCCCGACCCCAACGACCGGGCTCCCGAGACCGACCGCCGCCTCTACGACGCCGACGCCGAGCAGGACGACGTCCTGACCCAGATCGAGGCGGGGCATTCCCTCGTCGTGCGCACGCTCCCGGGCGCCGGTGGCACCCAGACCGCGGTCAACGCGATCGGCTCGCTCGTCTCGGTGGGCAAGCGCGTGCTCGTCGTGTCGCCCCGCCGCACGACGCTCGACGGCATCACCCATCGCCTTTCACGGGTCGGGCTCCCCGGTCTCGCGGCCACCCCGCGGCTGCTGCGCCGCAACCTCGTCGAGTCGATCAGCCGCAACGAGACCGCCAAGAGCGAGCAGCTGCGAGAGGTCGACGACGCGCTCGTGCGCCTGCGAGGCGTGCTGCTCGACTACCAGGGCGCCCTCACCGGCAAGGACCGGCGCTTCGGCGTCGCCCCGCTCGAGGCCCTGCGCGAGCTCACCCGCCTCGCGCTGCTCGACACGCCTCCGAGCACGACCGTGCGCCTCGACGACCAGGCGCTCGGCCAGCTGACCCTCGACCGCTCCAGCGTCGCAGAGGACATCACCGAGGCCGCCCGCCTCGGCCAGTTCCAGTACGGCCCCGAGGATTCGCCCTGGTACGGCGTGAGCTTCACCACCACCGAGGCGGCCAAGTCGGCCTATTCGCTCGCGGTCGACCTGGCCGAGACGCAGCTGCCCCGGCTCATCTCGATGGCCAACGAGATCATCGAGCAGACCACGCTGCGCCCCTACGAGACCATCGCCGAGCTCGGCGTCTACCTGCGCCTGCTGATCGGCATCCGCGAGACCCTCGACCGCTTCACCCCCG
>JBFXIT010000097.1:0-6230 GCA_050175655.1 Leucobacter sp.
CTTCGAGCCCGCCGGCCCCCAGGCGGCGACGATCATCTCGTTCGCCACGGTCGGCGTGAGCTTCCTCTTCCGGCCGCTCGGCGCCTTCCTCGCCGGCCACTTCGGCGACCGCATCGGGCGCAAGGCCATGCTCGTGATCACGCTCATCCTCATGGGCGCGGCGACGACCCTCATCGGCGTGCTGCCCACCTACCAGCAGGTCGGCATCCTCGCGCCGGTCCTGCTCATGCTGCTGCGCATCCTGCAGGGGCTCTCGACCGGCGGCGAGTGGGGCGGCGCCGTGCTCATGGCCGTCGAACACGCGCCCGAGGGCAAGCGCGGCCGCATGGGCGCCTTCCCGCAGATCGGCGTGCCCATCGGCCTGCTGCTCGCCTCGGGCGTGCTCGCCCTCATGACCGGCGTCATCTCGCCCGGCGAGCAGTTCCTCGAGTGGGGCTGGCGCATTCCGTTCCTCCTGAGCATCGTGCTGATCGTCGTCGGCATCGTCGTGCGCCGCGCGGTCGAGGAGAGCCCGGTGTTCGAGGAGATCGCCGAGCGCAAGGAGCAGACCCGGATCCCGGTCGTGCAGCTCTTCAAGAAGCACTGGCTGCTCGTGATCCTCGCCGCCCTCACCTTCGCAGGCAACAACGCCGCGGGCTACATGACCACCGGCGGCTACATCCAGAACTACGCCACGATGCCGATCGCCGACGGTGGGCACGTCGGCATGGAGCGCACCCCGGTGCTGCTCGCCGTCGCCGGAGCCTCGGTGATCTGGCTCATCTGCACCTTCGCCGCGGGAGTCCTCTCCGATCGGATCGGCCGCAAGAAGACCTATATCATCGGGTGGATCGCCTTCCTCGCCGTGGTCTTCTTCCTGTTCCCGATGGTCAACACCGGCAATCCGTGGATCCTCTTCGTCGGCCTGTCGCTCTTCGCCATCGGCAACGGCTTCACCTACGGCCAGCAGGCCGCCTACTTCTCGGAGCTGTTCCCCGCCTCGATCCGCTACTCGGGCGTCTCGATCACCTACGCGATCGGTGCGATCCTCGGCGGCGCCTTCGCCCCGATGATCTCGGCCTGGCTCGTCGCCGAGACGGGCACCTCGGTCTCGGTGGCCTTCTACGTCGCCGGAGTCATGGTGGTCGCGTTCGCCGCGACGCTGCTGCTGCGCGACCGCACCGGCATCCCGCTCGGGCACGAGTATGAGGAGCTGCAGCAGAAGGACCACTTCGTCTGGGAGAAGGCGGCCTAGGCGCTCAAGGCCTCCGCACCGGCCCCGGGCGGGGCAGGGCCCGGCGAGCCGGTGCGGAGACGCGGCTCATGCGACGTCCAAGCCGTTCACCCTCTGTATCTCGCGCTGGTAGGGCGCCACGACATCGCCCGAGATGCGGCAGTCGAGCACGATCGTGCCCGTGCCGCCCGCTTCGCGCCATCGCGTGAGCGCATCGAGGTCTCCGAGCCGTTCGACGCGCACGCCCGTCGCGCCCAGTGCGCCGGCGATGCCGGCGAAGTCGACCTCGGGGATCGTCATCGGCCGTCGATCCATGCCCATGGCGCCGTAGAGGTGCACCTCGGCGCTGTAGGCGCCGTCGTTCCAGACGACGATGACGCAGCGCCCGGCGGTCCGGATCGCGGTCTCCAGATCCGCGAGCGCCATGAGACCGCCCCCGTCTCCCGTCGAGAGCACGACGGTGCTGCCGGGAGCGGCGGCGGCGACGCCCGCCACCGTCGAGAAGCCGAGGCCGATGGTCTGGTAGGCGGTGCCCACCATGACCATGCGCTCGGGGGAGGCGACCGGCCAGAACATGTTGGCCCAGCCGAGGAAGTGCCCGCCGTCGGTCGTGACGTGCCGATCCTCGGGCAGCAGCTCGGCGAGGCGAACCGCGACCGCCCTCGGATCGAGCCGGGAGCCCGGGCCGGAGACGATCCCGTCCGGGTCCGCGGAGCCGCGGTCCCGGGATCGCAGCGCCCCGCCCGGTTCGAGGCCGGGGACCGCGTCGCGCCAGGCGGGAACGCCGTCGGAGCCCGCGCCGGCAGCGGCGACGGCGGGCACGAGTGCCAGCAGCGTCTGCCTGGCGTCGCCGCGCAGCAGCAGGTGCTCGATCCGGTGGGAGGATCGCGGCGGCGGCACCTCGTCGAGATCGACGCGCACGACCGCCGCGCCCTCGCCGAAGAGGTCGCCGAAACGCATCGTGAACTGGTTGAGACCTGCCCCGACGACGAGCACGACGTCGGCCTCGGCGATCCGCGCCATCGCGACCTCCTGCCCGAAGCCGCCGGTGACGCCCAGATCGTAGGCCTGCTCGGGGAACATGCCGCGGGCGAGCGCCGTGGTCGCGGTGAGCGCCCCGAGCCGAGCGGCGATGGCGCCGAGCTCGGCGGCGGCTCCCGAGAGATGCGCGCCGCGCCCCGCGATCACCACCGGGCGCTCGGCGCTCGCGAGCAGGCGCGCCGCCCGCTCGATCGACGCGGGATCGGCGGCGGGCGAGGGAGCGGGGGCCACGGCGCCCGCGCGACCGGCATCGGTCGTGCCGGCGCGCTCGGGCGCCCTCGTCGCCGGCCGGGTGGCGGCCATCAGGGAGCGCAGGGTCGCGGGATCGTCGAGGTCGATCGCCTCGGTGCCGGTGGAATCGGTGCCGGTGGACTCTGTGCCGGCGACCGCGCCGCGCCCGGCCCCGGGGCCGCGGGTGCCGCGTAGAGCCTCCGGGGCGACGCGCGCGGAGACCAGGTCGTAGGGGAGCGCCAGCACGACGGGCCGGCGCGCGCGGAGGGCCGATGCGGCGGCCCGGTCCACGGCCCCCTGCGGGTCGTCGAGGTCGAGCAGATGGGTGCGCACCCCGAGAGCGGCCGCCATCATCTCCTGATCGACATCCCAGGGGCGGGGGCCCGAGCTGGGCGCGTCGCCGACGACCACGAGCATCGGAGTGCGCGCCTGGGCGGCCTCGGCGAGCGCGGTCAGCGTGTTCGTGAAGCCCGCGCCGTAGGTGGTGGTGGCCGCCGCCAGGCGCCCCGAGACGCGAGTGTAGGCATCGGCCGCGGCGACGGTTCCGGCCTCGTGGCGCACCGCGGTGAAGGGCACGCCCTCCGCGCCGAGGGCGTCGATCAGGTGGGCGTTGCCGTTGCCCATGAGGCCGAACACGTGCGGCACGTGTCGGGCGAGGGCTCCGGCCACGGCTGATGCGAGCGTCGGGCGGACGGCCGGAGAGGGAGCAGGGGCCGAGCGGGCAGGAGTCGACTGAACAGGGGTCGGCTGAACAGGGGGGAGCGGTGATGCGGACATCGCGATCCTTCGATGAGAGCTACGGGGGAGTGAACCGTATATGTCTCGCCGACCGAGTGGACAGTGCCCTGCGGGGTGTGGCAGCAGCGCCCCTTTTCCGAGCGCCTTTCCCGCCGATGCGCGTGCGCGATGGCGGGCTGGACAGAAGGTATTCTACCGAATCCGGCGGCCTCAGGTGCCGAGCACGGCGGCGATGTCGGCGCTGGCCCGCTCGAGCCTGCGCGCCATCGACTCGGCGGGCTGCGCCATCGCCAGGCAGACGACGCCGAGGGCGAGCGGGGCGCGGCCGGCCAGCCGCAGCGGCACGGCCACCGAGTGCAGGCCCGGGATCACCTCGTTGTGGCTGGCCGCGAAGCCTTCGGCGAGGACCGCCGCTGTCTGCTCGCGCACGCTGTCGTCGAGGTCGGCCGGCCATTCGGAGGCGGGGATCTGAGAGAGGATCGCGCGCCCGGGGGCTCCGACGCCGAGCGGATGCCGCGTGCCCGGGTTCTGGGCCACCGCGATGATGGAGCGGTGGGGCGGTGCGCTGACGAGCGTCGTGACCTCGCCCTGATCGTGGCTGACGAGGAAGCAGGTGGCGGCCAGCTCGTCGGCTGCGGCGCGCAGCGCGGGAAGCGCCGCCTGCTGCAGGTCGCGCTCGACGCCAGCGGCGAGCGTGGCGAGGCGCGGGCCGAGGGAGATCAGGCCCTGCTCGTCGCGGATGAGGAGGCGGTGGTCTTCGAGGGTCCGCAGCAGGCGGTACACGATCGAGCGGTGCAGGCCGAGCTCGGCCACCAGCTCGGGGAGCGTCATCGCGCCGTCGTGATCCGCGAGCACCTCGAGGATGCGGATGCCGCGGGAGAGGGTCTGCGAGCCGGCCGTCGCCTGCTGGGACGCTGCTGGTCGTGCTGCCACTGGTTGCGCTTCCACTGTCGCCTTCCGGTGCGGAAAAGATGCGGGCAGGCTTGCGCGCCGCATCGGTTTGACGGATACTGAAGACCTGGTTGATCGATACTAGGACACTGCGTTCTATTATAGAACATTTTTGATTGTAGGGCGACAGTGATCCCGGTGTCAAAGACGACATGCGAGGAGACGCTTCAATGGAATTCCATCACCAGGGCTACGAGTCTACCGATCCGCGGATCCGGCCCGCGGCCGGTCGCGGCATCGATCGTCCCGCCGAGATCCCGGCCGAGATCGACGTGCTCATCGTCGGCACCGGCCCCGCCGGCGTGCTGCTCGCGGCCCAGCTCTCCCGGTTCCCGGATCTCGACGTGCGCATCATCGAGCGCCGCCCCTCGCGCCTCGAGATCGGTCAGGCCGATGGCATCCAGGCGCGCAGCGTCGAGACCTTCCAGGCCTTCGGCTTCGCGAACGCCATCATCGACGAGGCCTATCAGATCACCGAGACGCGGTTCTGGAAGCCGAATCCCCAGAACCCGGCCGAGATCGTGCGCACCTCGATCACGCCCGACGATCCGGCCGACATCAGCGAGTTCCCGCACCTCATCGTCAACCAGGCCCGGGTCATCGACTACTACGCCGAGGCCGCCGCGAACGCTCCCGGGCGCATCGTGCCCGACTACGGCGTCGAGTTCGTCGGCCTCACCGTCGAGCAGGCAGCCGAGTACCCGGTCGAGGCCCGCCTGCGCCACACCGCCGGCGAGCGCGAGGGCCAGGAGTTCACCGTGCGCGCGAAATACCTCGCCGGTGCCGACGGCGCGCGCAGCGGCGTGCGCACCGCGATCGGCCACCGTCTGCACGGCGACGCGGCGATGCACGCCTGGGGCGTCATCGACGTGCTCGCCGAGAGCGACTTCCCCGACATCCACATCAAGTGCGCGATCCAGTCGCACGACGGCGGCAACATCCTGCTCATCCCGCGCGAGGGCGGCTACCTCTTCCGCGCCTACGTCGACCTCGGCGAGACCGACGAGGACGATCGCGGGGCCGTGCGCCAGACGCCCTTCGAGGAGATCGTGAAGCGCGCCAACGCGATCCTCCACCCCTACTCGATCGACGTGAAGTCGGTCGGCTGGTGGTCGGTGTACGAGGTCGCGCACCGCCTCACCGACGGCTTCGACGATGTTCCCGAGGGGCTCGAGGGCCGGCAGACGCCGCGCGTCTTCCTCATGGGCGACGCCTGCCACACCCACTCGGCGAAGGCGGGCCAGGGGATGAACGTGTCGATGCAGGACGCCTTCAACCTCGGGTGGAAGCTCGGCGCCGTGCTCGAGGGCCGCGCGCCCGAGTCGCTGCTCGCCACCTACGCCGCCGAGCGCAAGGTGATCGCGAAGAACCTCATCGACTTCGACAAGGAGTGGTCGACCCTCATGGCGACGCCGGCAGAGGAGATGGAGGATCCGAGCGAGCTCGAGCGCTTCTACGTCGCGGGCTACGAGTTCTCGAACGGCTTCAAGACCGAGTACCCCGCCTCGCAGATCGTGCTCGGCACCGAGCATCAGGCCCTCGCCACCGGGTTCCCGGTGGGCAAGCGGTTCCGCTCGGCGCAGGTGATCCGTCGCTCCGACTCGAACGTCGTGCACCTCGGCCACCTGCACGAGGCCGACGGCCGCTGGCGCATCTACGCCTTCGCGGACGCCGCGGCCCCCTCGGCTCCGGACTCGAAGCTGCGGGCCTTCGGCGATTGGCTCGGCAGCGACCCGGCCTCCCCGGTCGTCGCGTACACGGCTCCCGGCGGCGATGAGGACAGCGCCTTCGACGTCAAGGTGATCTACCAGCAGGACTACACCGAGGTCGAGACGGCCGACGTGCCGAGCGTGTTCAAGCCCAAGAAGCAGCCGCTCGCGATCACCGACATCAACAAGATCTTCGCGGCAGGCACCGTCGACAAGCGCGCCACCGACATCTTCGCCGAGCGGGGCGTCTCGTCGGAGGGCGCCGTCGTCGTGGTGCGCCCCGACATGTACGTCGCGGCGGTCCTCCCGCTCGACGGCGCCGAGGCGCTCACCGAGTTCTTCGCCCG
>JBFXIT010000098.1:0-6212 GCA_050175655.1 Leucobacter sp.
CTCGATCCAAGCGACATCAAATGCCTCTTTGCAGGGTGAGCGGAGTGTGGAGATAGGACGGGCAGAGCGAAGCTCTGCGAGCAGAGCCTCCTATCGGACTCGAACCGATCACCTGCGCTTTACAAGGGCGCTGCTCTACCAGATGAGCTAAGGAGGCGGGGGTGGCCGGGTGAGCCCGGCCACCTATCGAGATTACTCGGTCTCTTCTTCCTTCGCAGCGTCTCCGTCTGCGGCCGAACCATTGCCGTTATCGTTGCCGTTCTTGCTCTCGAGCTCGGCCTTCACCTTCAGCAGGTACTCCTCGAAATCGGAGTAATCGGCCGGGGAGTTCGTGATCCACTCGACCCCGTTGACGATGACGAGCGGGGTGCCCTGCAGCAGCTGGGGGCCGTCGGCCGACTGCAGCCCGTCGCGGCCCTTGAGCTGCGCGCCCTCGGCGAGGCCGAGGACTCCCGTTCCCGACTGCTGGGTGATGGCGTTGGTGGTCTTCTCGATGAACTTCGAGAAGCGCACGTCCTTCACGCACTGTCGCAGCTCGTCGTTCACATCGACGCCCGCGAGCTCGGCCTGCTCGATCAACTCCTCGTCGGTGAGGCCGCCCTGCTCGCTGGCCTTGCTCCAGACATCGTTGCTCAGCAGATTGGCGTGCAGGTTGAACACGACCCCGTTCTCGGGATCCTGGTCGACGACGCAGGAGACGAGGTTCGCGGCGCGGGTCGAGTACTTCGTGCCGGCGTCGAGGATGTTGACGGGGTAGATCTGCAGGTTGGCGTCGCCGCTGCCGACCCAGCTCTCGAGCACGGAGCCGTTGGTCTGCTCGAACTGCGAGCAGTGGACGCAGGCGTAGTCGACGTAGACGGTGACGTCGAGCGGCGTCTGGGTGCGGTCGACGGTGGGCGCGACGCGGGTCTCGCCGTCTGCGAGTGCCGGGGTGGGCACGACGGCGAGGTCCTCGGTGAGCACGACACCGCCCGATGCCATGTTCTGCGGGCCGGGGCCGGCCGGCTTCATGGACTGCGTGATGACGAGCGCGACGATCGCGAGGATGGCGACGACGCCGAGCACGACGCCGCCCTGCCACATCAGCCGGTTGCGCTTCTCGCGCTTCTTCTCCGCCTCGCGGGCGAGGCGGGCCTGCTCGCGCGCCTGATCCCGACGCTCGTTCTTCGTCAGCTTCTGCTGTGCCATGGTTCTCTCCGATACAGGCCGAGGATCGGCCCTGGTCGTGTTCGACGATGTGTGATGCGTGTGCTCGCGCTCGAGGGGATCCCGGCCGCGCTACTTCTTCTTCGCCCGGCGCTGGGCCCGGTTGCCTCCGCCGGAGTCGCCGGCCTGGCCGCCCTCGACCTGCTGCCCGAAGGCTCCGCGCTGCGGGGGCGCCGCAGGAGCCGCCGGGGCTGCGGGTGCGGCCGCAGCAGCCTTGCGGGCTCGCGCCGCGGCCCCGCCGCCAGTGCCCTTGCCACTCTTGCCGCCGGGGCCTCTCACGGCCGTGCCGCCGGCCTCGTCGGGTGCGGTGTAGCTGAACTTGGAGTCGTCGATGGGCGCCTCGGGCTCGAGGCCGCCGCCTTCGAGATGCACGTGATCCTGCGCACCCTCGGCCGGGCGCACCTGCACCTCGAGGTTGTAGAGCAGCCCGAGCGACTCCTCCTTGATCTGGCCCATCGTGCTCTGGAAGAGGGTGAAGCCCTCGCGCTGGTACTCGACCAGGGGGTCGCGCTGCGCCATCGCGCGCAGGCCGATGCCCTCCTTGAGGTATTCCATCTCGTAGAGGTGATCGCGCCAGCGGCGGTCGATGGTCGAGAGCACGACGCGGCGCTCGAGCTCGCGCATGGCCTCGCTGCCGAGGGTCTCCTCGCGCTTCGTGTACGCCACTTCGGCGTCCGAGAGGATCTCGCGGCGCAGGAACGCGCGGTTCACGCCCTTCGCACCGTTCTCGGCGACGACCTCGTCGACGGTGAGGCCGACGGGGTAGATCTGCTTGAGGTCGTTCCACAGCGCATCGAGATCCCAGTCGTCGCCGAGCCCGTGGGAGTCGAGGATCGCGTCGATCACCTGCTCTCGGAACACGTCGACGCGCGACTGGATGTCTTCGCCGTCGAGGATCTGCGCCCGGTCGGTGTAGATCGCCTTGCGCTGGCGATCCAGCACGTCGTCGTACTTCAGCACGTTCTTACGGATCTCGCTGTTGCGCTGCTCGACCTGGCTCTGGGCGCTCTGGATCGCGCGGCTGACGACCTTCGACTCGATGGCGAGGTCGTCGGGGAAGCTGCTGCGGTTCATCAGCGCCGCGGCCGCGCCCGCGTTGAAGAGGCGCATGAGGTCGTCGGTGAGCGACAGGTAGAAGCGGCTCTCGCCGGGGTCTCCCTGACGGCCCGAGCGGCCGCGCAGCTGGTTGTCGATGCGTCGGGACTCGTGACGCTCGGTGCCGAGCACGTAGAGGCCGCCGGCGGCGATGACCTTCTCGGCCTCCTCTGCGACCGCCGCCTTGACGGAGTCGAAGACCTCGTCCCAGGCCGCCTCGTAGGCTTCGGGATCCTCGTCGGTGGAGAGCCCGCGCGCGGCCATCTCCTGCACAGCGAGGAACTCGGCGTTGCCGCCGAGCATGATGTCGGTGCCGCGGCCGGCCATGTTCGTGGCCACGGTGACCGAGCCGAGGCGACCCGCCTGGGCGATGATGGCGGCCTCGCGGGCGTGGTTCTTGGCGTTCAGCACCTCGTGCCGCACGCCCGCCTTGGCCAGCAGGCGCGAGAGGTACTCGCTCTTCTCGACGCTCGTGGTGCCGACGAGGACGGGCTGGCCCTTCTCGTGCCGCTCGACGATGTCTTCGACCACCTGGGCGAACTTGGCCTCCTCGTTCTTGTAGACGAGGTCGGGCTGATCCTTGCGGATCATCGCGCGGTTGGTCGGGATCGGCACGACGCCGAGCTTGTAGGTCGACATGAACTCGCCGGCCTCGGTCTCGGCCGTGCCGGTCATGCCGCTGAGCTTCTCGTAGAGGCGGAAGTAGTTCTGCAGGGTCACGGTCGCGAGCATCTGGTTCTCGGCCTTGACCTGCACCCCTTCCTTCGCCTCGATGGCCTGGTGCATGCCCTCGTTGTAGCGGCGCCCGGCGAGGATGCGGCCGGTGTGCTCGTCGACGATCAGCACCTCGCCGTTGAGCACGACGTAGTCCTTGTCGCGGGTGAAGAGCGCCCTGGCCTTGATCGAGTTGTTGAGGAACGAGATGAGCGGAGTGTTCACCGACTCGTAGAGGTTGGTGATGCCGAGGTAGTCCTCGACCTTTTCGATGCCCGGCTCGAGCACGCCCACCGTGCGCTTCTTCTCGTCGACCTCGTAGTCGACGCCCGGCTCGAGCTTGGTGGCGATGCGCGCGAACTCGGCGAACCAGCGGTTCGCCTCGCCCGAGGAGGGGCCCGAGATGATGAGCGGTGTGCGGGCCTCGTCGATGAGGATCGAGTCGACCTCGTCGATGACGGCGAAGAAGTGGCCGCGCTGCACCCGGTCGGCCGCGGTGGCGGCCATGTTGTCGCGCAGGTAGTCGAAGCCGAACTCGTTGTTCGTGCCGTACGTGATGTCGGCCTCGTACTCCTTGCGGCGCTCGGCGGGGGTCTGCCCGGCGATGATGCAACCGGTGGTCATGCCGAGCGCACGGAAGATGCGGCCCATGAGATCGCTCTGGTAGCTGGCCAGGTAGTCGTTGACCGTGACGATGTGCACGCCGTTGCCCGCGAGCGCGTTGAGATAGGCGGGCATGGTGGCGACGAGGGTCTTGCCCTCACCGGTCTTCATCTCGGAGATGTTGCCGAAGTGCAGGTTGGCGCCGCCCATGACCTGCACGTCGAAGGGGCGCAGGCCGATCGTGCGCTTGGCGGCCTCTCGGACCGCGGCGAAGGCCTCGGGCAGCAGGTCGTCGAGCGTCTCCCCGTTCGCCAGCCGCTCGCGGAACTCGACGGTCTCACCGCGCAGCTCTTCGTCGCTCAGCGCCTCGAACGAGGGCTCGAGCCCGGCGACGGTCTTGGTCAGCCGCTCAAGCTTCTTGAGGGTGCGCCCTTCACCTACGCGAAGTACTCGTTCGAGAACTGAGGCCACGTCGTGTCTCCTGTGCGTTCGGGCGGCAGGAGCGCAGTGCGCACGCCTGGCCGCCGTTGCCAAATTGTGACAACGCTCAAGCTTAGCAACCTGATTCTGGGTGCGACCTCGGGGTTGCCTCTCATTCTGCTGCCCTAATGTGAGTTGACGTGGCGGATCGCGGAGCTCACCGGTGGGCGCCTTCCGCGACCGCCGGAGAGCGCACTCTGGTGGTGCTGCCCTGCTATAACGAGGCCGGCACGCTCACGGAGGTCGTGGAGCGGCTGCTGCATGCCGCGCCGCAGGTCGAGGTGCTGGTGATCGACGATGCCAGCCCGGACGGCACGGGCCGGGTCGCCGACCGGCTGGCGGCCGAAGACGACCGCGTCTCGGTGCTGCACCGGCCCGGCAAGCTCGGTCTGGGCACCGCCTACGTCGCCGGATTCGAGCGCGCTCTGGCCGGCGGGTACGACCGGGTCGTCGAGATGGACGCGGACGGATCGCACCTGCCCGAGGAGTTGCCGACGCTGCTGGCCGCGGCCGAGGATCACGGCCTCGTCGTGGGCGCCCGCTGGGTGCCCGGCGGGCGGATCGTCGGCTGGCCCTGGTATCGACGCCTCATCTCGCGCACGGGCACCCTGGTCGCCAGGCTCGCGCTGCGGTCGAGGCTGCACGACATCACGAGCGGCTTCAGGGTGATCGGCACCTCGTGGCTCGCGCGCCTCGACCTGGAAGACGTCGCCGCTCAGGGCTACGGCTTCCAGGTCGAGATCGCGTGGGCGTTCGAGCGGATGGGCTGCCCGATCGCCGAGGTGCCGATCACCTTCGTCGAGCGCCGATCCGGATCCTCGAAGATGAGCCTCAGGATCGTCGCCGAGGCGCTGGGCCTGGTGCTGCTCTGGGGGTGGCGGCTGAGATTCGGCCGGCGTCGATCCTAGTCGTCAGCGATTCTCGTCGTCGGCGAGCGAGATGACGCCGTAGTTCCATCCCTTGCGGCGGTAGACGACGCTCGGCTTGCCGGTCTCGCTCTCGATGAAGAGGAAGAAGTCGTGGCCGACGAGCTCCATCTGGTCGACGGCCTCCTCGACTCCGAAGCGCTCGGCGGGGAACTCCTTGGTGCGGATCACGACGGGCGTGTAGCTCTCTTCGGCCTGCTCGGTGCCGGCGATGGGCACGCTGCCGGTCGCGACGGCCTCGATGGTCTCGATGGATGCGGGGGTGACGTCGACGACGCCGAAGTCGCCCGCGGCGGCCTCGCCGAGCGAGGTGCGGCCGCGACCGCGACGATCGTGCTTGCGATCCTTCATGCGGCGGATCCGCTCGAGCACGCGGCCGTAGGCGATGTCGAAGGCGGTGTACTTGTCGCTGCCCTCGGATTCCGCACGGATCACAGGGCCGGGGCCGACGACGGTGATCTCGACGCGATCGCCGTTCTGGGGGCTGCGGTCGCTGAGACGCGAGACCTTCACCTCGAAGGACTGCGCCTTCGGCAGGAGACCGGCCACCTTGTCGGTCTTCGAACCCACATAGTTCTCGAACCGATCGGTGACTCCGATACCGCGTCCGCGAATGTTCACATCCATGGTGACCTCCCTAGGGGTTCAGGCGGGTGGCCCTGCAGCGCACCTTCACGCCTTTCACGAACCTTATCGCTTCCGAGGCTCCGGTCTCCAGTCGGGAAGCGAATCAGCGGGTGCGGCTCGGGGATCGGCGGGCGAGACCCCGACAACCCCGGGCCTGCGCGGCAGGTCGGCTCGGCATCCCGGCGCTCGACCGCGCACAGCGCCACCACCGCGATCACCCGGGCGCCGCAGGCGGCGAGCGCGCGACAGGCCTCCGTCGCGGTCGCCCCGGTGGTCACGATGTCGTCGACGAGGATCACCTCGCGCCCGGCCAACCGAGCCCGGTGCGGCCGTCGCACGGCGACGAGCGCGGCGTTGCGGTCGCGCTGCCGCCTGTCGAGCCCGACCTGGCCCGCGCGGCCGGGCAGTGCGCGCAGCGCCCGCACGGAGCGCACCCCCGGCAGCGGCCCGCAGCGCAATGCGCGTCGCAGGATCAGCTCGACGTGGCGGTACCCGCGCCGCCTCACCCGCGCCGCCCGCGACGGGGCGGTCACCACGGCGGGCGGGCACCGGCCCGCGCCG
>JBFXIT010000099.1:0-6139 GCA_050175655.1 Leucobacter sp.
TCGTAGCGCAGGGCGTGCTCGCCGACGCCGTGCGCGATCTGCACGATGCCGAGCGGTGCGCCGAAGTCTCGCGGGCCCGGGATCACGTCGGTGTCGCCCAGGGAAGCGGCTCCCGCCCCCCACTCGTACGCGGTGATCTCGACGCCCTCGGCGTCGGTGTAGGTGAACGAGGTGCGGTCGGGCTGCGTCGATCCGGGCTGCGCTTCGGTGTCTGCCATCGTCCTATTCTGCTGGCTCCGCCTGAGCGCGTCCATGCCCTAGCCTGTAACCGTGGTGCGACTCGCCGGGGCAGGTCGCCGCGGCATCGCGGCAGCGGTCCTCTGCGCCCTGCTGGGCGCCGCGCTCGCCGGATGCGCGAGCGTCGGGGCCGAGGCGGATGCCGCCGCGGCGGTGGGTGCCGATCTCGGCGCGGAGCCCGGTATCGCGGAAGCGGAGGAGGCAGTGCTCATGGAGGTCGTCGACATCCTCGTGCCGGGTCCGGCCGCCGATCAGGCAGCGGGCCGGGATCCCGGCGTGCCGAACCGGATCGGATCGGCGCAGGTGCCCGTGCGCCTGTACGAGCCCGCCTCGGAGGCGTGGGCGACGCTCGTCTGGGCGCACGGCGGCTCTTTCGTGCGCGGCACCCTCGACTGGCCGGAGGCGGACTGGGCGGCGCAGCGCTTCGCCGAGGCCGGCCTGCGCGTCTACTCGGTCGACTACGCGCTCGCCGGCGACGCGGTGAAGGCTCCCGCGCCGTCGAACGACGTCGCCGCGGTGCTGCGCTGGGCCGCGGCCGAGCACACCGGCCCCCTCGTCGCGGGCGGCGCGAGCGCCGGGGCGCATCTCGCGGTGCTCGCGACCCTCGTGCAGGCGCAGGCTGAGGGGGACGCGGACGCACCCGTCGCTCCCGCCCTGCGCCGCGCCGAGGCGCTGATCCTCGAGTATCCGACTCTTCACCGGGTGCAGAGGGAGGATCCGGCGATCGCGGCCACGACGGCCGGGCTGCCCGAGCAGCGCCGGTTCAGCGCCGAACGCATCGCCGAGATGTACGCCCTCTACCTCGGCGAGGGCGCTCAGGGGCAGGATCAGGCCGCCGGGGCCCCTGCCGTCGCAATCGTCGCCGGCGAGCTGCCGGCGGATCGGCTCGCCCTCCTGCCCCCGACCGTGATCGTGAACGCCGAGTTCGACGACCTGCGGGCCTCGGGCGAGCAGTTCGCCGGCCAGCTGCGCGAGGCCGGCGTGCCCGTCGTCGAGCACGTGCAGGCGGGCACGGTGCACGGCTATCTCAACCGCCCGGAGGAGTCGGATCGCGCCCGTGACGACGCCCGTGCGACCATCGACCTCTTCGTGGCCGGGCTGCGCGCGATCCTCGTCTAGGGCACCGATGGTCTGTCGAAGGCGCGGGGCGGCGAGTAGGCTCGGGGCATGTCTGATCTGGTTGTCTCCCTGCCCAGCGACGAAGGCTTGCTCGAAGCGCTGGACGGCACGCCCGGCGTCCGATTGGTCGCGTGGGATCTCGACGGCCCTCCCCCGTGCGAGCGCATCGACATCGTCGTGCCGCCGTACTGGGGCGGTGCGCGGCGCCTCGCGGCGCTCGGCGACGAGCACGGCCCGGTCGATGTCGGCCTCGTGCAGTGGCAGTCCATCGGCTACAACGGGGTCGAGCGCTACCTGCCGGCGGGCCTGCCGCTCGCGAACGCGACGACCGTGCACGAGGCGTCGACGGCCGAGCTGGCGCTGGCGCTCGCCCTCGCCGCGCAGCGGGGCCTGCCGGACTTCGTGCGCGCGGGCGACGAGCACCGCTGGCAGCTGAGATCGTTCCCCAGCCTTGCCGACCGGCGCGTGCTGATCGTCGGCTACGGCGGCGTGGGCAAGGCGATCGAGGCGCGACTCGCGGGCTTCGAGGTCGAGATCGCGCGCCTGGCGCGGCGGGCCCGCAAGGATCGCAGCCTCGCGGGCGAGGAGACGGACGTGCGCGGGCTCGACGAGCTGCACGACGCGCTCGCGGCCGCCGAGATCGTGATGCTGGCCGTGCCGCTCGGAGACGAGACCCGCGGGCTCATCGACGCCGCCGCGCTCGCCGCCATGCCCGACGGGGCGCTGCTGGTGAACGTCGCCCGAGGCCCCGTGGTCGTCACCGACGCGCTCGTCGCAGAGCTGCAGGCGGGCAGGCTGCGCGCTGCGCTCGACGTGACCGATCCCGAGCCCCTGCCCGCCGAGCACCCGCTCTGGAGCTGCCCGAACGTGCTGATCAGCCCGCACGTCGGCGGGGACTCGAGCGCCATGATGCCGCGCATGTGCGCCCTGATCCTGAGGCAGATCGAGCACGTGCGGGCCGGCGAGCAGCCCGAGAACCTCGTAGACCTGCCATGAGCGGCGTCTCGCGCTCGGGCGGCGAGGCGGTGCGCCTGCGGGCGACCAGCACCCACCTCTACCGGGGCGCGAGACTGCTCGCGACACCCGGGCTCCCGAGCGGGCCCGCCGCCGCGGTGATCGAGTTCGGCGACGGCGTCGTGGTGGAGGCCGAGCTGCTGCGCAGCTCGGCGGACGAGCTGGCCCTCCAGGTGCCGGCCTATCGGACGGCGGCGGGGAGCGATCTCGCCGCGAAGTCCTGGCGGATCGGCACGGCGGGCGCCGTCGGGGCGGACGCGGTGGATACGGCGGGCGCTGCGGACGCGGCAGCCCCGCACCCGGTCGTGCTCGTCGTGGGGGCCCGGATCGACCTCGCCTGACGCGCTGCGCCCTACCCGCGCTCGGATACCGTCGTGTCGCCCGAGAGCCAGCGCAGCCATCTGGTGCCCGGGTCGCCCTGGAGCACGAGGGCGCGCACCAGCAGGGTGAGCGGGATCGAGAGGATCGCGCCCAGCGGGCCGATGATGAAGGTCCAGAACAGTACCGAGAAGAAGCTCAGCGTCAGGCTCAGGTTCACCGCGTCGCTCACGAACTTCGGCTGGATCAGCACCTGCAGCACCACGTTCGCGACGCAGTAGACGGCGATCACGCCGAGCATGAGCGGCCAGCCGCCCACCACGAGCGCGAGCAGAGCCGGCGGCACGAGCCCGAGCACGAAGCCGATGTTGGGCACGAAGTTGGTGACGAAGGCGAGAATCGCCCACACGATCGGCGCCGGAACGCCCATCGCCCAGAGCGCGAGCCCGTCGATGACGGCGACGACCAGGCCGAAGGCCGCGTTGACCACGTAGTAGCGGCGCACCCCGCTGTTGAACTCCGCGAAGCGCATCATCGCAGGCCGGGCGGAGGCGCCGAATCGCTGCTCCGCGCGCCCGTAGCGGGCGGCGTCGGCGGCCATGAAGATCACGTAGGCGAAGATGAAGAAGAGCGCGGTGAGCACGACGAGCATGCTGCTGCCGAACGAGGTCGCATAGCGGAGGATCGTCGACGGCGTGAGCACCGCCGCCATCGCATCGGACGCCTGCGAGTCGAGGCCCAGCGAGACCAGCAGGTCGACCACCTCGTCCGCGGTCACCCGCAGGTCGTGCGCGTGCGTGATGACGAGCTGCGTGAACTCGACCCCGGCGAACGCGAGCAGCAGGGCCATCGCGATCAGCACGGCGTAGGCGACCGCGATGACCGTCGTGGTCGCGAGCCAGCGGGGCCAGCCCCACCGCTCGAGCGGGCGGCGGATCGGGTGGCAGATGATCACGATGACCGCGGCCAGCGCGAGCGGGCCGATGAGCTCCCGGCCGAACGACATGCCCGCGAGCACGACCACCGCCGCGGCGAGGCCGAGCAGGATCCGCAGGGCCGATGCCTGCGGCGGCACGGGATCGGCCGCGCCGCTCGCCGCCTCTCCGCTGCGGCCCGGGGTGCTCTCCATCGCTTCACTGTAGCGGAGGGTTCCGGGCGATGATGGGGAGCGCCTATCCTGGGATCGGCTCCCGGTGACGACCGGGCCGGAGGTCAGACCGACTCACGGAAGGCAGGTGCGGATGCGCGCGATCGTGGCGGAGCGGGCTGGAGGCCCCGAGGTGCTCGAACTGCGGGAGGTCGAGGATCCTGTTCCCGACCCGGGCGAGCTGCTCGTGGAGACCGCGGCCGCGGGTGTCAACTTCATCGAGATCTACCAGCGCAGCGGCGTGTACCGGATGCCGTACCCGCTCATCCCGGGCAGCGAGGGCGCGGGCACGGTGGTCGCACTGGGCGACGGTGTCACGGGCTTCGGGGTCGGAGATCGCGTGGCCACCGCGGCCGCGACCGGCGCCGCGGGCACCTACGCCGAGCGCTTCGTCGTGCCGGCGGAGCAGGCGGCCCGGGTTCCCGACGGCGTCGACCTCTCGACCGCCGCAGCCCTGCCCCTGCAGGGGTGCACCGCGCACTACCTCGCGACCTCTGCAGCCCGGCCGCAGCCGGGCGACACGGTGCTCGTGCACGCCGGCGCCGGCGGGGTCGGGCTGCTGCTCACGCAGCTGCTGACCGCTCGCGGAGTGCGGGTGCTCACCACGGCGTCGAACGACGAGAAGCGCGGGCTGAGCCGCGAGGCCGGCGCGGCGGAGTCGTTCGGCTACGAGGGCTTCGCCGATCGGGCCCGGGAGCTGACCGGCGGCGAGGGCGTCGCCGTCGTCTACGACGGGGTGGGGCGTGACACCTTCGACGAGTCTCTGCGCGCACTCCGGGTGCGCGGCGAGCTGGTGCTCTTCGGAGGCGCGAGCGGGCAGGTGCCGCCGTTCGACCTGCAGCGGTTGAACGCCGGCGGATCCCTGTCGGTCACGCGGCCCTCGCTCACCCACTTCATGCGCACGCCGGAGGAGCGCGAGTGGCGCTACCGCGAGCTCTTCGAAGCGCTGCTCGACGGCTCGCTGAGGCTCAGGATCGGCGAGCGCTTCGCCCTCGCCGACGCAGCGGACGCGCACCGCGCCCTCGCGGGCCGCGGCACGACCGGCAAGCTGATCCTCGTGCCCTGACCGGCCGAGTGCCGGTGACGCCGCCCGGGCGGGGGCTTCACTCCGAGTCGAAGCCCTGGGCCCGCAGCGAGTCGCGCATCGTGTGGCGGCCGTGCATGCCCTTCACGGGGCCGAGGCGGCCGCTGACGGTGCGCGCCCAGCTGCGATCCGGCACGCCCTGGGTCTCGAAGTAGTCGCGGTAGCGCTCCTCGTACTCCGCGGTGGCGTCGCGCCAGCGCTCGGGGTCGTACGTCTCGCGGTGCAGCACCCCGGAGAGCGGCAGCCGCGGCTTGACGCCGGTCCCCTCCGCTGGGTCGGGCACGCCGATCGCCATGCCCACGATCGGGAAGACGTGCTGCGGCAGGCCCAGCTCGGCGCTCACCGCCGCGGGGTTGTTGCGGATGCCGCCCACGAAGAGCCCGCCGAGCCCCAGCGACTCCGCGGCGAGCAGAGCGTTCTGGGCGGCGATGCCCACGTCGATCGCGCCGAGCAGGGTGTGCTCGATGAAGCCGAGGGTCTCGGGCTCGATGCCGCGCGATCGGATCAGTGCGGCGTTGCGGGCGAGATCGGCGGCCCATACCAGGAAGACGGGGGCGTGCTCGACGTAGTGGTGATCGCCGATCGCCTGGGAGATGCGTCGCTTGCGGTCGGCGTCGCGGATCGCGATCACCGTCCAGGCCTGCAGGTTCGACGAGGTCGAAGCGCGCTGCGCGGCCCCGACGATCCTCTCCAGCTGTGCGTCGGTCACCGGGGTGTCGAGGAATCTGCGCACCGATCGATGCCGCAGCTGCTGCTCGATCACTGGCGAGTCGATCGCGGGGTCGATACCGGAGTCGCTCCGAGCCGACATGCATCCTCCACTCATCGCGCCTGCGCGCCCTGCCTACCGCATCGAGCCTACCCCGGGGCGTAGGCTGACGGCATGGGCACGCGACCGGAGACGATGGAGTTCCTCCTCGATCAGCTGACGGCGCTGCCGAGCATCCGCAGCCGCCGCATGTTCGGCGAGTACTGCATCTACTGCGACGACAAGCCGGTCGCCTTCGTCTGCGACGACGAGCTCTTCGTGAAGCCGACCGACGCGGGCCGTGCCTACATCGGCGAACCGGACGAGGCGCCGGCGTACCCGGGATCGAAGCTCTACTTCAGGGTCGGCGGCGATCGGTGGGAGGATCGCGACTGGCTCGCAGGGCTCATCGACGCGACCGCGGCAGCGCTGCCGGCTCCGAAGCCGAAGCAGCCGAAGGGCTAGACTGGGA
>JBFXIT010000100.1:0-6123 GCA_050175655.1 Leucobacter sp.
TCGATGCGATCCATGTCGCCGCGCAGCACCGCCCCGAACCAGACGCTCGCTCCCGCGCCGATGCGCACGTCGCCGATGACGGTCGCGTTGGGGGCGAGCCAGGCGTCGGGGTGGATCTCGGGATGGAAGCCGTTGAAGGGGAGGATGAGGGCCATATTCCCACTGTAGTCACGGGTTCGGGCCCGTGACTACGGCCGGTCGAGGTGCGACGATGGGAGAGGACGTGGCACGGACCGCCCGCCGGGGCGGTCGGAAGCGAGGAGGCCCGAGTTGAGCGCACTGCGCGATATCGAAGTCCGGATGCCCGGGGGCGAGACCCGGCGCTTCGGGGAGCTCGCGCCGGGCGCGGCGCTCGTGGTGAACGTCGCCTCGAAGTGCGGTTTCACGCCGCAGTACGAGGGGCTCGAGGCGCTGCACCGCGAGTTCGGGCCGCGCGGGCTGGCTGTGATCGGCATGCCGTGCAACCAGTTCCTGTTCCAGGAGCCCGGCGGCGACGCCGAGATCGCCGAGTTCTGCTCGGTGAACTACGGCGTCACATTTCCGCTCCTCGCCAAGGGGCGCGTGAACGGGCGCGGTGTCGAGCCGCTCTTCCGCGAGCTGCGGCGGGCGAAGGATCCTGAGGGCTCCGCCGGTCTCGTTCGCTGGAACTTCGAGAAGTTCGTCGTGAGCCGGGATCCGGTGGGCGGCAGAGCGCCCTCGGTGGTCCGCTTCCGCTCGAAGACGACGCCCGAGGATCCCGAGTTGCGCGCCGCGGTGGAGGCCGCGCTCGCGGACTGATCCTGACGCCGCTCCTCGCGGCCCCTTCCTCGCGGCTTTTCGTGACGGGGTTGACTTTCGCGCGCCCGGTGCATAGGTTCATTAGTGAAGTAATGAACCAGGGAGGCCGATATGATCGGGCAGATCCGCAAGGCGCGCCGGGTGGGCGCAGAGGAACGGGGTGAAGCGTGTTCGACGACACCAAGCCAATCTTTCTGCAACTCGCAGAGCGCGTGGCCGACGACATACTGCGCGGCAGATACGCCGAGGGCGAGCAAGTGCCCTCCACCAACGAGCTCGCAGCGCACCTGCGCATCAACCCCGCCACTGCGGGCAAGGCCCTCGGGCTGCTCGTCGACCGGGACGTCCTGGTCAAGCGGCGCGGCATCGGCATGTTCGTCGCGGCAGGTGCGAGGGCGCGCATCGCGGCCGAGCGCCAGCAGGGCTTCGTCGACGCATTCGTCAAGCCGCTGCTCGCCGAGGCCCAGGCGCTCGGCCTCGGCGCAGAAGATTTGATCCGCCTCATCAAGGAGACAGACCCATCATGACCATCGCAATCGAGGCCCGCGGACTCACGCGGGTGTACAAGGACACGAGAGCGCTCGACGACGTCACCGTCCAGATCCGGGCGAACACCATCACCGGCCTGCTCGGCCGCAACGGAGCGGGCAAGACCAGCTTCATGTCGCTCGCGACGGCGCAGGATCGCCCCACGAGCGGCACCGTGAAGGTGCTGGGCGAGCAGCCCTTCGAGCATGCGAGGGTGCTGGAGCAGCTCTGCTTCATCCGCGACAACCAGCGCTACCCCGACGACTATGCGCTGAAGCACGCCCTTCGCGCGGCGCGCATCTTCTATCCCAACTGGGACCAGGAGCTCGCCGACGAGCTGGTGAGACTCTTCCGCGTGCCCGACAAGACCGTGGTGAAGAAGTTCTCGCGCGGCCAGTTCTCGGCCCTCGGCATCGTCCTCGGACTCGCCTCGCGCGCCCCGATCACCTTCTTCGACGAGCCGTACCTCGGCCTCGACGCCACGGCGCGCGGATACTTCTACGACGTGCTGCTGCGCGACTACCAGGCGCATCCGCGCACGATCGTGCTCTCCACGCACCTCATCGACGAGATGGACCGACTGCTCGAGCGGGTGGTGATCCTCGACCGCGGGCGCATCGTGCGGGACGCGGACGTCGACGAGCTGCGCGGCGCGGCGCACCAGGTGGCCGGGCGCGCCTCGGCCGTGGATTCGTATCTGACCGGCCGCAAGGTGCTCAGCCGGCAGCGCGTCGGCGGGCTCGCGACCGCCGTGGTCGAGGGTTCGGCCTCGGCCGAGGATCGAGCCTCGGCCTCGGCCGCCGATCTCGATGTCGGCGCCGTTTCGCTGCAGCAGCTGGTCGCCGCCTACGGCTTCGACGGCGGCGCGAGCTTCGACACCGACGGGATCTCCGACGAGACCCTCGAGAACGCCACGACGGAAGGAGCGCGATCATGAATCGCATCTTGAATGTGACCCGGCTGCAGATGAACAAGCGGGACGTGAGCTTCCTCGTGCCGGCGATCATCGTCGGATGCGTGCTCATCGTCTCGGCGCTCATCTCGATCGCGCTGCAGCGGGCCGGGCTCGACCCCGCCGACCCCGACTTCGCCGCCGGCGCGAGGAACAACCTCGGCATCATCTGGTCGCTGCCCGGCTTCCTCGTCTACTACGGGGTGCAGGCGGTAGCGACGACCTTCCCGTTCGCGATGGCGCTGGGTTCGACGAGGCGCGCGTATGTGTTCGGCACGGCGATCGCCAACATCGTCACCTCCTTGTATGTGGCGGCGATGCTGGTCGTGCTCCTATTGATAGAGCTTGCGACGGGCCACTGGTGGTTCAACATCTACGTGCTCGACAACTACGCCCTCGGCTCGGGCAATGTCTGGGTGCTCGCCGTGGCGGCGTTCCTCGGCACCTTCGCCTTCACCAGCATCGGCGGCGTGTTCGCGGCGGTGTGGGTGCGCTACGGCAGCAAGGGCCCGACGATCATGGGCCTCGCGCTGGGCCTGCTGCTCGCAGTGCTGGTGCTCGCCTTCGTGCCCTACGCCCAGCAGATCTTCGAGGCGGTCACCGGGCAGGCGCTCGCCTGGATCGGGCTCGGGATCTCGATCATCGCGATCCTCGGCACCTGGCTCGCGATGCGGCGCACGGCGGTGAGGTAGCGGGGCGCCTCCGGGAGCAGAGCTTCGGAGGAGAGGGCAGGGGGCGGGATCCTGATCGGATCCCACCCCCTGCCGTTTCCCGGCCGGGCCTTTCTCAGTCGGGGCTTTCCCGCGACCTCTCGTCGCCTCAGAGGGTGTCGAAGCCACCGCGGCGCGGGTGTCCGCGGTGACCATCGAAGCCGCGGTGACCGCCGAAGCCACTGTGAACGCCGAAGCCGCGGTGCCCGCGGGGATGGAAGGGCAGCGCGTCGCGCCCGCCGAACGCATCGGCGATCCTGTCGAGCGTCGCGAGGGTGGTGGCGATATCCTCTGCCGAGACCGCGCCGGCGGCACGGTCCTCGATGGCCCGTGCCGCGGCCTTGACCTCGCCGCGGGTCGGGGCCCCTGAGGCGCCGAGCGTCTTCCGCATCTCGGCCCGCATCAGGCGGCTGACGAGCCGGATGCTGCGCGTGAGAGAAGGTCGGCCCGCCTCGGCGGCGCCGCAGCGGCACTGGTCGGTCTCGGGGTGGTTCTCAGGGGTGCTGGTGTCGAAGTTCTGGGTGTTCATGAGATTCCTTACTTGTATGAGTACATGTATATGTAGTGTGACATGCATTTGAATACATGTCAAGTCGCATGTAAATGTAGACTGGTGGGGTGACAGAGAATGATCCCGCCGAGCAGGTCGCCGAGGCGCTCTCCCGTTTGCAGCTCCGGGGCAGGCCGATGCCGCCGATGGGGCATGAACGGGGCGGCACGAGGTTCCCGGCGGGGAGGGATGGGCACGGTCGGCACCGGGGCGGGCCGGCGCTCAGAAGGCTGCTCTCCACGCTCGACACCGCGAGCGCGCCGCTGAGCGTCGGCGATATCGCCGAGGCCATCGGGGTGGATCAGCCGCGGGCCTCTCGCCTGGTCGCGCAAGGGGTGGAGCTGGGTCTCGTGCGCCGTGAGGCGGATATCGCCGATGCGCGCAGGATCCGCATCGCGCTGACGGAGAAGGGAGCGGCGATGGTGCAGCGCATCCGCGGCATGCAGGGCGCGGCGGTACGGGAGGCCCTCGTAGATTTCACCGAAGCCGAGCGGCAGCAGCTCGCGCGATTGCTCGAGCGTCTCGCCGACGCGTGGCCGGCATCGGGCCGCGATCCGCGCTGAGCCGGCACGCGGGCGCGCCGTCGCGCCCGAGAATGTCGGTGGTCGATCTGTAGGGTCGATCACACAGGTCGATCCGTTGAACAGGCTCGTCGAATCGAGGGAACATGCAAACACTTCTGCTGGTGCTCGTGGTGGTCAATCTGCTGCTGAGCGCCGGGCTGCTCATCGCGGTGCTGATGCGCGGCGGCGGCGGGGCAGCGCAGGGGGGCGGATCGCCGGCCGAGCTGCGCCAGGAGCTCCAGGGTCAGATCGGCCTCGTGCGGCAAGACCTGCAGGCGCAGCGGGGTGAACTCGGGCAGACCCTGCGGGCCGGCAGCGAGGCGCAGGCCGCAGAGCTGGCGCGCGAACGCGAGGCCAGAGCTGCGGCCAGCCGGGAGCTGAACGAGGTGCTGGGCCGCTCGAACGCCGAGCTGAAGGCGACGCTCGAGCAGCGCTTCGACGTGCTGCGGGGCGAGAACGAGACGAAGCTCGAGCAGATGCGAGTGGCGGTCGACGAGAAGCTGCAGGCGACCCTCAAGACCTCGCTCGACGAGAACGCGCAGCGCGTGCAGGCCCTCACCGAGGCCAATGCGACGAAGCAGGATCAGCTGCGCCGCACTCTCGCCGAGGAACTCGAGAAGATGCGCCAGGGCAATGAGGCCAAGCTCGAGAGGATGCGCGAGACGGTCGACGAGAAGCTGCAGGGCACCCTGGAGAAGCGCCTGGGCGAGTCGTTCTCGCTGGTCAGCGAGCGACTCGAGCAGGTGCAGAAGGGGCTCGGAGAGATGCAGACGCTGGCCTCCGATGTGGGCGGCCTCAAGCGCGTGCTCACCAACGTCAAGAGCCGCGGCGGCTGGGGTGAGGTGCAACTGGCGCGCCAGTTGCAAGACGTGCTGACCCCCGACCAGTACGCCGAGAACGTGGCGACGCTGCCCGACTCGAACGAGCGCGTCGAGTTCGCGGTGAAGCTGCCGGGTGCGGGGGACGGCGAGACGCCGGTATGGCTGCCGATCGACTCCAAGTTCCCGCAGGAGGACTACGAGCGGCTGCTCGCGGCACAGGAGGCGGGCGACGTCGCGGCGATCGATGCGGCGGGCCGCGATATCGAGCGGGCGGTGCTGGCGCAGGCCAAGCTCATCGCGGCCAAATACGTCGAGCCGCCGCACACCACCGACTTCGGCATCATGTACCTGCCCACCGAGGGTCTCTTCGCCGAGGTCATGCGGCGGCCGGGCTTCGTGACCCGCCTGCACAACGAGCATCGGGTCGCGGTCGCCGGCCCGACCACGCTCATGTCGCTGCTGAACAGCCTGCAGATGGGGTTCCGCACTCTCGCCATCGAGAAGCGCAGCAGCGAGGTGTGGAAGGTGCTGAGTGCGGCCAAGACCGAGTTCGAGAAATACGGCGATGTGTGGGATCGGGTCGGCAAGCAGCTGAAGACGGTGCAGCGCACGGTTGAGCAGGCGGGCACCCGCACGCGCGCGCTGCAGCGCAAGCTCAGCGGGGTCGAGTCGCTCGAGCCGGGGGAGAGCGCCGACGCGATCCTCGGCGGCGCGCTTCCCGCGATCGAGATAGGCGATGTTGAGACAGGCGATGTCGAGGCGGACGGCGTCGGAGAAGTGCGGATGGAGGCGCTATTCGACTCAGAAATGCCTGAGGAAGAAGAGGAGTCGACCGGGGAGTGACGCGGTCCGCACAGGAGTGCGACTGCAGAAGGATCAGCCCGGCGCGGCGGCCGCGGCCGATCTCATCCTCCTCGGCACCTCACCGGAACGAGCGGCCGATCCCGTTGCCGAGTTGCGAGAGCTGCATCCAGAGCGAGAATCGGGCGAGCGGTCGCATGAGCAGCGCAAGGAACGGGCGTCGTCTCCGTTCCGGGTGGCGCTCCCAGACGAGTTCAAGACGCAGTCGAGTGCCGCCCGCCGCCGGCTCCAGTTCGATTCTGAGCCGCTTCTGGTTGGCAGCGGGGGCGTCGGGATAGCTGAAGCACCATTCGATGAGACGGCATTCGTCTCGGGCGACCAGTTCGATCCGCTGGGACACGAACTCCGCCTTCACGGGGAT
>JBFXIT010000101.1:0-6019 GCA_050175655.1 Leucobacter sp.
CCCCGGCACCTCGCGGGCGCCGATGCAGTGGTGCTGCTGAACGGCGCGAGCGTGGGTCGCGTTCCGTGGACCCGCTCGTATCGCGAGCAGCTGCTCTCGTCGCGACTCGACTCGACTCGGACGATGGTCGCGGCGCTCCAGCAGCTCGGCGGCGATGCTCCCGCACTGATATCGGGATCGGCCGTGGGGTACTACGGCTCGGCTCCCGGGCAGGAGCTCTCGGAGCGCTCCCCGGCGGGCGACACGTTCCTGGCCGCTCTCTGCGTGCAATGGGAGGAGGCGGCTCGGCGCGCCGAATCGGTCTCGCGGGTCGCCCTGCTGCGCACCGCGCCCGTCATCCACCGCAAGGGGGTGCTGCGCCCCCTGATCTCGCTCACCTCTCTCGGCATCGGCGGTCCGATCGGGCGGGGGACTCAGATCTGGCCGTGGGTGTCGCTCGAAGACGAGGTCCGCGCGATCCTGCACATCGTCGACGCCGGTCTCGCCGGGCCCGTGAACGTGTGCGGCCCGACTCCCGCGACCGCGAACGACATCGGGCGATCGCTCGCGCGTGAGTTGCGCCGCCCGTACTGGCTCCCCGCACCGGGCTGGGGGCTGAAGCTCGCCCTCGGCAAGGCGATGACCGAATCGCTGCTCACCGTCGACGCGGACGTGCGGCCCGATGCGCTGCTCCGCAGCGGCTTCGCCTTCACCCACGGCACCGTCGACGCGGCGGTGCGCGCAGCGGTTCAGAACTGACGGAACGGTGCCCCCGGCAGGATTCGAACCTGCGACCGACGGATTAGAAGGCCGTTGCTCTATCCACTGAGCTACGGAGGCGACCTTTAGAGGGTACTACGCGACAGACGGGCTTTCCCTCGGCTCGGCCTCTCTTTCGAGAATCCGGTCGGCATGACCGGCATGCGGGAACTCCGCGCCGATCGTCGGAGAGCCAGCCGGAGATCGAGTCGCGCAGGACCGAGAAGAATACCCGGGGTGCACTCGCCGTTGAGCGAACCTCAGGTTGTTTCGACGCTACCGGCGCAGGCCCGCGTCGCCAAATTCGCGCGGCAGTCGTGGCCGATTCGTTATCTACGGTGAGGAGACCCGGTGAGGGGGCCAGCGGTTTGTCTCGGGCGGAGGATCACTCGAAGCGGTTGACCATCGCGAGCGCGGCGCGCTCGACGTAGTCGCGGAAGGCCGCGTCGTGCATCGGAGGCAGAGCGGCCTCGTCGAGGGCGGCGTGCATGTGGTGCAGCCATCGCTCCTTCGCCGCAGGCGTGACGGGGAAGGGCTGGTGCCGCATGCGCAGGCGGGGGTGACCGCGCTGCTCGGAGTAGGTCGTGGGCCCGCCCCAGTACTGTTCGAGGAAGGCGCGGAGCCGCCAGATCGCGCCCTCCCAGTCGGCCTCCGGGTACATGGGGGCGAGCAGCGGATCCTCGCGCACGCCCCGATAGAACGTGCGCACGATGCGGTCGAAGGTCTCCGTGCCGCCGACCGCCGCCCACAGCGTGTCGGTCACCGCCGGGCCGTTCTCGCCCTGGCGCAGGGTGAGGCGAGGCACCGCAGGCGAAGCGGCGGGAGCCGTGTCGTCGTCGCTCACATCGATCCTCCCGGCGACTTCGGCAACTCGTCCGCGAGCTGGATCCCGAGCTCCCCGAAGCGCTTCCTGATCCTCGCGCGCAGCTCCCGCTGCACCGAGAACTGCGCCTCCGGCCTGGTGCGCACCGTCAGACGGATCGTCGCGCGGTCTCCGTAGACGCTCTCGAGGCCGAGCACCTCGGGTTCGCCGGTGACACGGCGGGCGAACTCGGGGGAGCGCAGCAGCTCCTGCGCGCTCTCGAGCGCCGCGCGCTCCACGAGATCGAGATCCTCCTCGGCCGAGACCGTGATGTCCATGATCGCGCGCCCCCACCCCTGCGAGGCGTTGCCGAGCGTGAGGATCTCGCCGTTGCGCACGAACCAGAGCGTGCCGTCGCTCGCGCGCACCTGGGTCACGCGGATTCCGACGTTCTCGACGGTGCCCGTGATCTCGCCGACGGTGATGAGGTCGCCCACGCCCATCTGATCCTCGAACACCATGAACAGCCCGTTCAGCACGTCTTTCACCAGGTTCTGGGCGCCGAACGCCAGGCCGGCCGCGACGAAGCCGGCCGAGGCGATGATCGCCGTGAGGTTCACGTTGAACTGGGCGAGGATCAGGAACAGGGCGATGATCACGAGCAGCCAGCTGATCACGTTGCGCCCGAACGAGCCCAGCGTGCGGGTGCGCTGCACGGCCCGCGCGTTGAGGTGAGGCCCGGCCGCGAGCTCCTGCGTCGAGTCGACGTTCTGGGATCGCTTCACCCCCCGCACGATGCCGTGCACCGCGCGGTTCAGCAGCAGGCGCAGCACCCAGGCCGCGACGAACGCTCCCGCGACGATCAGCAGGATGCGGAACAGCACCTGGTATTCGTCGAAGAACCCGGTGATCGCCGCCCAGAACTCTGCCATGCCCGCCTACTTCCCGGTATCCGCCGCCTGTGCGGCGAGTGCGCGCTCGACGCCGGCCAGATGCTCCACGATCATGCGGCGCAGGGCCGGGGGCGCGCCCTCGTGCGCGTCAAGCCATGCCGCGGTGGCCGACCTCAGAGCCTCGTTCGCGAGCGGCGCCGGGTAGAAGCCGTCGATGATCTCCTCGACGATCGCATGGCTGCGACTGTGCCAGATGTCGAGCAGCGACTCGAAGAAGCGCTCGACGTAGGGCTCGAGCAGCGCCCGGTCGTGGGCGCGCAGAAAGCCGAGGCCGGTGGCCCGGATGATCGCGTTGGGGAGGCCGGGCGCATCGAACACAGAGGCCCAGGCAGCCGACTTGCCCTCGGCGGTGGGCAGCGAGGCCCGGGCGTGGGCCGCCGACTGCTGCCCGCTCGCGGTCCGGTCATCGGCGAGCGCCGCCTCGATCTCGTCGAGGGTGGCCCGGCCGCCGGCAGCGAGCGAGATGAGCAGCTCCCAGCCGAGATCGGTGTCGATGTCGAGGCCGTCGAGCGGGGCCCGCTCCTCGAGCAGTGCGAGCACCGTGTCGAGCTGGTCGTCGGTCGCGGCGAGCTGCGCGAACGACTTCACGAACTGGAACTGCAGGTCGCTGCCGGGGTCGGCGTCGACCGCCAGCCGCCAGAGGGCATCGGCCACGCGCTCGAGGGTGGCGGTGCGCCGCTCGGGGGCGACATAGGAGGATGCGGAGAGCAGCAGCTGCCCGATCAGCGTGCGCAGGGTCGTCGAGTTCGTCTCACCGGAGATGTGCTCGAGCACCACGCCGACGAAGCGGGAGGCGGGGAACTCGCCATCGCGGGTCTGATCCCAGAGCGTGCCCCAGACGAGGGATCGCGCGAGCGAATCCTCGATGCCTCCCAGACTCCGCTCGGCGGTGGCGAGGGAGCGCGCGTCGAGGCGGATCTTCGCGTAGCTGAGGTCGTCGTCGTTGAGCAGCAGCAGATCCGGCTGCCGGGCGCCCACGAGTTCGGGCACCTCGGTGCGGGGGCCGTCGACGTCGAGTTCGATCCGGTGGGTGCGGCGGATCGGGCCGGGCCGATCCTGATCCTGCTCCTCCTGCTCGTAGAGCCCCAGCGCGATGCGGTGCGGCCTGAGCGTCGGGTGGTCGGCCGCCGCCGTCTGCTCGACGGCGAACGAGGCGTAGCGCCCCTCCGCGTCGAGCTCGAACACCGGCCTGAGCGTGTTCACGCCGGCCGTCTCGAGCCATTTCGCCGACCAGTCGGCGAGGTCGCGACCGCTCCGGGCCTCCAGCTCGGCGAGCAGGTCGGCGAGCTCCGTGTTGCCGTGGTGATGCTTCACGAAGTAGTCGTGCACGCCCCGCATGAACGGCTCCCGGCCGACCCACGCGACCAGCTGCTTCAGCACCGAGGCGCCCTTCGCATAGGTGATGCCGTCGAAGTTCACCAGCACGTCCTCGAGATCCCTGATCTCGGCGACGATCGGATGAGTCGAGGGCAGCTGATCCTGCCGGTACGCCCACGACTTCTCGCTCGCGACGAAGGTCGTCCAGCAGTCGCTCCACTCGGTCGCCTCGGCCACGCCGAGCGTCGACATGTACTCGGCGAACGACTCGTTGAGCCACAGATCGTTCCACCAGCGCATCGTGACCAGGTCGCCGAACCACATGTGGGCGAGCTCGTGCAGGATCGTGATGACGCGGCGCTCGCGCATGGCGTCGGTCACCTGGCTGCGGAACACGTAGGCCTCGGTGAAGGTCACCGCGCCGGCGTTCTCCATCGCCCCCATGTTGTACTCGGGCGCGAAGACCTGATCGTACTTGTCGAACGGGTAGGGGTAGTCGAACTCCCGCTCGAAGAACGCGAAGCCCTCACGCGTCTTCTCGAAGACGTAGTCGGCGTCGAGGTACTCGCCGAGCGACTCGCGGCAGAACACGCCGAGCGGGATGGTGCGGCCGTCGCTGCTCGTCAGCTCGCTGCGCACGACCCGGTAGGGGCCCGCGATGAGAGCGGTGATGTAGCTCGACATCACGGGGGTCGGCTCGAAGGCCCAGGTCGCGATCGCCTCGCCGTCCGAGCCCGCCCCAGCCATCACGGGCTCGGGCGTCGGCTGGTTGCTGATGACCTGCCAGCGGGCCGGCGCCGTCACCGTGAACCGGAACGTGGCCTTGAGATCCGGCTGCTCGAAGACCGCGTACATGCGGCGGGAGTCGGGCACCTCGAACTGGGAGTAGAGGTAGACCTCGCCGTCGGCGGGATCGACGAAGCGGTGCAGGCCCTCGCCCGTGTTCATGTAGAGCTGGTCGCTGACGATCGTGAGCACGTTCTCGGTCTGGAGCTCCGGCAGGGCCACGCGCGAGTCGGAGAACACCTCGGCGGGATCGAGCTCGACGCCGTTCAGCAACACGCGGTGCACCTCGCGGGCGATGAGGTCGATGAAGGTGCTGGCGCCGGGGGCGCCCCCGAAGCGCACGGTGGTCTCGACGCGGAAGACCTCCGGGCCGGTGGTGAGGTCGAGCTCCACCTCGTAGCTGCGGGTCGAGACGACGCTCGCGCGCTCGCGCGCCTCTGCTCTGGTCAGGTTCTCTGCGGGCACTGTGCTCCCTGTCGTATCGCCTAGGATCGGGCCGCTCCGCGGCCCCCTGATGTCGGTGTCGGGACAAGCCTATTCCCGGCCACTGACAGAGTGCTCACACCTCGTCCGGCGAGGCGCGGGCGCCGCCGCGGGGGACTATCCTGAAGTGCATGAGTGCTGATACCGCCGCCCCGAAGGTCGAGTTCTGGTTCGATGTCGCCTGCCCCTGGTGCTGGATGACCAGCCGCTGGGCGAGCGAGGTCTCGGAGGTGCGCGGCTTCGACATCGCGTGGCGCCCGTTCAGCCTGGCGATCCTGAACGAGGGCCGCGACATGGGCTCGTACGGCGCGGCCCAGCAGCGCTCGCTGCGCGCTATGCGCGTCATCGAGCAGGCGAGGGCCGAGCACGGCGACGGCGCGCTCGGCGCGCTCTACACGGGGATCGGCACGCGCATCCATCCGGGCGAGCGCGACGACATCGACGCGATCATCGCCGAAGCGCTCGCCGAGGCGGGCCTGCCCGCCTCGCTCGCCGAGGCCGCCGACGACGAGACGCACGACGCGGCGCTGCGCGAGAGCACGTCGCATGCGATCGAGATCGCGGGGCCCGACGTGGGCATCCCGATCATCTCGATCGACGGGGTCGCCTTCTTCGGGCCGGTGGTGACGCCCGCGCCGACGGGCGACGCGGCCCTCCGGCTCTGGGACGGCATCTACGCCGCGGCGTCGGTGCCCGGGTTCTACGAGCTGAAGCGCGGGCGCACCGCCGGGCCCCAGTTCTAGCGGGCCTCGGCCCGGCCGACGCTCGGTAGACTTGACGCCATGCGCATCCACGTCGCCACAGATCACGCCGGCCTCGAGTTCAGCCAGCAGCTGCAGCAGCACCTGCGCGAGCAGGGGCACGAGGTGATCGATCACGGCCCCGCGGAGTACGACGCCCTCGACGACTACCCGTCGTTCTGCATCAACGCGGCGCTCGG
>JBFXIT010000102.1:0-5998 GCA_050175655.1 Leucobacter sp.
CGACGCTCAGCGACCGCTTCGGGCTCGAGCCCCTCACCGCCCGCGATGCGGGGGCGCCCTCGATCGCCGATTCGTTCAACCGCAAGGTGCCCCGTCACGTCGCCGACTGGCCCCAGCCCTCGCCGGCGTTCGTGCCGCCGAACCCCGAAGGGGCCCACCCGGCCGACGCCGATCCCGATCGGCCGCTCAGCCCGCCGGCCAAGGGGCTCCTCGGCATCCTGATCGCGAAGTACGGAACGGCGGAGGAGAAGGCGCATCCGCCCAAGACCTTCGCCGAAGCCTACGACGTGCTCAGCAGGTACGGCACTGGCCTCTTCGGGGAGCAGTAGACGCCCGCCCGCCGGCTGTCTAGACTCGGGCACACATCCCGTTGCGAAGGAGCCGTCGGTGCCCCAGAAATCGGTGCCTCCAGAATGGCGCGCCCTGCGTCTCGGCGAGTCGGCGACGACGCGCCGCCGAGAGATCGAGCGCGCGTACGAGCACTTCCTCGGCGACGACCTGCAGGCGAAGCAGCGCGTTGCGAGAGTCGTGCGCGGGGTGGTGCTCGAATCGTGGCGCCGGTCGATCGACCGCGCCGTCGACCCCGAAGGCGAGCCGAGCTCCGCGGTGCTGGCGCCCGACGAGCTGCACGAACTGCGCCGCATCCACCCGCTCGCGGCCGCGCTGCCCGTGCTCGACCGCCTGCTGTTCACCGAGGCCGAGGAGGCCGGCTTCATCGTCGCCATGGGCGACGCCGAGGGGCGGCTGCTCTGGGTCGACGGCAACCGGCGGATGCGCGGGCTCGCCGAGGAGATCGGCTTCGTCGCGGGCACCGACTGGTCGGAGCGCTCCGTCGGCACGAGCGCTCCGGGCAGCGCCCTGGCCTTCGACCACTCGATCCAGGTGTTCGGCGCAGAGCACTTCAATCGGGCGGTGCATCAGTGGAGCTGCGCGGCGACGCCCGTGCACGACCCGGAGACGGGCGCGATCATCGGCGTCATCGACATCACGGGCGGCGAGACCGTCGCGGAGCCGCATGTGCTGCCCCTCGTCGAGGCCACGCGCGCGGCGGTCGAGGCCGAGCTGAAGCTCGAAGCGCTGCGCCGCCGCGTCGAGAGCGGTCGCAGCGGCGCGACACCGAGCGTCAGAGCCGCGTCGGCGCCCCCGGCCCGGCTGATCGTGCTCGGCCGTGAGCCCGCGATCCTCGACACCGCCGACGGCCCCATCGAGCTCAGCCGCCGCCACGCCGAGATCCTGCTGGCACTCGCCGAGGCGCCGAAGGGCCTCAGCGCCCCGGCATTGGCCGAGGCGGTCTACGGAGACCTCGAGAGCGCCTCCACCCTGCGGCCCGAACTCGTGCGATTGCGCCGCCTGCTGGCCTCGAGCGCGCTCGGCGTCGACACGGGTCGTGGCACGGGCCTCGGTATCGACTCGAAGCCGTATCGCCTCACCGCGCCGTTGCGTATCGACGCGCGAGAGGCCCTCGCCGCACTCGGCCGGGGCGCCCACCGGCTCGCGCTCGCCAGCTACGGGGGAGCAGTGCTGCCCGGTTCCGAGGCGCCCGCCGCCGTCGAACTGCGAGCCGAGCTCGACGCGACGCTGCGCGAGTCGATGCTGCAGTCGGCCGCGCCCGACCTGCTCTTCGAGTACGCCCAGCAGTGGGCGCCCGACGACGCCGAGGTCTGGGAGACGCTGCTGCAGGTGCTGCCGCCGCTGAGCCCGAAGCGGGCCCGCGTGGTGGCGAGGCTCGAGGCCGGCCGGTCGCTCTGACCCCGCCGCAATGCCCGGCATGCCGTGCCGATCGCGGCGGACCGCGTCGATCCTGACGAGCCGTGCCGACCCGGGCGCGGCGAAACACCGGCGTCACCTCGATGCAACACTCCTGCAACGTCGCCGCTCCTACTCTGAGGGCACCCGCAACCCGCTCGGTTGCGGGCCGCAGACAAGGGAGTCGAAGGAGACAACATGACCGTCTACGCATCCCCGGGGCAGCCCGGCGCACTCGTCAACTTCAAGAGCCGCTACGAGCACTACATCGGAGGCCACTGGGTGCCCCCGGTGAAGGGCCGCTACTTCGAGAACGTCAGCCCGGTCACGGGCAAGGCGTTCTGCGAGGTGGGCCGCGGCACGGCGGAGGACATCGAGGCCGCGCTCGACGCCGCCCACGCAGCCGCCCCCGCCTGGAACGCCTCGACCCCGGCTGAGCGCGCGGCGATCCTGAACAAGATCGCCGACCGCATGGAGCAGAACCTCGAGATGATCGCGGTCGCGGAGACCTGGGACAACGGCAAGGCGGTGCGCGAGACCCTCGCGGCCGACATCCCGCTCGCCATCGATCACTTCCGCTACTTCGCGGGCGCCATCCGAGCCCAGGAGGGCGGCATCTCGCAGATCAGCGAGGATCTCGTCGCCTACCACTTCCACGAGCCCCTCGGCGTGGTCGGCCAGATCATCCCCTGGAACTTCCCGATCCTCATGGCCACCTGGAAGCTGGCGCCCGCGCTCGCCGCAGGCAACTGCGTCGTGCTGAAGCCCGCCGAGCAGACGCCCGCGTCGATCATGGTGCTCTTCGAGCTGATCGGCGACTTCCTGCCGGCGGGCGTCGTCAACATCGTCAACGGCTTCGGCGCCGAGGCCGGCAAGCCGCTCGCCTCGAACAAGCGCATCCGCAAGATCGCATTCACCGGCGAGACTACGACCGGGCGCCTCATCATGCAGTACGCATCCGAGAACATCATCCCGGTCACGCTCGAGCTCGGCGGCAAGAGCCCGAACATCTTTTTCGACGACGTCATGGCGAAGGAGGATGCGTTCTTCGAGAAGTCGAAGGAGGGCTTCGCGATGTTCGCGCTCAACCAGGGCGAGGTCTGCACCTGCCCGTCCCGCGCGCTCATCCAGGAGTCGATCGCCGCCGACTTCCTCGATGCCGTCGTCGAGCGCGTCGAACGGATCAAGCGGGGCAACCCGCTCGATACCGACACCATGGTCGGTGCCCAGGCGTCGAACGACCAGTTCGAGAAGATCAAGTCGTATCTCGACATCGGCCGGCAGGAGGGCGCCCAGGTGCTCACCGGCGGCGGTGTGGAGGATCTCGGCGGCGAGTTCGCGGACGGGTTCTACATTCAGCCGACCATCTTCCGCGGCGACAACTCGATGCGCATCTTCCAGGAGGAGATCTTCGGGCCGGTCGTCTCGGCCACGACCTTCACCGACTTCGACGACGCGATCCGCATCGCCAACGATACGCTCTACGGACTCGGCGCCGGCGTCTGGAGCCGCGACGGCAACACCGCCTACCGCGCCGGGCGCGCCATCCAGGCCGGCCGCGTGTGGGTGAACAACTACCATGCGTATCCGGCCCACGCCGCCTTCGGCGGCTACAAGTCGAGCGGTATCGGGCGTGAGAACCATCTGATGATGCTCGATCACTACCAGCAGACCAAGAACCTGCTCGTCAGCTACAAGGAGGAGCCCGACGGGTTCTTCTAAGCCGTATCTCGAGATCTGCGCCGGGATCGGCCCGGGTCGGGGCGAGGCCTCGGCCCGGGCGTATCCTGGAGCGAGAAGCTTCTTACGGAGAGGTGAGGGCGATGAACGACACCGCGGCAGCCGCCTGCGACATCACGGCGAGCGGGCTGGACGCACCCGTTCCGGGGAGCGTCGATGCGCGGCCCGAGGTCGAGGGCGAGACCGAGAGCAGGCTGGCCTTCACCCCGGCCGCGATCGAGTTGATCGAGGAACTGTGGGAGATGCACGGCCCGCTGATGTTCCATCAATCGGGCGGCTGCTGCGACGGCAGCGCGCCCATGTGCTATCAGAAGGGTGAGTTCAAGACGGGCGGGCAGGACGTGAGGCTCGGCACGCTCGAGCTGCCCCCTCTCCCGGGCGCGGGTGACGCCCCGCCGCGCGAGATCGGCTTCTGGATGTCGCGCGAGCAGTTCGAGGTCTGGTCGCATACCCATCTCACCGTCGACGCGGTGCCGGGGCGGGGGTCGGGCTTCTCACTCGAAGCGCCCGAAGGCAAGCGCTTCCTGATCCGCTCGCGACTGCTCTGACCGGGTGCGCGTATCGTGGAGGCATGATCGAACAGCAGGCGCACGACGGATTCACCCTTCCCGCGATCGGGCTCGGCACCTATCGGCTGAACGGCTCGGCGGGGGCCGAGGCCATCGGCACCGCCGTGCGGAGCGGGTACCGTTTGCTCGATTCGGCCTTCAACTACGAGAACGAGGGCGCCGTGGGGCGCGGCGTGCGCGAGTCCGGCGCGGATCCGTCGACGCTCATCGTGACGAGCAAGCTGCCCGGCCGCCGTCACGGCACCGATGCCGCGCTGCGCACGATCGAGGAGAGCGTGTATCGCACGGGGTTCGACGCGATCGACCTCTATCTGATCCACTGGCCCAATCCCGTGACCGGGCGGTACGTCGAGGCCTGGCGGGGGCTCGTCGAGGCGCGGGAGCGCGGGCTCGTGAGGCACATCGGCGTCTCCAACTTCCTGCCGGAGCACCTGGAGCGGATCGAGGCCGAGACCGGTGTGCGGCCCGTCGTCAACCAGATCGAGCTGCACCCCTACTTCCCGCAGGAGGAGGCGCTGGCCTACCACCGCGAGCGCGGCATCATCACCGAGGCGTGGAGCCCGGTGGGCCGGGGCGGCGAGATCGTGGAGGACCCCGTGGTGAGCGGGATCGCGGCTGAGCACGGCATCACCCCCGTGCAGGCCATCCTCGCCTGGCACGTCGCACGAGGCGCGGTGCCGCTGCCGAGGTCGCAGGATCCCGGGCGTCAGCGCGAGAACCTCGCGGCGGCGGAGATCGTACTGAGCGATGAGGAGGTCGGGGCCATCACGGCCCTCGGCCGGCCCGACGGGCGGTTGCTGGACCAGGATCCCGCCGTCTACGAGGAGTTCTGAGCGGGCTCCCGAGCGATTCCGGGGGCTCCCGGGCGGACTCCGAGGCCGGGCCTGAGAGAATGGTCCGGTGGACCCCAACAAGCTCAACCATGAGGCCGAGTTCGCGGAGGGCCGGCTGATCCCGACCCGCGCCCGCTCGGGCGACCGCCCGCGCCCGCAGACCCGCCCCCGCACCGAGGGCTGGACGCAGCTGACCGGCCCCGACGGCCGGCCGACCCTGCAGTTCGCCTCGCCCCGGGTGAAGCAGCCGCCCGCCCACCTCGCAGACCTCGGCCTGGCCGAGCGCGAGGCGAAGGTCGTCGAGATGGGCCTGCCGAAGTTCAGGGCCAAGCAGCTCTCGAAGCACTACTTCGAGCATCACACGAGCGACCCGGAGCAGATGACGGATCTGCCGAAGGATCGTCGCGAGGATCTCGCCGCGGCCTTCTTCCCGCCCCTGCTCACCGAGGTCAAGCGCCTCACCACCGACGACGGGGCGACGATCAAGTTCCTGTGGCGCCTCTTCGACGGGGCGCTCGTCGAGTCGGTGCTCATGCGCTACCCGGGCCGGATCACGCTCTGCGTGTCGAGCCAGTGCGGCTGCGGCATGAACTGCCCCTTCTGCGCGACCGGCCAGGCGGGGCTCACGCGCAACATGTCGACGGCCGAGATCCTCGATCAGATCGTGCAGGCGAACCGGGTCATCGCCGAGGGAGGGCTTCGCAAGAAGAAGAAAGCATCGCTTTCTTCCGCGAAGCACTCCGGCGCCACTGCGCCGGGCATCGGCCGTCAGGCGGGCAACGGGGCCGAGCCCGAGCGCGTGAACAACATCGTGTTCATGGGCATGGGCGAGCCGCTCGCCAACTACAAGCGCGTCATGAACGCCGTGCGCCGGATGGTCGCACCCGCTCCCGAGGGGCTCGGCATGAGCGCGAGGGGCATCACGGTCTCGACCGTGGGCCTCGCCCCGGCGATCCGGAAGCTGGCCGACGAGGACATCCCCCTGACCTTCGCGCTGTCGCTGCACGCACCCGACGACGAGCTGCGCGACGAGCTGATCCCGGTGAACAGCCGCTGGAAGGTCGACGAGGTGCTCGACGCGGCGCGATCCTATTTCGAGCGCACCGGCCG
>JBFXIT010000103.1:0-5996 GCA_050175655.1 Leucobacter sp.
ACCCCCAGGTAAGACGTCGACCGGTTTACCCCACTTGACCGGGGTTATTCCCTTTCTAGCGTTGCACAGCGCGTCATGGATTTCATGCTTTGCAGGACGTTGACCACTAGATTGGCCCACTAACTTCCGCGCCTCGATGTGAGCCACATCGAGCCCCGGAACGGGGTTTATGGTGACTTCTTGGCGATCTCTTCCAAGCAACTGGACTGCGGCGAGCCCTCACGTCAGTGCTGTCAGATAACTTCCCATTCGGGAACTTTTCTGACAATGGTGCCGATAGGAGTGCTCGGAGGCGCGACAGGGCGGCGGGGCTCCCTGAATTGGCCTGGTTTGAGTTCCGATCTTTATACAAGGATGGAACTACGATGCCAAGCAAATATGACCCTGAACTTCGCCAGCGCGCACTTCGGATGCTCGCCGAAGCCCGCCCCGAGCACGAGTCGCTGACCGCGGCCTGCCGACACGTCGGTGGGCTCCTCGGAGTGAGCCCGGAGACGCTGCGCGTGTGGCAGCGCCGCTACGACATCGATACCGGCGCGAAGCCTGGCACCTCGATCGATATGGCCCAGGAGAACCGGCGGTTACGCCGCGAGGTGAGCGAGCTCCGTAAGGCCAACGAGGTACTCAAAGCCGCGAGCGTGTTTTTCGCGAAGGAACTCGACCGGCCACGAATGAAATGATCAGATTCATCGACGAGTACCGTGATCGTTTCGGGGTCGAGTTCCTCTGTCGTACGCTGCGTGCGGCAGTTCGTGGGTTCCTCACCTCCCGCGGATACCGGGCCGCGAAAGCCCGGTCGGCCTCAGCCAGGCAGCTGCGCGACGAGTTGCTCCTCCCTGAGATCCGGCGGCTCCACGCGAAGCACTATGGCGTGTACGGGCGCCGGAAGATGCACGCCCTGCTGAAGCGTGAGGGGTGGAAGATCGGCCGCGACCAGACCGAGCGCCTCATGAAACGCGCCTGTGTGCGCGGTTTCAGGAAATCGAAGCGGATATTCACCACGCGCCCGGACAAGGCGCTCGCATTGCCTGCTGATCTCGTGAACCGGAGATTCGCCGCTGACGGGCCGCGCAAGCTCTGGGTGTGCGACGTGACCTACGTCGCCACCTGGTCTGGGTTCGCCTATGTCGCGTTCGTCACTGACGTGTACTCGCGCAGAATCGTGGGCTGGAATGTCGCTGCGACGCTGAAATCTGAGGTTCTGCCGATGCAGGCACTCGATATGGCTGCGTGGCAATCGGGCGGCAGGCTCGATGGGCTGATCCATCACGCCGATCACGGGTCGAATTACACCGCCATGGTCTATACGGATCGCATTGCGGAACTCGGAGCAGTGCCCTCGACCGGGACCCTCGAGACCTTGATTGCGCAGCCGCACCCCGGCCTTTCCGAAGGTTACGAGTCACAGTCGCACGGCTCGCGCTAACTTGCTCGCACACCTTCTTCAGCGGCAGTCCCGACTCGTAGAGTTCGCGCATCAGGTCGCGATAGACCGCTAACGTGCGGGCGACACGCTGTCGCAGATCGCGGAGGCTCTGGGAGTCACCCCTACGACCTTAGGCGCCTACCTCCGCAACTCCGTGACAGAGCTGCGTCCTTCTCGAGCAGTCGCAGGCGTGCCGCATTTGCGGGCCTCTTGATACCCCGCGCTTCACCTGCTCGTCGTCGCGTGAGTTGACAGAGAGGTGCGTCCAGGTGGACGATACGGCTCAGACCGACACGGCCGCCCCCTCTTCTGACCCCGCGCCGTCGGCGGAGGCGGTCCCCGCTCCTCCGGCGGAGCAACCCACAGCCGAGACCCCGCCGCACCGGTCGAGACCGCTCGCCCCGCAGCCGCCGCGGAGCCCGCCCCCGCACCGTCCGCCTCCCGAGGCGGGCGAGGCCGACACCCGGGTCTCGGAGCCCACCAGCGAACCGGAAACCTCTGCGGAGCGCAAGGACACCGCTTCCCCGCGGCCGAGCGTGAGGCCCGACGGGGACGGGTCGACGGCAAGCGTCCGCCGCGATCGTCACGTTGAGCGTGGCCGGAGGCGTTCTCGTCCTCACCGTCGCGGTCATCGCTCTCAATTTCCGGCTCCGCGCCCGCCTCACGAGCCTCTTCGGCGAGCGCGAGGGATAGACGACCGCGACGAGCGCCGCGCCGTCCTCCACGATCGATGGATGAGATCTCCATGATCGATGACTCGTGGAACGTTCATCCACGGTTTGATCTGACGCCACCGCGTCGACATCTGGTCCTTCTAACTTCGACGATGTGACCAGAACAGATTCCCCCTCCTCACGCCTCTGGCGCGGCGACGGACAGCCTCTGCTTGAGCAGATCCGCCTCGCGAGCGCATCGTTCTCCGAGTCGGAGAAGAGGGTTGCGCGTGCCGTCCAGGCCGATCCGCGTGCAATGATGACGAGCTCCGTGACGGAGTTCGCTCACATATCGGGAACCTCGGTCGGGTCTGTCGTCCGGTTCTGCCAGAGGTTCGGGCTGCAGGGCTTCCAGGAGTTCAAGCTCCTGCTCTCGCGCGAGACCCCGCCCGACAGCCCGGACTCCGCCGACGACGACGATCCGCTCACGAGCACCGTGCGGGGGACCCTGCGTGAGAGCGCGGGCGCATTGGAGGCGGCGGCCGACCACATCGACCTCAGCGGCGTGACCGCGATCGTCGACGCGCTGGCATCGGCCCGACGCATCCGGTTCGCAGCCGTGGGCACATCCGCTCCGCTCGCCTCCGACGCCGCCTATCGGTTCACGGCCCTTGGACTCGATGCGACGTTCGCCCCCGACTTCATCGCCCAGCACGTGGCCGTCCAGGGCCTCGACGAGCGCGACGTCTGCTTCGTGATCAGCCATACGGGATCGACGAAGGCGACGCTCGAAGTGGCGCGCACCGCCGCCGATTCGGGGGCGAAGGTCATCGCCATCACAAGCTTCCTCACGTCGCCGCTCACGGAGATCGCACACGCGCTGATCGTCGCGGGGAGCTCTGAGACGCGGTATCGCGTGGAAGCGATGACCAGCAGGATCGTGCACCTCTCGCTCCTCGACGCGATCTACAACGTGCTCACGATCCGGGCCGTCGGCGCGACGGCGCGGCGCGACGAGGCCGAGAAGCTCGTCAACTCCCACCGGATCTGATCCATCCGCCCCCGTAGACCACAGACAGAGAGCGAAGATCGTGAACGGACAAGTCATCGACATCGACGGCAACCCGCTGGCGGGCATCCGGGTGAGCGACGGGAGCACCGTCGTGCGCACCGCCGCCGACGGGATGTTCCGACTGGAGACGGAGTCGCCCCTCGTCTTCGTGGTCCGTCCCGCGGGCTGGCGATGCGATCGCTGGTACGTCGACGGCGGCGAGTCCACGGCGAGCTTCATCCTGCAGGCGTCTCCGACGTCCCTTCCGCTTCGCTTCGCCCATCTCACGGACACGCACATCGGCGACGGCGACAGCTATCCGCAGCCCGCGGAGCTCGGCACGGGGGAGCGTCTGGCCGCGCTGCTGAGCCGGATCGTCGAGGCACAGCCGGACCTGCACTCCGCGATTATCACCGGCGACCTGACCGACCACGGTCTCCGCGAGCAGTACCGCGAGTTCCGCGAGGCGGTCTCGAACGCGCCGGTCCCTGTGCATGTGATCCCGGGCAACCACGATCACATGGTGGAGGAGACGAGCGACGTCGTGAGCCGCAACGGTTACGCGATCCACACGGGAGAGCCGCGCCACTACGAGGAGTTCCTCGGCCCGCGCTGGTATTCGTACGACCTCCCCGGGCTGCACGTCGTCGCCATCGACTGGTTCACGCACGAGGTCGGCCAGGACCACGAGCAGCAGAACGCGTGGTTGAGAGCCGACCTCGCCGCGCTCGACGAGGACATCCCCTGGATCCTGCTCTCGCACGATCAGCCAGGTTCCTCGATCCTCGCCGGTCTTCCCCGGCCTCCCATCGCGACGTTCTCGGGGCACCGCCACACGTCGCGGGTCTTGCGCACGGCGGACACGCTGCACGTCAACACTCCGCCCGCGCTCTTCGGCGGTGTCGACCTCTCCCCCGCGACGTACCGCCTCATCACGTGGGACGGCGCGACGATCGGCGTGGAGACGCTCCCCACCGATCCGGACCCCTCTCAGGCCTCCGCGGCGCTCCTCCCCGCCGCGGCCGACGCGGCGGGCTGGCGTCGCCGCGTCGGGACACCCGGACAGCGCGCCCCGTTCGCGCTCTCCGACGGGGTCATCGCCCTCCCCCTCGCCGACGACGACCGCGCTGCCGGCGGCCTCTCCGCGGTCGACGCCGCGACGGGCGAGCTCCTCTGGCACGCCGACCTCGATGCCCCCGTGCGCTCGGCCCCCGTGGTGCACGCCGCGAGCGGCACGGTGCTGTGCACCTCGGTGTCCGGGACCACGGCCGCGTTCGAGCTCTCCACGGGGCGAGAGCTGTGGCGGAGGGGCGCTCCCGACCCGCTCCGGCTCTTCGGCTTCACCCCGCCGACGGTCCACGGGGATCTCGTCCTCGTGGGCGACCACTCCGCGCTGCGCGCGCTCGACATCGGCGACGGGCACACGCGCTGGGAGCGGCGGGACATCGCTCCGTACCAGATCTTCGTCCTCCTCACCGCGCCCGCCTTCTGGGAGCGATCGGCGGCGGACGGTGCGTCGACCCTCATCGTCTGGAGCGGGTTCCCCGAACCGCGGACTCCCATCCTCCTGGATCCCGTCACGGGCGAGACGATCGGCGAGAGCTCCGCGGAGTACGATGCGGACCTCCTCGAATCGCTGCGCGGCTCCTCTGCCCTCCCGATTCGCACGCCGCTCGTCGAAGCGGCGACGGGCGATCTCATCGCGACCGGGATCACGGGCGTCTTCCGGCGTTCCGCGGAGGCGGAGACGCTGCGCTGGTTCCTGGCGAGCACGGTTCCGTGGAACCCGACGCCACCACAATGGACATCGGGAGGGATCCTGTTCGCCGATGCAGGAGGCAGCGTCTCCCTCATCGACGCGGCCGGTGGCGAGCTCCGCTGGCGCACCGAGGTGTCGGCCCGCAGCGGCGCCTGCCTGCTCACGTACCGGCGCAGCCCCCACCCACTCTTTGCAGCGCCGACGGTCCTCGACGAGCAGATCGTCCTCCCTGCCCTCGACGGCGACATCGTCACGCTCGGACTCGAGGACGGCGCCGTGCGTTCGCGCTTCCCCACCGGCGTCCCGATCCTCGTGCCCGTGCGGCGCTTCGAGGACATCGCCGTCGTGCTCCACGCCGACGGAACCCTCTGCGCCTACCCCTGCGCGCTCGTGCAGGGAGGGGAATCGTGAGGCGCCGGGGCATCGGCTGGGTCCTCGCCGCGCCCGCGCTCGCGCTCATCGGCGTGTTCGTCCTCCTGCCCGGCGTGCTCGCGCTCGTCGGCAGCTTCTTCCGCATCGATCTCGGAGATCGCACCGTGTGGAGCTGGGCCGGCGTCGCGAACTACACGGCGATCCTCACCGATCCCGCGGTGCAGCAGGCCCTGTGGAACACCGTCGTCTACTCGCTCCTCACGATCGTCCCCAGCCTCGTGCTCGGTCTGGGCATCGCGATGCTCGCGCACTCCTTCACCCTGGGCCGCCCCGTGCTCCAGGTGCTCCTCTTCCTCCCCTTCGCCACCAACATGGTCGCGATGGCGGTCGTCTTCCGCTGGATCTTCGCGTCGAGAGGGGGGTTCGTCAACGAGGTCCTCGCCGTCGCCGGCATCGGCCCCGTCAACTTCCTCGGCGACACCTCGACGGCGCTCTTCACCGTGGCGCTCGTCGGGGTCTGGCGTCTGACGTCCTTCGTGATGATCTTCTACCTCGCCGGTCTGACGAGCATCCCGACGGCGCTGCACGAGGCCGCCGCCGCGGACGGCCTGGGCTCGTGGGCGAAGTTCCGTCGCGTCACGCTCCCCCAGCTCCGCCCCATGACTGTGTTCGCCACGGTGATGGCCGTACTGCAGTCGGTTCAGGTGTTCGACACCATCAACGTCATGACAGAAG
>JBFXIT010000104.1:0-5967 GCA_050175655.1 Leucobacter sp.
GCTCCAGCGGCGCCCGCTGCCGACAGGTCTCCCCCAGGCCCCTGACTCATCGCAGACATCCCTCCACCAGCTCGCAGACGCACTGAGAGAAATACTATGCGAACCGCGTCCCAAGATTTCGCACAGCAAACGCAACAGGGGCGCCGGGGAGAATCCCGGCGCCCCTGTCCGCTCGATCGGTTGATCGGCGGAATCGCTCAGCGGATCACCGCGGCAGCACCGTGTACTTCGTCGAGAGGAACTCGTGGATCCCCTCGAAGCCGCCCTCGCGACCGATGCCCGACTGCTTGACACCACCGAACGGGGCCGCGGCGTTCGAGGCCAGGCCGGAGTTGAGACCCATCATGCCGGTCTCGAGCCGCTCGATCATGCGGTGCCCGCGGTGGATGTTCTCGGTGAACACGTAGCTCATCAGGCCGTATTCGGTGTTGTTGGCGATCTCGACGGCCTCATCCTCGGTCTTGAAGCGGATGATGCCGAGCACCGGGCCGAAGATCTCCTCGCGCATGATCGCGGACTGCTGGGTCAGGTTGTCCACAACGGTCGGCTGGAAGAAGTTGCCGACGCCGTCGATCGCCTCGCCGCCGGTCACGATGTTCGCCCCCGTGTCGACCGCGTCGGCCACGAGGCGCGCGGTGTTCGCCACGGCCTTGTCGTCGACGAGGGCGCCGATGTCGTTGCCCTCCTCGGCACCGCGGCCGATCGACATGGCCGCGACCTTCTCGCCCACACGACGCGCGAACTCGTCCGCCACCGACTCATGCACGATGAAGCGGTTCGCAGCGGTGCAGGCCTGGCCGATGTTGCGGAACTTCGCCAGCAGCGCACCCTCGACCGCCCGGTCGAGATCCGCGTCCTCGAACACGATGAACGGAGCGTTGCCGCCCAGCTCCATCGAGGTGCGCAGCACGTTCTGGGCCGCGGCCTCGAGCAGCTTCACGCCCACCGGGGTCGAACCGGTGAACGACAGCTTGCGCAGGCGGGTGTCGCTGAGCAGAGCGGCCGACTGCGCGCTCGACTTCGAGGTCGGCACCACGTTCACCACGCCGGCGGGCAGGCCCGCCTCTTCGAGCAGCTGCGCGAAGAAGATCGTGGTGAGGGGGGTCAGCGCGGCCGGCTTGATGACGACCGTGCAGCCCGCGGCGAGTGCCGGGCCGATCTTGCGGGTGGCCATGGCGAGCGGGAAGTTCCACGGCGTGATGAAGTAGCAGGGGCCGACCGGCAGGTGCGACACCAGGATGTTGCCGGTGCCCTCGGGGTTCTGGCGGTAGTCGCCCTGCACCCGCACGGCCTCCTCCGAGAACCAGCGCAGGAACTCGGCACCGTAGACGACCTCGCCTCGGGCCTCCTGGATGGGCTTGCCCATCTCCATGCTCATCAGCAGCGCGAAGTCCTCCTTGCGCTCGATCAGCAGATCGAAGGCGCGGCGCAGGATGTTCGAGCGCTCGCGCGTCGGCGTCGCCGCCCAGGCGTCCTGCGCGGCGACGGCCGCGTCGAGGGCGCGCACGGCGTCTTCGACGGTGGCGTCGGCGATCGACTTGATGACCTCACCGGTGGCGGGATCCTGCACGTCGAAGGTGGCGCCGGTCGCCGAGGCCTGCCAGTTCCCGCCGATGGCGAGGCCGGCCTCGACGCGGTCGAGCAGATCCTGCTCGTGGGGCTTGAGTGCCATGTTCGTGAGTCCTTTCGGTGTCAGTTCGCAGCCAGCACGTCGGCGACGACCTGCAGGCCCTCGCGCAGCAGCTCGTCGCTGATCGAGAGCGGGGGCAGGAAGCGGATCACGTTGCCGTAGGTGCCGCAGGTGAGCAGCAGCACGCCCTGGTCGCCCGCCGCCTTGGCGATGGCGCCGGTGAGCGCGGCGGCGGGGGTCTTCGAGCCCGACTCGACCAGCTCGATGGCCTGCATGGCGCCGCGGCCGCGGATGTCGCCGATGCGGTCGTCGCTCTTCTGGAGCTCGGCGAAGAACTCGCCGATGATCGCGCCGATCTCACGGGCGCGCTGCGCCAGGTTCTCGGCCTCGTAGGTCTCGATCGTGGCGAGCGCGGCGGCGCAGGCGATGGGGCTGCCGGCGTAGGTGCCGCCGAGGCCGCCCGCGTGCGCGGAGTCCATGATCTCGGCGCGGCCGGTCACCGCCGAGAGCGGCAGGCCGCCGGCGATGCCCTTCGCGGTGGTCACGAGATCGGGCACGACGCCCTCGTGGTTCGCGGCGAAGAGGTCGCCGGTGCGGGCGAAGCCGGTCTGCACCTCGTCGAGCACGAACACGACGCCGTTCTCGCTCGTCCACTTCTGCAGTGCGGGCAGGAAGCCCTCGGCCGGGGCGATGAAGCCGCCCTCGCCCTGGATGGGCTCGATGATCACGGCGGCGAGGTTGCTCGCGCCGACCTGCTTCTCGATCTGGGTGATCGCCTGGGCCGCGGCCTCGGCGCCCGTCAGGCCGTCGCGGAACGGGTACGAGGCGGGCACGCGGTAGACCTCGGGGGCGAAGGGGCCGAAGCCGTCCTTGTAGGGCATGTTCTTGGCGGTCATGCCCATGGTGAGGTTGGTGCGGCCGTGGTAGCCGTGGTCGAAGACGACGACGGCGTTCTTCTTGGTGTAGTGGCGCGCGATCTTCACCGCGTTCTCGAGGGCCTCGGCGCCCGAGTTGAAGAGGGCGGAGCGCTTCTCGAAGTCGCCGGGGGTGAGCTCGTTGAGCTTCTCGGCGACGGCGACGTAGCCGTCGTAGGGGGTCACCGTGAAGCAGGTGTGGGTGAACTGCGCGACCTGCTTCTGCACGGCCTCGACGACGCGGGGCGCCGCGTTGCCGACGCCGGTCACGGCGATGCCCGAGCCGAGGTCGATGAGCGAGTTGCCGTCTGCATCGACCATCACGCCGCCACCGGCTGCGACGATCGAGACGGGGAGGGCCACGCCCACGCCCGCAGCGACCGCGGCGTTCTTGCGGGCCAGAAGCTCCTGCGACTTCGGGCCGGGGATGGCGGTGACGACCTTGCGCTCCTGCGGAAGCGACGGGCCGCCAATGGGGGTCTCAGACATGTTCTGCTCCTTTGCTGTTCGCACTTGGGGGCGGCGCATCCGCGACGCCTGTTCCATCACCCAGACTACGACCAGCAAGACAGAGCGAGTAGTGCCATAATGTCGATTGATGCAATCTTCTTTCGCCACTCTGGCAACGCCCCCGATGATCGATCTCGATGCCCTACTGCACGACTACCTGCTGGGCCTCGTCCTCATCGCGGGCGGCGGGCAGGACACCGGCACGAGGCCGGTGCAGTGGGTCCACTCGAGCGACCTGCTCGACCCGACCCCCTTCCTCACCCCTCGCACCGTGCTCCTCACCACCGGCGCGCAGTTCATCGCCCCGGGAGAGGGAGACTCCTTCGGCCGGATCGAAGCGGAGGCCTACGTGCAGCGGCTCCTCGGCGCCGGCACGACCGCCCTCGGGGTCGCCGTCGGCGTGCAGTGGGAGCGGATCCCCCCGCCGATCATCGAGGCCTGCGACCGGCTCCACCTGCCCCTCTTCCGGGTGCCCTACGACACCCCGTTCATCGCCGTCGTACGCACTGCGGCGCGTCTGCTCGAATCGCAGCAGCACGCCGAGGAGGGCTGGGGCCGTGAGCACTCGGCGCCCGGGCGCTCGCTCAGGAGGCGCGAGCAGCTCGCCGCGGCGGAGGCCGCGCTGCGCGGCGCCGTGCTGCGCCTGCTCACCGCGGGGCACCGGGAGCTCGCCGAACAGGTCGCCGCGACTGCGCTGCCGGCCCTGCCGCGGGGTTCGGTCGCGGTGCTGCGCTATCGGGAGCCGAGCAGCACGCAGGCCGCCGCGGATCTCGCAACGCTCGCCGCGGATCAGCCGGGCGTGCTCGCCGCGACGGAGGCGGGGAACACGACGGTGGTGCTCGAGGCCGGCCGGCTCGCGGCGATGCGCCGGGCGCTGTCGCGGCACGGGATCGCCGCCGGCGTGTCGGAGCGCGGCTCTGTCGCCGAGGTCTCCGAACTCGCCGAGCAGGCGGAGCGCGCGCTCGAGGTGGCCCGGCAGCAGGAGGAGCCCGGGCCCCTCGGCTACCGGCCGGCGATGCACGCCGGCGTGCTGCAGGTGCTGAGCGACAGCCCCGAGGCCATGCGGCGCGCGACCGGACTGCTCTCGCCGGTGCGCGAGCACGACCGGCGTCACGGCGATGCGATCGAACGCAGCCTCGCGATCTGGCTCGCCCACCACGGGCAGACGAGCCCCGCCGCCGCCGAACTCGGTGTGCACCGCCACACCCTGCGCAGCCGCGTTCAGACCGCCGCGAGCCTGCTGCAGCGCGATCTCGACGACCCCGACGCGCGTGCCGAACTCTGGGCGGCGCTGCGCCTCGCCCCGCCGGCCGCGCCTCAGCCCTGAACCGGGATCGACGTCAGGATCGGGATCAGGATCCGGGCGGCCTCACCGTGAACGGGTCCCATCCGCGCGGGGTCAGCGCCTCGCCGCCCAGTGTCAGGTCCGCCTCTCCCCTCTGCCGGATCGATCCGACCGCGACGAATCCGTCGGGCAGCCTCGCACCCGGAGGGAAGGCCGCGAGCAGACCGTGATCCTCTCCCCCGAAGAGCATCGCATCGAGCGCGATCCGCTCGCTGCCCTGCGAGCCGAACCCGCCGGCCAGCAGCCCGGCGTCGAGATCGACGGTCGCCCCGCTCGCGCGGGCGAGGCGCGCGGCGTCGATCGAGAGCCCGTCGGAGACGTCGAGCATCGCGGTCGCTCCGGCCTCGGCGGCGAGCACGCCCAGGCCGACCGGCGGGCGCGGCGCGAGCTGCGCGCGCAGCGCTGCGGGATGCCGGGCCCGCAGGCCGTCGAGCGTACGGCTGTGCGCCGTGCCGTCGGGCTCCGCGGCCTCGCCGAACAGCAGCGACAGGCCGAGACCCGCGAGACCGAGATCGCCGGCGTAGGCCACCGAGTCCCCGATCCCAGCGCCCGAGCGCTGCACGGGCCGGCGGCCTTCGAGGTCTCCCATCGCCGTCACCGCCGCGATCAGCGCGGGGGCCCGGCCGAGATCGCCGCCGACCACCCCGCAGCCGGGCGCGAGCTCGCGGCAGGCCTCGTCGAGCCCGCGAGCGATCTCTTCGAGCAGGCCCACCGGCGTCTCGGCCGGGCAGGCGAGCGAGACCGTCAGCGCGGTCGGCCGCGCCCCCATCGCGGCGACGTCCGAGAGGTTCGTGGCCGCGAGCTTCCAGCCCAACTCGAAGCCGCTGTGCCAGGCGAGCCTGAAGTCCGGCCCCTCGATCATGGTGTCGCTCGTCACCACGGCGTCGCCCGCGAAGCCGAGCACCGCGCAGTCGTCGCCGGGCCCGAGCCTCGCCGCGGTCGCGTCGCTCAGCCGGGCAAGGATCCTCCGCAACACCCCGGCCTCGCCGACCGTGCCCACCGCGTCGGTATCGACCGGATCTGCGCCGGCCGGATCGGCGCTCGCCTCCTCATTCCGCATGCTCCCAAGGTAGCGCCCTCGGGCGGCGGTAAGCTGGCGGCATGACGTCACGGCCCGCACTCGCAGTCGTCTCGCTCGCGGCCGTCGCGCTGACGGCGTCGCTCACGGGCTGTGCCGGCGATCACCCCATGAGCCCGGCCGACGATGCGAACGACCCGGCCTGCGCCGACGTGATCGTGCGCCTGCCCGACACCGTCGCGGGGCTCGAACGCCGCACCACCAACGCCCAGTCGACGGGGGCCTGGGGCGATCCCGTCGGGGTGGAGCTCACCTGCGGCATCGAGCCGAGCGGGCCGACGACCGACGACTGCGTGAACGTGAACGGCATCGACTGGATCATCGACCGCTCCGCGGCGCCGCTCTACCGCTTCGAGGCCTACGGGCGCTCGCCGGGGCTGCAGGTCGTCGTGCACAGCGAGCGCGCCAGCGGCACCGAGACCGTGGTCGACCTGGCGGGCGCGGTGAAGGTGCTGCCGCAGGAGCGCCAGTGCACGAGTCTCGCCGACAC
>JBFXIT010000105.1:0-5802 GCA_050175655.1 Leucobacter sp.
GGGAGCGCCCCGATCGTCCCCGACATCGGGGCGACCGTGGCGATGATGAGGAATACGATCGCTGCGAGCCCGATGGATCCCGGCCGCAACGTCTTCGCCGCAGGTGTGTTATCTGTCATGGCCACATCCTGCTGCACCCCGGCACGGCCGGCCATCCCGATTCCGCGATCGCGGTATTAGTTCCGCTAATCGCGCGCACGATCATGCGCCTCTGCGGTCAGGTCGGGGCCCGATCCCCGGTCCGCGGCCGACCTCGGCATCGCGCCCTCCGCATAGAATTCAGAGATGCGCCTCGGAGTGATCGACGTCGGATCCAACACCGTCCACCTGCTCGTGGTCGACGCCCACCCCGGCGCGAGCCCGGTGCCCTACCATTCGCAGCGGTCGATCCTCCGGCTGATGCGCTACCTCGACGACGAGGGCGGCATCACCGCCGAGGGCGTCGAGAAGATCGTCACCGCGGTGCGCGAGGCGGTCGATACGGTGGCGGAGATCGGGGTCGACGACCTGATCGCGACGGCGACCTCGGCGATCCGCGAGGCGGCGAACGGCGACGAGGTGCTCGCCAGGGTCGCACGCGAGGCCGGGGTCGAACTCCAGGTGCTGTCGGGCGAGGACGAGGCGCGGATCACCATGCTCGCCGTGCGGCGCTGGCTGGGCTGGTCGGCGGGGGAGATCCTGCTCTTCGACATCGGCGGAGGCTCATTCGAGATCGCGCAGGGGGCCGACGAGTACCCCGACGTGTCGCTGTCGCTGCCGCTCGGCGCCGGGCGCACGACGATCAACTTCCTGCGCGAGGATCCGCCGCCGCGCGAGGCCGTCTCCGCTCTGCGCGCGCATGCCCGTGAGGTGTTCACCGAAGCGCGCGACACGATGTTCGCCGACCGCCCGCGCCCCACGCGGGTCGTCGGCACCTCGAAGACGATCCGCTCGCTGGCGCGGCTGATCGGCGGGCCGCCGAACCCGGTGACGGGGGAGCTGGCGCCGCTGCACTACACGGGCCTGCGCGAGTGGGAGCCGACGCTGCGCGAGATGCCGGGATCGGTGCGCGAGTACCTGCCGGGGATCACGCCCGAGCGCGGGTACCAGATCCTCGCCGGCGCGATCGTGGTGCGCACCGCGATGAAGGTGTTCGGAGTCGACACGATGACGATCTCGCCGTGGGCGCTGCGGGAGGGCATCGTGCTGCGCTACATCGACGCGCTCGACGGCTCGGGCGCGAAGCCGGTGGAGGTTGCGCGCTGAGCGTGTCCGTCGCCCCGGTGGCGCATTTGGAGATGCCCCGCTGTTCAGGCTAGAATGGTCTCTTGGTGCCGGGCTCCTGGGAGCTCCGGAATCACGCCTTTGGGATATGGTGTAATTGGCAACACTACGGTTTCTGGTACCGTCATTCTAGGTTCGAGTCCTGGTATCCCAGCCACAGAACGATCGCATTCGGAACGCTCCATTCGTGAGCAGGGCGAAGCATGAACGCGATATCCTCGCGGGCGCGTCTTCAGCGATTCAGGCTTTCGGGCTCTGACCCCGACCCCTATTGTTGAGATTACGGCCTGGCCTGATCTGGGGACGAGTGTTCGAGCATGACGCGTTGGGCATCGAGCAGCGGGCATCGACGGGATCGCTGCCCCCGCGATCGCGCGTCGCAGAGCTGGTGGCCGAGGCCCATGAACGCTATGCCGCCCTGGACGAGGGCGAGGTGGCCGACTACATCCCGGTGCTCGCCGCGGCCGACGCCGCCCGCTTCGGCCTGTCGGTGATGGGTGTCGACGGCTCGCTGCACGAGGCGGGCGACGTCGGCATCGCCTTCTCGATCCAGTCGATCTCGAAGGCCTTCGTGTTCGCGCTGGTCTGCGAGGAGCTGGGGCACGAAGCGGTGCACGAGCGGGTGGGCGTGAACAACACGGGCCTCGCCTTCAACTCGCTGATCGCGATGGAGCTGAACGGCGGCAGCCCGATGAACCCGATGGTGAACGCCGGCGCGATCGCGACGACCGCCCTGGTGCCCGCGGCATCGGCCGAGGAGCGCTGGGCGCGGGTGCAGCGGGGAATGTCGCGCTTCGCGGGCCGCGAGCTGACGCTCGACGAGACCGTCTACCGCTCGGAGGCGGAGACCAACCACCGCAACCGCGCGATCGGCAAGCTGCTGCAGAGCTATGGTCGACTGGATCCGGATCCGCTCGAGACCGTCGACGTCTACACCCGGCAGTGCGCGCTCTCCGTGACTGCGCACGACCTCGCCGTGATGGGTGCGACGCTCGCCGACGGCGGCGTCAACCCGGTGACCGGCGAGCAGGTGGTCTCGGCCGAGGTATGCCGCGACACGCTCACGGTGCTCGCCTCGTGCGGCATGTACGAGCGTTCGGGCGAGTGGCTCTTCGAGATCGGGCTGCCCGCGAAGTCCGGGGTGTCGGGCGGGATCGTGGCGGTCTCGCCCGGCAAGGGCGCCGTCGGCGCCTACTCGCCCCGCCTCGACGCCGCGGGCAACAGCGTGCGCGGCCAGCGGGCGTGCGCGTACCTCTCGCGCTCGCTCGGCCTCAATCTGTTCGCTTCCGTTCGCGGGGGAGCACCTCAAACGGAGGAACCGAATGTCTGAGCAATCCGCCCCGCCCCGCGTCGAGCACGATCCTGCGCAGAAGCGATCCTGGGCCCCGATGGTGGGGCTCTTCCTCGCTCAGGTGCTGATGTCGTTCAACGTGGCGGCGCTGACCATCTCGCTCGGCGGGATGGTCGAGGACTTCGGCGTGCCGCCGACCGTCGCCAGCACGACCATCGTCGTGTACGGCATCGCCGTCGCGGCGCTCGTGATGACGGGTGCAAAGCTGGGGCAGCGGGTGGGATGGGTGCTCATCTTCCGCATCGTGGTCGTGGTGTTCGCCGGATCCTCGCTCATGATGATCCTGTCGCCGAGCATCGGCTGGGCCATCATGGGGCAGGTGCTGGCAGGCGCCTCGGCGGCGATCATCGTGCCGGCGCTGGTGGCGCTCATCGCCGAGAACTACCGCGGAGACCAGCAGGCCACCGCGGTCGGGTCGCTCGGGTCGGCCCGTGCCTTCTCGGGGGTCAGCGTGTTCCTCATCGGAGGCACGCTCGGCACCCTGGTGGGGTGGCGGCCGGTGTTCGGGATCACGCTCGGCCTCGCGGTGCTCGTCTTCGTCTTCAGCTTCCGGCTGCGGTCGGATCGCGGCAACCCCGGAATCAAGATCGATCTCGTGGCCTCGATGCTCATCGGCGCGGGGATCGTGCTGCTGACGCTCGGGTTCAACAACCTCAACGGCTGGGGGATCCTGTTCGCGGAACCGGGCGCCCCCTTCAACATCGTCGGGCTCTCCCCGGCTCCGGTGTTCGTAGTGGTCGGCCTGATCCTGGGGCAGTGCTTCTTCCTGTGGACGAACCGCCGGAGGGCGCGGGGCAAGGTGCCGCTCGTGGATCTGAGCGTGCTGAAGGAGCCGACCGAGCGCGCGGCCGTCTACGCGATGTTCATCATCGTGGCGATGGAGGCGGCCGTGAACTTCACGATGCCCACCTACATCCAGATCGTGCAGGGGCGCACCCCATTCGACACCTCGCTCGCGATGATGCCGTTCAACCTCACGGTGTTCGTGACGGCGACGCTGATCGTGCGCTTCTATAAGCGCTATGCGCCGCGCACCATCGCCCTCTTCGCCTTTGGGCTCACCACGACGGCTCTCCTGTGGCTGGCCTTCGTCGTCACGAACAACTGGGAGACGCTTCCCACGATCCTCGGCCTCATCGTGTTCGGCATCGGACAGGGCGCACTCGTGACGCTCGTGTTCAACGTGCTGGTCACCGCGGCGCCGAAGCGGCTGGCGGGCGACGTCGGATCGATCCGCGGCACGACCCAGAACCTCGCCTCGGCAGTCGGCACGGCGGTGATGGGCGCAGTGCTGGTGACCACCCTCGGGCTCGGGATCGGCTCCGCGGTGGCGGAGCATCCCGAACTGCCGCCGGAGCTCGCCGCGCAGGTGGACCTCGACAACGCGAACTTCATCAGCAACGAGGATCTGCGCACGGTGCTCGCGGGCACCACTGCCGACCCCTCGCAGGTGGAGGCGGCCGTCGCCCTCAACGAGGAGCAGCGCCTGCGCACTCTCAAGCTCGGCTTCCTGCTCCTCGCAGGGATCAGCGCCCTCGCGGCGCTGCCGGCTTCGCGTCTGCCGAGATACCGGCCTGAGGAGATCCCCGCCGACGCGGTGGGATCGGCCGACTGAGAGCCCCGGCATCCCGACGGGGTCGGAGCCGTTCTCGTACGCCGGGTCGGGGGTGCGCGTCGCCCCCGCCTCCCGGCTGCACCGGTTATAGAATCGTGCCCGATGCCTCTCATCAGTGTTGTGATCCCATCGTTGAACGATGCGCGCATGCTCGAACACTGCCTCGCCGCCCTGGCTGCGCAGACCCGGCAGCCCGACGAGGTGATCGTGGTCGACAACGGGTCGACCGATGACACGGCCGCAGTCGCCGCCGCTGCCGGCGCCCGCGTGGTGGCCGAGCCGCGCATCGGCGTGCTGCGCGCGACCACGGCGGGGTTCGACGCCGCGACCGGCGACATCGTCGGCAGGCTCGATGCGGATTCGCGCCCCGCACCCGACTGGGTGGCCCGTCTCGAGCAGCGATTCGACGCCGATCCCACGCTCTCGGGGTTGACGGGCCCGGGGATCTTCTACGGGCGCGGGGCGGCATCGCGGTTCATCGGCCAGTACATCTACATCGGCGGCTACTTCTGGTTCATCAGGCTGCTCACCGGTCAGGCTCCCGTGTTCGGATCGAACATGGCACTGCGGCGGGAGACCTGGGCGGATGCCCGCCCGCGCATCCACCTCGAAGACCCGAGAATGCACGACGATCTCGACATCAGCTTCGCCCTCGCCCCGGAGTCGGCGGTCGAGCTCGACAAGAGGCTCGTGGTGCTCGTCTCCGCGCGGCCGTTCGACAGCTTGCGAGGGCTGTGGAGACGGGTCGCCTGGGCTTTCCACGGAATGGGCGTCTATCTGCGCGAGGAGAGCTGGTGGAGCCGCAGGCGCCGGAGGGCGGCGGCAGGCAGGCGCCGTCGAGCGCAGCTCAGGGCCGCATCAGGGCCAGCATCGCCTCGGTGAGCTGGTGCGGGGCGGTCTCGCAGGGGCTGTGCCCGGTGGGCAGGATCAGTGCTCGCGCCCCGAGCCTCTCTGCGAACGCGCGATGCGCGGAGTCGTACCAGACGTCGCCGGTGCCGGCCGCCACGAGCATCGGTATGCCCGATCGCCGAAGCGCCTCGGCGTAGTCCGGCGTGCGCTTCATGAGTGCCAGCATGTCGCCCACGCTGGAGGCCCGGGTCAATTCGAGGCGCGCCCGGACGAAGCCGGCCCGGTCTTGCGGCGCGCCGTGGACGTTGTAGCGGAGCGCCGCGATGAACGGCCGCCCGAGCGATCTGCCCGGGAAGACGTCGCTCAGCAGCCCGACCTTTTTGAAGCGGCGCAGCGACTGCCCGGCGACGGGAGGGGTGGAGAGCAGGGTGAGGCTGCGGAACAGGCCGGGGTGCGCGGCGGCGACCGTTGCCGAGACCGTGCCCGCGAAGGAATAGCCCAGCACGTGCACGGGAGCGGTGCGCGAGGCGATCACGGCGCGGAGGTCGTCGGTGAACAGCTCGAGCGTGTAGCGATCCCCGGGAGGGTCGAGGTGCTCGGGCCCCGCTGCCGCCGACTCGTACTGGCCCGCCATGTCGAAGGCCTCGACGCGATAGCCGGCCGCGGCGAACAGCGGCATCATGAGGATGAAATCCTCCTTCGAGCCCGTGATGCCGGGCACCAG
>JBFXIT010000106.1:0-5786 GCA_050175655.1 Leucobacter sp.
GAGGTGACGAGCAGCACGTCGGCCGTGTCGACGACGACGACGTCGCGCATGCCCACGAGCGCGACGAGGCGGTCGCTCTCCGAGACGACGATGCCGCTCGAGGCGTCGGAGAGCACCTGCGCCCCGTCGCCCAGCACGGCGAGGTCGCCGCCGCGGCCGCGGGTCAGCAGATCGGCGATCGACGCGAAGTCGCCCACGTCGTCCCACTCGAAGTGCGCCGCGACGCAGACCATCTTGCCCGCGGCAGCGGCGGGCTCGGCGACCGTGTAGTCGATCGCGATCTTCGGCAGCCCCGGCCACAGCCGCTCGCGTGCGACGGCCGCCCTCTTGGTGCCCCAGACCGCGGCGATCTCGCGCAGCGAGGCGACGAGCTCGGGCTCGGCGAGGGCCATCTGGTCGAGCAGCACGGTCGCCCGCGCGATGAACATGCCGGCGTTCCAGAGGTATCCGCCGTGCTCGACGTAGGAGCCCGCGGTGGCCTCGTCGGGCTTCTCGACGAACTCGTCGACCTCGTAGACGTCGAAGGGCGCGAGGTCGGTGCGTGCGTCGCCGCACTCGATGTAGCCGAAGCCCGTCGCGGGATGCGACGGGTGGATGCCGATCGTCGCGATGTAGCCCCGATCCGCAGCCTGCACCGCCGTGCGCACCGCGCGCTGGAACAGCACGCTGCCGCGGATGACGTGGTCGGCCGCGAAGGATCCGAGGATCGCGTCGGGGTCGCGCAGTTCGAGGATCGCTGCGGCGAGCCCGATCGCCGCCGAGGAGTCCTTGGGCTCGCTCTCGGTGACGAGATTCTCGGGCAGCAGCCCCGGCAGCTGATCGGTGACCGAGTCGCGGTGGGCGTTGCCGGTGACGACCATGATGCGCTCGGGCGGCGCGATGGGGGAGAGGCGGTTCCAGGTCGCCCGCAGCAGCGAGTCGCCGCTGCCGGTGAGGTCGAGCAGGAACTTGGGGGCGGCCGCGCGCGAGAGCGGCCACAGCCGCGATCCGACGCCGCCGGCCGGGATCACGCAGGTGAAGCGGTCCATCGCCGCGGGCTGCGCTGTTGCAGTCGGCGCTGTTGCAGTCGGCGCCGTCGCGGTCCGGGCTGCTCCGGTCTGTGCTGCCGCAGTCTCTGTCATGGCCCCCAGCCTAGCCGTCGACCCCTCGCCGGGCGGCAGTCGCGGGGCCGGTCGCTCCCGGCACATCTGATGAGGCAGTGTCAGGCGTCCGCTCGAATGGTGCCATAATGGCTGTGGGCGTGTTCACAGCAGAAGTGTGTATGCGCGCTCCATCGGAATGCCGAGATGAAAGACGGATGAGTCGGCGCAGCCCGATCCAAGGAGGAATCCCGTGTCAGCCCAAACAGCCGAGGCCAGTTCGGCCTCGGGAGCACAGCCGGCGGCCGCGAAGAAGAGTCGCCCTGGGGGCACGCTCTACCGCGGCGGCGAAGGAATGTGGTCGTGGGTGCTGCACCGCATCACCGGTGTCGCGATCTTCTTCTTCCTGCTGGTGCACGTGCTCGACACGGCGCTCATCCGCGTGAGCCCCGAGGCCTACAACGCGGTGATGGGCACCTACAAGAACCCGATCATGGGCCTCGGCGAGACGGCGCTGGTCGGCGCCATCGCCTTCCACGCGCTCAACGGCCTGCGCATCATCCTGGTCGACTACTGGAGCAAGGGCACGAAGTACCAGCGCGTGCTGTTCTGGATCGTGATCGCCCTGTGGGTCGTCGTGATGCTGGGCTTCACCCCCCGTCACCTGATGAACGTGTTCTCGCACTAGGAGGGAGCTGAACCATGACATCGACGATTGAGGCTCCCCGCTCGCAGGCCCCTGCGAAGAAGCGGACCAACTGGGAGAAGTGGGGCTGGATCTACATGCGCGCCTCCGGCGTGCTGCTGGTGGTGCTGATCTTCGGCCACCTGTTCTCGAACCTGATGGTCGGCGACGGCATCTCGGCCATCGACTTCGGCTTCGTGGGCGGCAAGCTCTCGCAGCCGTTCTGGCAGGTGTGGGATCTGCTGCTGCTCTGGCTCGCGCTGATCCACGGCGCCAACGGCATGCGCACGATCGTGAACGACTACGTCTCGCGCCCCGGGCTGGCCAAGGGACTCAAGGTCGCGCTGTTCCTCGCGGCCGCCCTGCTGATCCTGCTCGGCACCCTGGTGATCTTCACCTTCGACCCCTGCCCCGCGGGCGCCGACCCCGAGCTGCTCGCCAGCTTCTGCACGGCCTGACACCGAGCGGCACGGCTCAGACTTCTCCGAAGGAATAGGACAACAGTGACTATCAACACCCACGAGGGCACGGATGCGACCAGCGCAGGCGTGATCGGTCAGGACGGGGTCACCGTCCATCAGTTCGACGTCGTGATCGTGGGAGCCGGCGGCGCCGGCATGCGCGCCGCGATCGAGGCCGCCCCCAAGGCGAAGACCGCCGTCATCACCAAGCTCTACCCCACGCGCTCGCACACGGGCGCGGCGCAGGGCGGCATGGCCGCGGCGCTGGCGAATGTCGAGGACGACAACTGGGAGTGGCACACCTTCGACACGGTCAAGGGCGGCGACTACCTCGTCGACCAGGACGCGGCTGAGATCCTCGCCAAGGAGGCCATCGACGCGGTCATCGACCTCGAGAACATGGGCCTGCCGTTCAACCGCACGCCCGAGGGCCGCATCGATCAGCGCCGCTTCGGCGGTCACACCCGCGACCACGGCAAGGCGCCGGTGCGCCGCGCCTGCTACGCGGCCGACCGCACGGGTCACATGATCCTGCAGACCCTCTTCCAGAACTGCGTCAAGCTCGGCGTCAACTTCTACAACGAGTTCTACGTGCTCGACCTCGTCATCACCGGCGAGGGCAAGGATCGCAAGCCAGCCGGCGTCGTCGCCTACGAGCTGGCGACCGGCCGGCTGCACGTCTTCCAGGCCAAGTCGGTGGTGTTCGCCACGGGCGGCTTCGGCAAGGTGTTCAAGACCACCTCGAACGCCCACACCCTCACCGGCGACGGCGTCGGCATCGTCTGGCGCAAGGGCCTGCCGCTCGAAGACGTCGAGTTCTACCAGTTCCACCCGACCGGCCTCGCCGGCCTCGGCATCCTGCTGACCGAGGGCGCCCGCGGCGAGGGCGCGATCCTGCGCAATGCGAGCGGCGAGCGGTTCATGGAGCGCTACGCGCCCACGATCAAGGATCTCGCCCCGCGAGACATCGTGGCCCGCTGCATGGTGCAGGAGGTGCTCGACGGCCGCGGCGCCGGCCCGCACAAGGACTACGTCTACCTCGACTGCACCCACCTGGGCGCCGAGGTGCTCGAGACCAAGCTGCCCGACATCACGGAGTTCGCCCGCACCTACCTGGGCGTCGACCCCGTGACCGAGCCGGTGCCGGTGTTCCCGACGGCGCACTACGCGATGGGCGGGATCCCGACCAACGTGCAGGGCGAGGTGCTGATGGACAACGACACCGTCGTGCCCGGCCTCTACGCCGCCGGCGAATGCGCCTGCGTCTCGGTGCACGGCTCGAACCGCCTCGGCACCAACTCGCTGCTCGACATCAACGTGTTCGGCAAGCGCTCCGGCAACGCGGCGGCCGCCTTCTCGAAGGACGCCTCCTTCATCGACCTGCCCGCGGATCCGTCGAAGGAGGTGCGCGAGATGGTCGAGAAGCTGCGGAACAGCACCGGCACCGAGCGCGTCGCCGACATCCGCAAGGAGTTGCAGGAGGCGATGGATCGCGGCGCCCAGGTGTTCCGCACCGAGGAGTCGCTGACCGAGGTGCTCGGCGTGATCCACGATCTGCGCGTGCGCTACCAGAACGTGGGCATCCAGGATCGCGGCCAGCGCTACAACACCGATCTGCTCGAGGCGATCGAGCTGGGCTTCCTGCTCGACCTGGCCGAGGTGCTCGCCTACGCCGCCCGCAACCGCAAGGAGAGCCGCGGCGGCCACATGCGCGACGACTACCCGAACCGCGACGACGAGAACTACATGAAGCACACCATGGCCTACCTCACCGGCGACCCGCACTCGCCGAACCCCGAGGATCACATCCGGCTCGACTGGAAGCCCGTCGTGTTCACGAAGAACGAGCAGGGCGAATTGAACTACCCGCCGATGGAGAGGAAGTACTAGGCCATGAGCACCGCTGTCACCTCCGAGGCCCCCGGCACGCCCGCAGAAGAGGCGGGGCTGAAGCCCTTCAACGTCACCCTGCTGATCCGTCGCTACGACCCCGAGTCGGGCCGCGAGGCCTACTGGGAGGACTTCGACGTCCCCATGTACGCGACCGACCGCATCCTCGACGCCCTGCACCGCATCAAGTGGGATCAGGACGGCACGCTGAGCTTCCGCCGCTCGTGCGCGCACGGCATCTGCGGCAGCGACGCGATGCGCATCAACGGCCGCAACCGCCTCGCCTGCAAGACGCTGATCAAGGATCTCGACATCACGAAGCCGATCTACGTCGAGGCGATCAAGGGCCTGCCGCTCGAGAAGGATCTGATCGTCGACATGGAGCCGTTCTTCGCGGCCTACCGCGAGGTGCAGCCGTTCCTGGTGGCGGGCAGCAGCCCCGAGCCGGGCAAGGAGCGCCTGCAGACGATCGAGGATCGCGAGCGCTTCGACGACACCACGAAGTGCATCCTCTGCGCCGCGTGCACCACGAGCTGCCCGGTGTTCTGGACCGACGGACAGTACTTCGGCCCGGCCGCGATCGTCAACGCGCACCGCTTCATCTTCGACTCGCGCGACGACAACGCGCAGGTGCGCCTCGACATCCTGAACGACACGGAGGGCGTGTGGCGCTGCCGCACCACCTTCAACTGCACCGATGCGTGCCCGCGCGGCATCCAGGTGACGAAGGCGATCGCCGAGGTGAAGGCCGCGATCCGCAGCGGCAAGACCAAGTAGTCTGCTCCGTATGACGGCCGGCGGTACCTCTGAGATCGTCGGGCGGGTGCGGACGCGCTGGCAGTGGGCGCAGCGGTTGCGGCCGTGGCGGGCGTTCTCGCATTTCACCGATGTCGGCGGCAGCGTGCTCTCCGCCGGCATGAGCTACCAGGCGGTGTTCGCCGTGTTCGCCGCGCTCTGGGTGGGCTTCGGCATGTTCGGCATCTGGCTCCGCGGCCGCACCGAGCTGCTCGCGAGCCTGGTCGAGCAGATCAACCGCTTGGTGCCAGGCCTCCTAGGCGACGACGGTCTGGTGTCGGTGTCGACACTGCTGCAGGCCCGCAGCTTCGACTGGACGAGCATCGTCGCCGGCCTCTCGCTGCTATGGATCACCCTGGCGTGGTTCACCGGCACCCGGCGCGCGATCCGCATCATCTTCGGCCTCGAGGTGAAGCAGTACCGCAACGCGGTGCTGCTGAAGCTGCGCGACTTCCTGCTGGCCGTGCTGTTCCTCGCGGCGCTGATCGTGTCGGCGGCGCTGACGGTGGCGAGCTCGAACATGACCGAGACCCTCTTCGGCTGGTTCGGGTGGGACGCCGAGAACTGGCTGCTGGGCGGCCTCGGCATCACCGCCCGCTACGGCGCGATGTACGTCTTCGACGTGCTGCTGCTGCTCGCCATCCACTGGCTGCTGGCCGAGGTGCGGGTGCCGTGGTGGAGCCTGCTCAAGGGGTGCGCGCTCGGGGCCCTCGTGCTGTTCGGGCTCAAGGTGCTCGGCACCGCGCTGCTGGGCGGCGCGTCGAGCAACCCGCTGCTCGCGTCGTTCGCGCTGCTGGTCGGTCTGCTGATCTGGTTCAACCTGGTCTGCCGTACGCTGCTGCTCACGGCCTCGTGGATAGCGACGGGCCAGGATCG
>JBFXIT010000107.1:0-5734 GCA_050175655.1 Leucobacter sp.
CCGCCGTCGGCCATGGGCATGGCTATGAGCTCATCCGAAGGCCGCACCGACCTCCACCCGTCGATCAGTGCGGCGGCGACGTCTCGAGCGGCGATGGTCCCCTTGAACGAATCCGGCGCGAACAGGATGCGCAACGGCGCGGAGGGGGCCACCATGGATCAGCTCTCCCGGTTCTTCTCTTCTGTCGAATCGATGCCCGTGAAATTCCGCCGAAGTGATCTCTGGCGCTCAGGCGGGGCGGGTCGTCTCGAGGTACCGGGCCACGGCCGGCGGCACGTAGTCGCTGACATCTCCGCCGAGCGCTGCGACCTGCCGCACGAGCGAGCTCGAGACGTGGGCGTGCCCCGGCTCGGGCAGCAGGAAGATCGTCTCGACGTTCGCCAGAGTGCGATTCATGAGCACCATGGGCGTCTCGTAGGCGACGTCGATCTGCGAGCGGATGCCCTTGACCAGCACCGTCGCGCCGACCTCGGTGCAGTAGTCGACCAGCAGCCCGACCGACCACGAGGCGACCGTGATGTTGTCGGGCATCGTCGGATCCTCTTCGATCGCCCGCTCGAGCAGGTGCACCCGCTCGGAGATCGGCAGCATGGCGTTCTTGCCCGGGTTGTGGACGACGAGCACGTGCACCTGGTCGAAGATCGCGGCCGCCCTGCGGATCACGTCGAGATGCCCCAGGGTGGCGGGATCGAACGAACCGGGCACGACGGCGATGCTGCTCATACCTCAAGCCTACGCGGAATCGGCCGCCGATGACCGCATGCCGCTGCCGACACGGCCGGTCTCTAGGACTTGCCGAGATTCTCGAGGCGCTGCGACCGTGCCTCTCGGGCGAGCTGCTCCGCGAGGCCGGGAGCCGAGTCGAGCAGGGGGTCGCGGCTCAGCAGAGCCGCCGCCACCTCGCGGGCGTGCTCGATGATCTCGCCGTGCTCGGCCACGCGCAGCAGCCGCAGCGTGGAGCGCCCGCCGGACTGCACGGTGCCCAGGATGTCGCCCTCGCGCCGCAGCTCGAGATCGCGCTCGGCGAGCTCGAAGCCGTCGGTCGTCGCCTCGATCGCCTCGATGCGCTCCCGCGCCACGCTGCCGGGCTCGGCGGCGGTGAGCAGCAGGCACAGCCCGGGATGCTCACCCCGGCCGACACGCCCGCGGAGCTGGTGCAGCTGCGAGATGCCGAAGCGATCCGCATCGCGCACGATCATCATCGACGCGTTCGGCACGTTGACGCCGACCTCGATCACGGTGGTCGCCACGAGGACGTCGATCTCGCCGGCGGCGAAGGATCGCATCGCGCGATCCTTGTCCTCCGTCTTCATGGCCCCGGTCAGCGCCGCGAGGCGGATGCCCGCGTAGTCGGGCCTCGCCGAGAGCTCGGCGAGCGTCTGTTCGACGCTCGCCAGCTCGCGCGCAGCCCCCGGGCCTTCGCCCCCGCCATCGGTCCCGTCGGCCGAAGCGGCGCCTTCGTCGCCCTCGTCGCCCTCCTCGCGCCTGCCTGCCGCGATGGCGGGGCACACGACGTACACCTGACGCCCTTCGGCAACCTCCTCCAGCGCCCTCCGCCAGGCGCGTTCGGCCCAGCTGGGCTTCTCGAAGACGGGCACAGCGAACGTCGAAATGCCCTGGCGACCCGCGGGCAGGTCGCGGATCACGCTCGTCTCGAGGTCGCCGAAGGCCGTGAGCGCGACCGTGCGCGGGATCGGCGTGGCCGTCATGGCCAGCACATGCGGCGAGGCGCCCTTCTGCCGCAGCGTCTCTCGTTGCTCGACTCCGAAGCGATGCTGCTCGTCGACGACGACGAGGCCGAGATCGTAGAAGGTCACGCTCTCGCTCAGGAGCGCATGCGTGCCGACCGCGATGCGCGCCTGACCGCTGGCGATCGAGAGCAGCGCACGGCGCCGCTCGGCCGTCGGCATGCTGCTGGTCAGAAGCACCGGATGCACGCGCTCCGCGAGCGCCGGCCCGAGAGCCTCGACCACGCTGCGGAGGTGCTGGGCGGCGAGCACCTCGGTCGGCGCGAGGAGCGCGCTCTGGCCCCCCTCGCCGCCCGAGCCGCCGCTCTCGGCGGTGTGCCGTTCCGCCACCTGCAGCATCGCCCGCAGCGCTACGACGGTCTTGCCGGAGCCGACCTCGCCCTGCAGCAGCCGGTGCATCGGGTGAGGCTCGCCGAGCTCCGCGGCGATCGTCGCCGCGGCCGCGCGCTGGCCCGGCGTCAGCTCGAACGGCAGGGCGGCGTCGAAGGCGTCGAGCAGGCCACCGCTCACGGCGGGGCGCGGGGTGCCCGCGGCCTCCCCCAGGCGCCGCCTGCGGTCGAGCAGCGCGAGCTGCAGGTCGAAGGCCTCGCGGAAGCGCAGGCTGTCGCGCGCGCGCCGCCAGTCGTTCGCGTTGTCGGGCCGGTGGACGCGCTCGATCGCGTCGCGCAGCTCCAGGATGCCCTCGGCCTCGCGGATCTCGGCCGGCAGCGGGTCGTCGACGGTGCCCAGAGCGTCGAGCGCGAGGCCGACCGCCTTCTGGATCCCCCAGCTCGGCAGCTGAGCCGTGGCCGGGTAGATGGGCACCGGGCGCTCGGCGAAGGCTCGCGCGGCCGCAGCGTCGAGGGCCGCGCCCTCCAGAGCACCGACGCCGCTGCCCTCCTCGGTCTTGTCGAAGAGCTCGTAGTCGGGATGCTGCAGCTGGAGCTGCCCGCGGTACTCGCTGACCTTGCCAGCGAAGATGCCCCGGGCACCGGGCTTCAGCTCGTTCGCTCGCCACGCCTGGTTGAAGAACGTGAGCTGGAGGGAGCCCACCCCGTCGGTGATCCGCACCTCGAGCAGCTTGCCGTTGCGCCGCTGCATGCGCCGCTCGCGCACGTCGAGCACCTGGGCGAGCACCGTGACGTGCTCGCCGACGGGCAGCCCGATGAGCGGCGTGAGCTCGCCCCGGTTCGAGTACCGGCGGGGGACGTGCCAGAGCAGATCGCGCACGGTGCCCATCTCGAAGGCCCGCTCGAGCACCTTCGCCGTGCGCCCGCCGACCACGCCGTCGAGGCGGCTGTCGAGGGTGACTGCGTTCATGGCTCCAGGCTATCGGCCACGGTCAACAAACTACTGGCAGACCATGTCGACGATATACGCCTCGCCTCTTCCCGTGTCTTTAAAGACCAACGCCAACTTGTGCATGCTCGATGACTTATTGAGTGGCCCGGAGGTGACCGCAGCGTTCCCGGTTACTGCGGCATCCACTTCGTGTTCGGCGGTGATGCCGACCCCCGACTTGCATTCGCGAAGGCTGTCTGTCTTGATCAGAACAAAGCTGCACGCACTGCCAACAGGACAGCTCGCTTCCAACTCGGCATCTGAGGGATCATGCCATTTCCAATAGACACCCGGCAGGTCGAATTCCTCAGCGGACCACCATCCGTCTTCTGTGAACTCGTCCATCTCCGCGGTCCGTACTTTCAGATCCTCGAAGACGGATTTCTGCACATGGGAGACGATCGCTCCCAGCTCATCTGCTTCTTGTTCGGCCGCGGCGACTCTCGCAGAGCTCGAACCGACCTGAACGATGGAGAGGAACACGGCTGGTATCAGCGCAAGAACCAAAAAGGAGAGTACAGCGATTACAGTCACCGCGACTCCGAGCCCGACAGTTTTCGGCGCTGCGGGCTGACGAGCCGTTGGAGGGCCGTCGGAAACATACGGGGCAGCCGAAAATTGCGCGCCTGATGCCTGATGTTCCTCAGAAGCGTGGGAGTTCAATACCCTGCTCCTTCGCCATTTCAACGAGCTGCTCGAGACTCGTACTGTGCCCGTCGAACACCCTGTAGAGCTTCTTCAATTCCTTCTGTTGGCTTGCTTCCTCGAGTTGCAGCACCAGAGTAGCGACACCTGCGGCGATGGCAACTATGGCGAGCGATACGACTGCAATAGTGAATGTTCTCGCGCGCATCCTCACTGGCTGTTGCGCGGGTTGCGGAAGCACGACCGACGGTTCGGGGGCCGCAATCGACTGCCGCCCAGCAGAAATCACAGCCAAGACCCCTTCTGCTTCAGCGTCGAGGCGAGCATTCTTCTCAGGTGCGTTTTCCCAGGTGCCCTCTCGTACGGGGCGCACACGAAACGTCTCGACGTACGACACCTCGTAGGGAGTAAGGTGCCACGGCCACCCTCCCTCCGGCTCCGGGTTTACCCCTCGCACCGTCTCTGGGGCCATGGAATTATCCCATCTACTCAAGATTCTGTTGCGAAACTACCACAGCGTGACAGGTAGGGATTTCCTGCCAAGCCAAACGCAGAACCACGACGCAGTACGCTCATATCGTGACTAGGATCATCGCAGGCAGGGCCGGTTCTCTGCGGCTCGAGGTGCCGAAGGCCGGGACCCGGCCCACCAGCGACCGGGTGCGCGAGGCGATCTTCTCCGCCCTCGAATCCTGGGATCTGCTGAGCGGCTCCCGCGTGCTCGACCTCTACGCGGGCTCCGGCGCCCTCGGCCTCGAGGCGGCGAGCCGCGGGGCGGCCTCGGTCGTGCTCGTCGAGAAGCACCCGCAGGCCGCGCAGGTGGCCGCGCGCAACGCGCGCACCGTGGCCTCGGCGTTCCGGGGCTCGGCACCGCCGGAGATCGCGGTCGCGCGCCAGAGCGTGCAGGGGTTCCTCGAGAGCGCGGATCCTGCTTCCCGATTCGACGTGGTCTTCATCGACCCGCCCTACGACCTCGGCGAGGCCGAGCTCGCCGCCTGCCTCGACGCGCTCGTGCCGCTGCTCTCCGAGGAGGCCGCCGTGATGGTCGAGCGGTCGAGCCGCTCCCCCGAGCCCGGCTGGCCCGCCGGGCTCGGGCAGATCCGGCAGAAGCGCTACGGCGAGACCGCGCTCTGGTGGGCGGAGCCCGCCGGCTAGATGTACCAGGCGTCGAAGGTGCGCACGCCGTAGGCCGGTGCCACGGCGCGGTTCCAGCGTTCGGCGAAGCGATCCTTCGGAGGATCCGACGCTGCCACCGATGCCTGGCCTGCGGCCGACAGCGAAGCGCATCCGCTCGCGTTCGCGGCCTCGGCCCACGCGACGTACTCGACGTTGGCGTCGTACGAGTGCTGGATGCCCTGCCGCAGGTCGTCGAGCAGCTGCCTGCCCTCGGGGATCTGGTCGACCGGCATGCCGTCGAGCATCACGAGCAGCTCGGCGCGGTTGTCTCGTACGGCCTTCATGTCTGCGATCACGCCGCCGTAGCCGCCGGCCGGCAGCGAGCATCCCGCCAAGCTGGGCAGGGCCTCCTTCACCAGGGCGCGGCCCTCGTAGGCCTTCTCGAGCACCTCGATCATGAAGCGGATCTGATCCTCCGCCGTCGCCTTCGGCGCCCGCACGCCGTAGGCCCCGGTCTCGTTCTCGCTGTCCGCGCTGGTGCGCACCTTCGTGCCCAGCGGCACGAAGATGTAGCGGATCATCCGCTGCTGCATCGTCGTGGCGTCGGCCGCCTCGTCTCGCACGGTCGCAGTGCCGAAGCGATGGTCGAGCACCAGGGTCTCGCCGCTCGTGAGCTCCACCGTGTACCGCTTCGAGGAGCGATCCCACGAGACCGCCGACTTCGCACGCTCGCTCGTCGGCTTCGACGCGCCCACCGAGTAGACGCTCTTGCTCTGCCCCGGCAGCCTCAGCTGCACGTAGGTCGGGGTGTCGATGTCGATGCCGCAGACGACCACCCATCCATCGGAGAACTCCGCCCAGGCGAGCAGGATCGTCTCTGCCGGGCACGATGGGATGAAGTCGGG
>JBFXIT010000108.1:0-2191 GCA_050175655.1 Leucobacter sp.
AGCCCGAGCACCAGCGTGCCCGGGGCGAAGAAGCGCCACGGCGTCTCGCTCGGGTAGCGGCGCACGAGCACCGCGCGCCAGGCGCCGGTCGCGAAGAACTGCCGCGCGAGATCGCCGAACGACGCCCGGGGCCAATAGGTCACCCCGAGCGACGGCTCGAACCAGACGAGGCCGCCCGAGCGGCGGATGCGCAGGTTCAGCTCCCAGTCCTCGCCGCGGCGGATGCCGTCGTCGTAGCCGCCGACCGCCTCGACGGCCTCGCGGCGGAAGATGCCGAGGTAGGCGCTCTCGGCGGGGCCGGGCGTTCCGTCTCCGTGGTAGGCGCCGCCGCCCAGCCCGTAGGGGCTGTTGTAGGCCGCCGCGATCGCCTGCTGCAGCGGGGTGCGCCCCGCCGCGCGCATGATGCCGCCGACGTTCGCGGCTCCTTCGCGGCGCAGGGCCTCGATCCCGAGCCTCGTGTAGTCGGGGGTCAGCTCGCTGTGGGCGTCGACGCGGATCACGACCGGGTGCCGGCTCGCCCCGATCGCGAGGTTCAGGCCGATGGGGATGTCGCGACCCGGGTTCGCGACCAGCCGCACGCGCGGATCGTCGTCCCGCAGTCGTGCCGCGATCTCGTCGGTGCGATCGGTCGAGGGGCCCATCGCGAGCACGATCTCCTTCTCGCCCGCGTAGTCCTGGGCGAGGATCGTGCGCACGGCCTCCTCGAGGTAGCCCTCCTCGTTGAGCACCGGCATGACGTAGCTCACGGCGGGCAGCTCGGCCAGAGGCGGCAGCTCGGAGAGGGAGGTCTGATCCACCCTGCAATCCTCCCATGCGGCCCCGGGTAGTCTGTACGGGTGCAGATCAAGACCGACGCGAAACGGGCCGTCCGCCTGGCCAAGAAGGTGCTCAAGGGCCGCCGCTCGCTCTTCGCCGTGCGCGAGCTGATCGAACAGCGCGGGCCGCTGCCGGCGGGCCGCTACCGCATCGGCGTCTACTTCGCCGACAGCGACGTCAACATCTACCAGATGCGGCAGTGGTACGCGCCGCTGCGGCTGCTGAACGAGACCCGCCCGGTGCTGCTGATCTCGCGCCACCCCGCGGGAGCCCTGGCGCTCATGGAGGAGAGCGGGCTCGACGTGGCCCTCGCCCAGAAGGTGAAGGACATCGAGCAGCTGATCGAGGAGCAGCCGCTCGAGGTGATCCTCTACGTCAATCAGAACACCCGCAACTTCCAGATGATGCGCTACGGGCATCGCTGGCACGTTTTCATCAACCACGGTGAGAGCGACAAGATGTACATGACCACGAACCAGTTCAAGACGTACGATCGCGCGCTGGTCGCCGGGGATGCCGCCCGCGCCCGTCTGAGCCGCGCGCTGTGGGACTACGACGTGGACGAGCGCACCATCTCGATCGGCAGACCGCAGACGGATCACCTCTCGGGCGAACCGCCCTATACCCCCGACGAGCGCATCGTCGTGTTCTACGCGCCCACCTGGGAGGGCGACCGCCCGGCTGCCGGCTACGGTTCTGTGGCGAGCCACGGCGAGGCCCTGGTGCGGCGCCTCATCGAGACGGGCCGCCATCGGGTGGTCTATCGGCCGCACCCGCGCAGCGGCGTCGTCGACCCCGAGTTCGGCGAGGCGAACCAGCGGATCATCGCGGCGCTCGCGGAGGCGAACCGGCGCGACCCCTCCGCGCAGCACGTCTACGATCAGTCGCCCGCGATCGGGTGGCAGCTGAGCCTGCCCGACGTCGCCATCTGCGACGTCTCGGCGATGGTCTACGATCGTCTCGCCACAGGCAGGCCCCTGATGGTGACGCGGCCGGTGTCGCCCGAGGCCGAGCTCGACGAGGGCGGCTACCTGGGCGTGTGCGAATGGCTGGCGGCAGACGACACGGCGCGGATCGACGAGGTGCTCGACCGCGTGATCGGCGACGAGGCCGCGCGGGAGCACCTGGGCACCTGGTCGAAGCACTACTTCGGCGACACGACGCCCGGCGAGCCGACGAAGCGCTTCCACGCCGCGATCGACGCGCTGCTGGATCGCGCCGACGAGTGGAAGGCGAAGGATCGGGCTCGCGAGGCAGCCGGCCGTTGAGCGCGGATTCCGGTGAGGGCGAACCCTCCGCTTTTGATAGGTTAGATACCGTGCCCGGATCTTCGCCTGAAACCTCCCTCTCGACCGAGGGCGACTCGACGGTGCCG
>JBFXIT010000108.1:2291-4389 GCA_050175655.1 Leucobacter sp.
GAGGACCTGACGAAGAGCTACGGCGATGTGCTCGCGGCGGGCGATGTCTCCTTCGACGTGCACGCCGGCTCCTTCACCGGCGTCGTGGGCCCCAACGGCGCGGGCAAGACGACCGTGCTCTCCATGATCTCGGGCCTCAACCGCCCCACCTCCGGCCGCATCACGGTGCACGGCGTGGACGTGTGGGCCGACGGCCCGAAGGCGAAGCGGCTGATCGGCACCCTGCCCGACCGCCTGCGGCTCTTCGACCGGCTCACCGGTGCCCAGCTGCTCTACTACGCGGGAGTGCTGCAGGGCGTCGACGAGGCGACCGTGGCCTCGCGGGTCAAGGATCTGGCTCAGGCCTTCGGCCTCGAATCCGCGCTCGACCGCCTGGTCGGCGACTATTCGGCAGGCATGCAGAAGAAAATCGGCCTCGCCTGCGCCATGATCCACGCGCCCGACCTGCTGGTGCTCGACGAGCCCTTCGAGGCGATCGACCCGGTGTCGGCCTCGAACGTCACCGAGATCCTCGAGAAGTACGTCGCCGGCGGCGGCAGCGTGGTGATGTCGAGCCACAGCCTCGACCTGATCCAGCGCATCTGCGACCACGTCGCCGTGATCGTCGACGGATCGGTGATCGCCCAGGGCACGGTCGACGCGGTGCGCGACGGGATCAGCCTCGAAGAGCGGTTCAAGCATCTCACGCAGGCGAGCGAGTCGGAGAGGGGCCTGGAGTGGTTGCACGGCTCTTCAGACTCCGAGTAGCGCTGCTGTTCTCGGTCTTCCGCGCTCCCGCGGGAGTCGTCGCGCGCCGGGTGCTGTTCGGGCTGCTCGCATCGCTCGGCGCGGTGGCGCTCGCCTGGGTTCCGAGCCGGCTGGTCGGGAGCCCGATGGAGCGTGCCGCCATCGACACCGTCGTCGCCGCGCTCGTGCTCGCCGTCGCGCTGGTCGTCCCCTTCTTCGCCAACCGCAGGCACCTCGAGCCGCGCCAGTTCGGCCAGTTCCCCTCGGGCCCGGCCTCGGTCGCCACGGCGCTGCTCGTGACCACCGTGGTCGGATGGCCGCTCCTCTGGTTGCTGGTGTGGGGCGCGGCGCTCGTCGTGCTGCGGCCCGAATGGGCGGCCTCCGGGTGGGCCGTGGCTGCGGGCATCGCTTTGACGATCGTGCTGGCGATCGTCGCCGCGCGGTTCACCTCGGCGCTCTCCAAGCTCGCTGTCCCGCGGCAGAGCGCCGGCGCTCTGCGCGCCGTGGGCCTGCTCCTGCTGCTCGCAGCGCTGCCGGTGGCGGTGTTCGCGGTGACGCAGGCGCTGCGGGCCCCGGGCGGCACCGTGACGGCCGACGCCGCCGAGACTCTGGGATGGACGCCGTTGGGCGCCCCGATCGCGGGGATCGCGCTGGCGGCTTCGGGCGATTCCTCGGGTGCTCTGCTCCGCTTCGGGATCGCGCTGGCCGCGATCCTCGTGCTCACCGCCCTCTGGTTCCCCCTGGTGAAGTTCTCACTGGAGAGTATCGACCGGCCCGTCAAGGCGACCGCCGCCCGCACCGGACTCGGCTGGTTCGAGCGCGTGCCCTCTCGCCCGGCCTGGGTGATCGGCGCCCGGGCGCTCAGCTACTGGAGCCGAGATCCGCGCTACCGGGTCGGGCTGATCGCCATCCCCTTCGCGCCGATCGTGATGCTCGTCGCGCTCTGGGTGGCGGGGCTGAGGCACGAGGCCATCGCTCTGGTGCCGCTGCCGGTGATCATGCTGCTCTTCGGGTGGTCGCTGCACAACGACATCGCCACCGACTCGACGGCGATCTGGATGCACGTCGCGAGCGGGACGCGCGGCCGCGCCGACCGTGCCGGGCGTCTGCTGCCCGTCATGCTCTTCGGCCTGCCGCTCGCCCTGATCGGCTCGAGCGTGACGGTCACGATCGTGGGGGACTGGCGTGTGCTCCCGGCAGTGCTGGGCATGAATGTGGCCGTGCTCCTGGTGGCCTGCGGGGTCTCCAGCGTCTCCTCGGCTCTCATGCCCTACCCGACCACCAGGCCCGGCGACAGTCCCTTCGCCCAGCCCGCCGTCAGCGGTTCCGGCGCCGGGCTCTCGCAGACGCTCTCGATGCTCGGCGCGGGCGC
>JBFXIT010000108.1:4489-5725 GCA_050175655.1 Leucobacter sp.
CAGCTCCGCCCCCTCGGCCTCGCCGCCGGGGCCGTCGCCCACGAACACCAGCTCGGCGCGGGCCTTGCCCCGCGCGTCGAGCAGGCGGCGCACGCTCTTGCGCCCGCCCACCGAGACCTTGTCGGTGCTCGTCTTCGCCACCGAGACCCAGGTTCCGTCATCGCCCTCGCGGGCGACGAGCTTGTACACCATGCCCATGGTCGGCGAGCCACTGCCCACGACGACCGAGGTGCCGACGCCGAAGCTGTCGACGGGGGACGAGGCGAGCGCCGCGACGGTGTATTCGTCGAGGTCGTTCGTCACCGTGATCCGCGTGTCGATGGCGCCGAGCTCGTCGAGCAGCTCGCGCACCCGGGCGACGACCACGGGCAGGTCGCCGGAGTCGATGCGCACGGCGCCGAGGCCGGTGCCCGCCACCTCGACCGCGGTGCGCACGCCCTGCTCGATGTCGTAGGTGTCGACCAGCAGCGTGGTCCCGGGCCCGAGCGTCGCCACCTGGGCCTCGAATGCCGCCCGCTCGCTGTCGTGCAGCAGAGTGAAGGAGTGAGCGGCGGTGCCCATGGTGGGGATGCCGTATCTCCGGCCAGCCTCGAGGTTGCTCGTCGCGCTGAACCCTGCGATGTAGGCGGCGCGGGCGGCCGCGACGGCGCTGTGCTCCCCGGTGCGCCTGCTGCCCATCTCGGCGAGGGGCTTGCCGTTCGAGGCATTCGTCATGCGGCTGGCCGCGGTCGCGACGGCGGAGTCGGCGTTGAGTACGCTGAGCGCCAGGGTCTCGAGCAGCACCCCCTCTGCGAAGGTCGATTCGACGGTGAGGAGCGGGGATCCCGGGAAGAACGCCTCGCCCTCGGGGTAGCCCCAGATGTTCCCGCCGAAGCGGTAGTCGGCGAGCCAATCGAGAGTTCTCGCCTGCAAGAAGCCCTGGCTCTCGAGCCAGGCGAGCTCCTCGTCGCCGAAGCGGAACCGCTCGATCGCCTCGAGCAGACGGCCCGTGCCGGCGACGACGCCGTAGCGCCTGGCGCCCGAGAGCCGGCGGGCGAAGAGCTCGAACACGCTGCGCCGGTCGGCGGTGCCCGCGGCGAGCGCCGCGTCGACCATCGTGAGTTCGTAGCGGTCGGTGAGCAGAGCGGTGGAAGAACTGGGCAGGGCGGTGGAGGCACTGGGCGGCGCGGCTGAAGCGCCGGCTGGCGGCGGGGATGCGGTGGGAGTGTGCACGTCGCCAGTGTAGTGAACCGCCCC
>JBFXIT010000109.1:0-5649 GCA_050175655.1 Leucobacter sp.
CTCGAATCGGTCGAGCAGCTGCAGCAGCTGCCGCTCGTGCGCGATCCCGCGCTGCTGCAGGCCAGGGCCGCCGCCGAGGCCGCCGCCGCGCAGGAGGCCGCGATGCAGGCCGCGCAGGCGCAGGGAGTGCAGGGGGCGGGAGCGCAGGCCGGCGGAGCGGCCGGTATGCAGGCGCCCGCGGCGGAGGTCGCCGATCCCGAGCCGTTGCCCGTCATCACCCTCGGCGAGGTGGCGGCGGTCGTGCTTGAGCCGAACCCCGAGCAGAGCATCTCCCGGGTCAACGGGCGGCCGGCCCTCACCATCGCCGTGACGAAGCTCTCCTCGGCCAACACCGTCGATGTCTCGCATGTGGTGCAGGACGCGATGGCCGATCTCGAGGACTCGCTCGGCGGCGCCGACCTCACCGTGGTCTTCGACCAGGCGCCCTACGTCGAGCGCTCGATCGAGACGCTGACCGTCGAGGGCCTGCTCGGTCTCGTCTTCGCGATCATCGTGATCCTCGTCTTCCTGCTCTCGGTCCGCGCGACGCTCGTGACGGCGATCTCGATCCCGGTCTCGGTGCTGCTCACCTTCGTCGGCCTGAACTTCGCCGACTACACGCTGAACATGCTGACGCTCGGCGCCCTCACCATCTCGATCGGCCGGGTCGTCGACGACTCCATCGTGGTGATCGAGAACATCAAGCGCCACCTCACCGAGGCCGGGCCGGGGGCCGACCGTCAGGCGACCATCGTGAGCGCCGTGCGCGAGGTCGCAGGCGCCATCACCGCCTCGACGGTGACGACGGTCGCGGTGTTCCTGCCGATGGCCTTCGTCGCCGGCATGGTCGGCGAGATGTTCCGCCCCTTCGCCTTCACGGTGACCATCGCGCTCGCGGCGTCGCTGCTCGTCGCCATCACGATCGTGCCCGTGCTCGCCTACTGGTTCCTGCACGGCGACAAGCCGCGGGGGCGCAAGAAGGAGGGCGAGCCGGTTCGGAGCGGAGAGCGGGAGACCGCCCTGCAGCGCGGATACCGCCCCATCGTCACCTGGACGCTCAAGCATCCCGCGGTCACCCTGATCCTCGCCCTGCTCGTGTTCGGCGGCACCATCGCGGCGACGCCGCTGATGAAGACCAACTTCATGGGCTCCGACGAGCAGAACTCGGTCGGCCTCACCCAGACCCTCGCTCCGGGCACGAGCCTCGAGGCCCAGCTCGAGCAGGCCGAGCGGGTCGAGCAGGTGCTCGACGGCATCGACGCGGTCGAGACCGTGCAGGTGACCATCGGCAGCGCAGGCGACGGCATGGCCGCCATCTTCGGCGGGGGCGGCGACGGCGTGCTCACCTATTCGATCACCACCGACGAGAACGCGGTGCAGAGCGAGGTGCAGGCCGAGATCCGCGAGGCGGTCGACGGACTCGGCGCCGAGAACGACGACGCGGGCGACTTCTCGCTCGGCTCGTCAGACGGCGGCGTCACGATGTCGAGCGCGATCCAGGTCGAGGTCTCGGCGCCCGACCAGGAGACCCTGGCCGAGGCCAGCGAGCAGGTCGTGACGGCGCTGAGGGAGCAGGAAGGCCTGATCCAGGTCGAGAGCGATCTCGCGACCTCGCGCCCCTACCTCGCCGTGGTCGTCGACCGCTCGAAGGCCGCGGCCGCCGGATTGAGTGAAGCCGCCGTGGCGAGCATGGTCGCCCAGCAGATGCAGCCGTCGCAGGTCGGCCAGATCGTGCTCGACAACACCAACATCGGCATCTATCTCTCGCAGGGCGAGGCCCCCGCCGACCAGGCGGCGGTCGCGGCCATGACGATCCGGACCGCCGACGGCGAGAAGCGGCTCGACGAGCTCGCCTCCGTCGAGGTCGCCGACGGCCCAGTCACCGTGAGCACGCAGAACGGCAACCGCATCGTCACCGTCTCGGCGCTGCCCGAGGGCGACGACCTCACCGTCGCCGGTACGGCGGTCAACGCCGCGCTCGAGTCGGTCGAGCTGCCTCCGGGCGCCACCGCGAACATCGGGGGCGTGATGTCGCAGCAGGCCGAGGCGTTCGAGCAGCTCGGGCTCGCGCTGCTCGTCGCGATCCTCATCGTCTACGTCGTCATGGTCGCGACCTTCAAGAGCCTGCTGCAGCCCCTGCTGCTGCTCATCTCGGTGCCGTTCGCGGCGACCGGCGCGCTGCTGCTGCTCATCGCCACGGGCATCCCGCTCGGCGTCGCGTCGCTCATCGGCGTGCTCATGCTCATCGGCATCGTCGTGACGAACGCGATCGTGCTGATCGACCTCGTGAACCAGCTGCGCGAGCGGGGCGAGACCCTGCACCACGCCGTCGTGCACGGGTCGTCCCTGCGTCTGCGGCCCATCATCATGACGGCGCTCGCGACCATCTTCGCTCTCGTGCCGATGGGTCTCGGGATCACCGGTCACGGAGGCTTCATCTCGCAGCCGCTCGCGGTGGTCGTGATCGGAGGCCTGCTCTCGTCGACCGTGCTCACCCTCGTCGTGCTGCCGACCCTCTACTACGCCGTCGAGCACCGGCGGGAGCGGTCGCGCGAGAAGCGGGCGGCCAGGCGCGAGGCACGGGCGGCCTCCCGTGCCGCGAACCCGGTGGCGGTCGCAGTGCCGGCCGGAGCGGCTGCAGGGCTGCTGGCGTCGACGACGCTCGAGGAGCCGGGTGGCGACGCAGACCCCGATGGCGATACCGAGCCCGACGGCAGCGCGACGGAACGAGACTAGATGGCTCGGGGATATCGCGCACCGCGCGACTACGATCCTCGGCGCGGCAAGAAGCGCGGCAATCCCCGACGAGGCGGGAAGGGAGCGCCGTCGCGCGAATCGGGGCGCGGATCTGCGCCTGGATCAGCACCGGAGTCGGCGCAGGAGACTGCGCCCAAACCGGCCGGAGGAGCGCAGTCTCCCGCACGGCTTCCCGCGCTTCCCGCTCCGGCGCCGGCCAGGCTCGAGGCGACGATCACCCGGCCGGGCGAGGTCTCGGGGCTGAGCTTCGCCGAGCTCGGTCTCGGCGGCAACATCGTGCGCGCGTTGGCCGAGCTCGGCGCGGCCGAGCCGTTCCCCATCCAGGCGGCCACGATCCCCGACGCTCTCGCCGGGCACCACGTGCTCGGTCGCGGCCGCACCGGCTCCGGCAAGACCGTCGCCTTCGGCGCGGCGCTGGTCGAGCGGCTGATGCGGTTGAAGGCAGAGGGCGCATTCCCGGACGAGGCGCCCCGCGAGAAGCCGAGGCGGGGCGAGCGGCAGGCGCGCCCGGCCCGCGGCGCGGCGCGCTCGCCGAAGGCGCTGATCCTCGCCCCCACCCGCGAACTCGCGCTGCAGATTGACCGCACCGTGCAGCCCCTCGCACGCGCTGTCGGTCTCTTCACCGGCCAGTTCGTCGGCGGCCAGCCGTTCGAGCCGCAGCTGCACGCGCTGAAGCGCGGCGTCGACATCGCGATCGGAACGCCCGGCCGCATCGAGGATCTCTCGAAGCGGGGTCATCTGAATCTCGCCCGGGTCGCGGTCACCGTGGTCGACGAGGCCGATCACATGGCCGAGCTGGGCTTCATCGAACCGGTGCAGCGGATCCTCCGCGAGACCCGGCGCGGGGGCCAGCGGATGCTCTTCTCGGCGACGCTCGACACCGCCGTCGACCGGCTGGTGGCCGAGTTCATGCCCCGCCCCGCCGTGCACGAGGTCGTGGGCGAAGGATCTGGTGCGGGGCCGGGCGCGCCGGCCGCCGATGCCGTCGACCTGCCGGAGAGCGTCGAGCACCGGGTGCTCATCGTGCTGCGCGAGCACAAGGACGACGTGCTCGTGCAGCTCGCCCGCGAGGGCGGGCGCACGATCGTGTTCTGTCGCACGCGCGCCTACGCCGAGCGCGTGACCGAGCTGCTGGCGGAGGCCGGCGTGCGGGCGGTCGCCCTGCACGGCGATCTCGGTCAGGCCAGGCGGGAGCGCAACCTCGCGAAGTTCGTCGAGGGCAAGGCGGACGTGCTCGTCGCGACCGACATCGCGGCCAGGGGCATCCACGTCGACGACGTCGAGCTGGTGCTGCAGGCCGACCCGCCCGACGACCCCAAGGCCTACGTGCACCGGGCCGGGCGCACCGGCCGGGTGGGCGCCTCGGGCCGGGTGCTCACCATGATCCCGCGCACCCGTCAGAAGCGCACGCGCGAGCTCTTCGAGGCGCTGGGCTTCGAGCCCGCCTCCTTCGGCGACTTCCTGCCCGGCCAGTCGCTCGAACGCTAACGCGCCTTCTCGAGTGCGCGCCGCAAGGCACCAGTTCAGTTGTCACAGATGTGTCGCCAACGCTTCGCAACTGCACATTCGCGACAACTGAAAGGGCGAAAGGGTCGGCATGCGGAAGGGCGGAGCCGCGACGGGGTCAGCGAGCGGTGACGCGGTCGAGGGCTCCGCGGAGGTCGCGGATCAGGTCGTCGGCCGACTCGAGGCCGACGGAGAGCCGCAGCAGGCCGGGCGTGATCCCCAGCCGGTCGTTGATCTCCGGCGAGAACGTGCCGTGCGTCGAGGTGCCGGGGTGCAGCACCATCGAGCGGGTGTCGCCGATCCCCGTCATGCGCGAGAAGATGCGCAGCCCGTTCACGAACTCCCGTGCGCCGTCGATACCGCCGCGCACGGTGACGCCGAACACCGACCCCGTGCGGCCGTACCCGGCGCCATCGGTGCCGTAGTCGCGCACGGCGAGGTCGTAGAGCGGGCTCGACGGCAGGCCCGCGTAGTCAACGGAGACCACCTCTGGCTGCTCCTCGAGCCAGGCCGCGATCCTGATCGACGACTCCACGTGCCGCTCCATACGCAGCGACAGCGTCTCCATGCCCTGATGCAGCAGGAACCCGTTGAAGGGCGAGAGGGTGGGCCCGATGTCGTTGACGACCGACTCGCGCACGGCCCGCGCGTAGGCGCCGGTGCCGAAGCGCTCGAGCATCGGCGCGACCCCGGGCCGTGCCGACTGAGTGATGAGCGGATAGGATCGCCCGGCGCGCTCCGCCGCCTCCCAGTCGAAGTTGCCGCCGTCGACGACCGCGCCGCCCACCGCGGCCCCGTGCCCCGTGAGGAACTTGGTGGTCGAATGCACCACGATGCTCGCACCGTGCTCGAACGGGCGGATCAGCGCGGGCGTGCCGACGGTGTTGTCCACCACGACGGGCAGGTTGTACCGTGCCGCGACCTCGGCGATGCGGCGCAGGTCGGTGATGTCGTTGCGGGGGTTCGGGATGGTCTCGGTGTAGATCGCCTTGGTGTTCGGGCGGATCGCCCGCTCCCACTCGGCGTCGTCGTCGGCGTCCCAGACGTAGTCGAAGTCGATCCCGAAGCGCTTGAAGCTGCGGCCGAAGAGGATGCGCGTGCCGCCGTAGATCGATCCGGTCGACACGATGTGGTCACCGCTCTGCGCGAGCGCGAAGAGCGCGGCGGAGATGGCCGCCTGACCGCTGGAGACCGCGACCGCGACGGTGCCGCCCTCGAGCGAGGCGAGCCGCTCCTCGGCGACCCAGTTCGTGGGGTTGCCCTGCCGGGAGTAGATCGCCGAGCGCTCGCTGGGCGAGAAGCCGCCCTGCTCTCCGTGCACCGGGTGCTCGTCGGCGCGCCAGTGGATGCTGCCGTCGAATCGGCTGACCTGGTCGTCGAAGTCGTCGAAGAGGTAGCCCGCCGAGA
>JBFXIT010000110.1:0-5638 GCA_050175655.1 Leucobacter sp.
ACGGCAACGTGCCCGGCAGCCGCACCCGCGGCGCGGGCGACATGATGCGCCAGACGATCGAGCTGGCCGAGGGCGCCGACGAGATCGGCGTGAACGGCGCCTACCTGCGGGTCCACCATTTCGCCCGACAGGCGGCGTCGCCCATCCCCCTGCTCACGGCGATGGCCGCGCGCACGCAGCGGATCGAGGTCGGCACCGGCGTCGTCGACATGCGCTACGAGAACCCTCTCTACCTGGCCGAGGAGGCCGCGGCCCTCGACCTGATCTCCGGCGGCAGGCTCGCCCTCGGAATCAGCCGGGGATCCCCGGAGACCGCCCTGCGCGGCTACGAGGCGTTCGGCTACACGGGATCGTCCGATCCGCGCGGCGCCGACATCGCCCGAGACAAGTTCGACCTGTTCCTTCGGGCGATCGAGGGCGAGGCCGTCGTCGACGCGGACCCGCAGATGGGCTCGGCGGGGCGGCTCGCCATCGAGCCGCGATCCGAGTCGCTCCGCGACCACGTCTGGTGGGGTGCGGGGTCGCGAGAGACCGCCGAATGGGCCGGCCGCCGTGGCCTGAACCTCATGAGCTCGACCCTGCTGACCGAGGCGACGGGGCAGCCGTTCCACGAGCTGCAGCGCGAGCAGATCGAGCGCTTCAGGGAGGCCTATCGGGAGGCGGGTCACACCGGTCGGCCCCGTGTGAGCGTGAGCCGCAGCGTGTTCCCCATCGTGAGCGACCAGGACGAGCTCTACTTCGGCCTGCGCTCGCGCGAGAATCAGGATCAGATCGGCGTCATCGACGGCATGCGCTCGACCTTCGGCAAGACCTACGCCGACGCGCCCGACCTGCTGATCGAGCAGCTCAAGCGCGACGAGGCCGTCATGGCGGCCGACACGCTGATGCTCACGATCCCGAACCAGCTCGGCCCCGAATACAACCTGCACGTCCTGCAGGCCTTCGCCGAGCACGTCGCGCCCGCCCTGGGCTGGAAGCCCAACTGGGAAGGCCCGGTCGAGGGTCACACGATCTGATCATCCGGGCGAAGCGAAGTCGATGCGACCCAGGGGACCTTGCGACCCAGGGAACAATGCGACCCAGAGGACAATGGGAGCGTGAGTTCCCCTCCGACGCGGCCGAGAATCCGCCCCTACGAGCACGCCGACGCCGGCATCACGTTGGCGATCTTCACCGATGCGGTCACCCGCACCGCCGCAGAGCACTACTCTCCGGAGCAAATACGGGCGTGGGCGCGATCGGGCGAGAGAGATGCGGAGGACTGGCATGTCTCGATGAGCAGCAGGAACAGCTTCGTCGCCACCATCCGCGCCGAGGTGGTCGGGTTCTCGGACGTCGACGAGCGAGGGTACATCGACATGCTGTTCGTGTCTCCCCGGCATCAGGGTCTCGGAGTCGCCCGCGCAATGCTCGTCGAGGCCGAGAGACAGGCGAGGGAGCAGCACGCGAGGGATCTCAGCGCTGATGCGAGCATCACGGCCAGGCCGTTCTTCGAGAAGCACGGGTTCTCGGTCGAGTCGCGACAGGAACCGGTCAGGCAAGGCGTCAAGCTGGTGAACTACCGGATGCGGAAGCCGCTGATCCCGGTGTCCGCACCGTATTCGCTGTAGACTCTCCCGTGTGTGGAGGTAACGCAGTCCCGTTCCGCGCCTGAGGCGCCGGAGTGCTGCGTACCCGGATCCCTGCGTCGGCGATGCCGATGCCCGTCCTTCGCAGCATGCCCGGCAGAGCCCCCGCGGAGCCCGCTCTCGCTCCGAAAGACCTCCATGCCCGCATCACGCTCCACCTCTTCTTCCTCGCACGGCTCCTCCGGCATCCGGCCCAGCGCTCCCTCTCCGGCTGCCGCGGCCCGCGCAGCGGCAGCCGCGCACGACGCCTCCCGCCCCGTGCGCGGCGACGCGCGATCCTCTCATCTGACCGTCTCCGGCATTTCGAAGAGCTACGCCGAGCGCCGCGTACTGAGCGGCATCTCGTTCACCGCCCGCACCGGCGACCGCATCGGCCTGGTCGGCGAGAACGGCGCCGGCAAGTCAACGCTGCTGCGCATCCTCTCAAGGCTCGAGCAGGCCGACACCGGCGAGGTGTCGCACGCCGGCACGTTCGGGCTGCTGCAGCAGCAGCTGCCGTACCCCGACGAAGCGCCGATCGCGCGCGTGCTCGACGACGCCCAGCACGAGGCGTTCGCCGCGATCGCCGCGATCGAAGCCGCGGGGGCCGCACTCGGCACCGATACCGGCACCGGTGACGCAATCGACGCAGACGATCCGGCTGCCGGGGCCGCCGCGAGCGCCGCGGAGGCCTACGCAGGCGCGCTCGAGCGCGCCGAGCAGGTCGGGGCCTGGCAGGCGGAAGCGCGCCGCGGCGAGGTGCTGACCGGCCTGGGCCTCGGCGGCCTGCCGCTGGATCGCCCGGTCGGCGAGCTCTCCGGCGGGCAGCGGCTGCGCCTCGCGCTCGCCGCGCTGCTGCTCGAAGCCCCGCACACGATCCTGCTCGACGAGCCGTCGAACCACCTCGACGACGCCTCGGCCGCCTACCTCGAGCGCGTGCTTGCCGGCTGGCCGGGCATCGTCATCGCGGCGAGCCACGACCGCGCGCTGCTCGACGCGATCACCACCCGGATCCTCGACCTCGACCCCCTGCCGGTGCCCGCGAGCGTGCTGGCCGACGCCGCGAGCCCCGCCGACGGGGCCGCGAAGACGCCTGCCGAGCAGGATCCCGGGCTCGCCTTCGAGGCGGAGACCACGGAGGATCCGGGATCGGGCCTCGGCCTGCGCGCCTGGGGCGTCGGCTACTCCGTCGCCCGCCGCGAGCGCGCCGCCGAGATGCGGCGCTGGCGGGATCGCTACGCTGCGGAGCTCGCGGAGCGCGAGGCGCTGATCCACGAGATCGAGGTCGGCTCGCGCGAGGTGAACCGCAAGCACGAATCGAAGTCGGAGGCGAAGATCACGCGCAAGTTCTACGCCGACAAGGATGCGCGGGTGACCGCCCGTCGGGCACGGAACGCGCGCGTGCGCCTCGAGCAGCTCGAACGGGATCGGGTGCGCCGCCCGCCCGAGCCGCTGCGCTTCTCGGGGGTCGGCTCCGCAGCATCGACCGGCATGGGATCGGAGCCGCGGGAGCCGGCAAGGTCTGACCGCGAGACAGCGGCGCCTTCCCCCATGCTGGCCGCTCATCGCGTCGGCCTCTCGGCCCGCCTCCGCCCCGTCTCGTTCGAGCTGCCCGCCGGCGGGCGCCTGATGCTGACCGGCCCGAACGGCGCGGGCAAGTCGACGCTGCTGGCGATCCTCGCCCGCGAGCTCGAGCCTGACCGGGGCGAGCTTCGGGTGGCCCCCGAGTGCCGCATCGGCTACCTACCGCAAGAGGCCGCCTTCGAGAGGCTCGGCGACACCGCCGAGCAGGCGTACGCGCGAGTGCTCGGCGCCGGGCGTGCCGAACTGCATCCGCTCGCGGAGACGGGCTTGATCGCATCGCGCGACCTCGGCCGCGCCGTCGGGGCCCTGAGCGTCGGGCAGCGTCGCCGCCTCGCGCTGGCGACTCTGGTCGCCGATCCGCCCGATCTGCTGCTGCTCGACGAGCCGACCAACCACCTCTCGCTCACACTCGTCGAAGACCTCGAGGCAGCCCTGCGCGACTTCGACGGAGCGCTGATCGTCGCGACCCACGACCGCTGGTTCCGGTGGCGCTGGGAGGGAGAGACGCTCGCGCTCGCACCGGCGGCCGGCGACGACGCGGAGCAAGGAGAGTAGGGCGGGCGGCGCGGCTCAGCTCATTGCGAGCGGATCCGCCAGCAGGCCGAGCAGGATGCCCGCACCCGCACCCGCCGCGACGGCGATCCAGACCGGCAGGTGTCTCACCGAGACGAGCAACAGGCAGCCGAGCGCGATCAGCAGGGATGCCGGCCCGGTGATGCCGGAAGTGATCACCGGACTCCAAAGGGCTGCGGCGAGGATGCCCACCACCGCCGCGTTCGCCCCGGCGACGGCCGCGCGAGCCGCACGGCGCTCCCGGATCGCACCCCAGAACGGGAGCGCCGCGACGAGCAGGAGGAACCCGGGCAGGAAGATCGCGACCAGCGCGAGCAGGGCGAGCATCCACGCGGTCGGGCCCCCGTCCGGCCCCGATCCCATCTCGAACCCCAGATAGGAGGCGAATGAGAACAGCGGGCCCGGCACCGCCTGCGCCGCGCCGTAGCCGGCGAGGAACGGTTCGGGCGGCACGAGCTGCGAGACCGCGGGTTCGGCTTGCAGCAGCGGCAGAACTACGTGGCCTCCGCCGAAGACGAGCGCTCCGGTACGGGTGAACGCGTCGGCGACGACTGCCCAGCCCTGATGGGTCAGGCGAGCAGCGAGGGGCAGCCCCGTCAGGACCAGGACGAGCACGACGAGCGAGACGATGCCCGCGCGGGGCGAGACCGGAACAGGCGGATCCGTCTCGGCGCCCTGGGGGCTCCGCTGGCGACCGCCCCGAGCCGATGCCTCCAGCGGCTGCGCAAGGCTCCGGCAGAAGAGAAGGCCTGCGACCAGGCCGAGGGCGACCGCTCCGATCTGCCCGAGATTCCCGGGGACGAGCAGCGCCGACCCGGCTGCCGCGATCCCGATCGCGATCCGTCTCGCATCGGGCGCGAGCGTGCGCGCCATGCCCCAGACGGCGTGCGCGACCACCGCGACGGCGACCGCCTTCAGCCCGACGAGCAGGCCGCGGCCCGCAGCGTTGTCGAGGGAGACCGCTCCATAGGCGAACAGCACCAGCAGCAGCGCGGATGGGAGGGTGAACGCGACCCAGGCGGCGAGAGCGCCACGGTATCCCCCGCGGATCAGGCCGAGCGCGAAGCCGACCTGGCTCGACGTGGGGCCCGGCAAGAACTGGCAGAGCGCCACGAGTTCCGCGTACTGCCGTTCGCCGACCCATCGGCGCTTCACGACGAGCTCCTCGCGGAAGTAGCCCAGATGGGCGACGGGGCCGCCGAAGGAAGTCGCCCCGAGCCGCAGGAACGCCCCGAAGACTTCGCGTGCTCCCCGATCCGGCATGCGACCAGTCGACAAGACCCGCCGATCCGCGGCAACCGGGACACGCTGGAAGTTCACGCGCTGTTCGCCTGCGGGAGAGTGCTGACGGCCCCGAACCCCGATCCGATCCGAGTTCGGGGCAGCGTAGTCGCCCGGAGAGGGCGCCGGAACTCATCAAGCCGGTTCTCACGAAGCGCGTCGACTGGCTAGGGTTGCTTCTCGGCAGTGCTGCTCTTCTAGCAGCGGAGATACTCTGCCGAGCGTCCGGCCCCGACCGCGCCCCGACCCCGAGACCGGGAGCACCTTGAACGACTACGACATCTCGAACCCGCACGAGTACGACCACACGCATTCTTCCTCGGCAGGATCGGGCTGGCTTCGCGCCTCGGTCTTCGGCGCCATGGACGGCCTGGTCTCGAACGTCGGCCTCATCTCGGGCATCGCCGCCGCGGGCGCGAGCCCCGGGATCGTCGCCATCACCGGCGTCTCGGGCCTCATCTCGGGCGCGATCTCGATGGCGCTCGGCGAGTACACCTCGGTGCGCACCCAGAACGAGCAGCTCGCGGTCGAGGTGCGGACCGAGCGCGAGGCGCTGCAGCGCAACCCCGAGGGAGAGCTGGCCGAGCTGGCCG
>JBFXIT010000111.1:0-5580 GCA_050175655.1 Leucobacter sp.
GGCACCCGCATCGAGGTGCCCGAGAGCTTGCCGTCGAGCTGGGGCAGCACGAGGCCGATCGCCTTCGCCGCCCCGGTCGAGGTGGGCACGATGTTGAGCGCCGCGGCGCGTGCGCGGCGCGGGTCCTTGTGCGGGCCGTCGATCAGGTTCTGATCCTGCGTGTATGCGTGCACCGTGGTCATGAAGCCCTGCTCGATGCCGGCGAGGTCGTCGAGCACCTGGGCGAGGGGGGCGAACGCGTTCGTGGTGCACGAGGCGTTCGAGACGATCCGGTGCTGCTCGGGGTCGTAGAGATCGTCGTTCACGCCGATCACGACGGTGAGGTCGGCTCCCGTCGCCGGGGCGCTCACCAGCACCCGCTTCGCACCCGCCTCGAGGTGCTTGCGCGCATCGTCGGCCTTGGTGAAGCGGCCCGTCGACTCGAGCACGGCGTCGACGCCCAGCTCCCCCCAGGGCAGCTTCGCGGGATCGGGCTCGGCGAACACCTTGATCCGCCTGCCGTCGACGATCAGCTCGCCCCCGTCGAAGGCGATGTCGCGCTGCAGCCTCCCGTAGACGCTGTCCCACTCGAGCAGGTGGGCGAGGGTGGCGCCGTCGGTGAGGTCGTTCACCGCGACCACCTCGAGGTCGCCCTCCTGCTCGAGCAGCACGCGCATCACGCCGCGCCCGATCCGTCCGAAACCGTTGATTGCGATGCGATTGCTCATAGTGCGTTGTAACCTCCGCTATCGATTCTGGTCGCTCCGCTCCCTCGCATTCCAGTGGCGCGAATGACGATACTCGAAAGGATCCTGCCAAATAAGGATTCGCTCCCCCGATCCGGGGCGCATCACAGCTGCAGGATGGCCCGTGCGATCACGAAGTAGACGATGAGCCCGGTGGCGTCGACGAAGGTCGAGATGAACGGGTTGGAGAAGACCGCGGGATCAACGCGCACCGCCCGTGCGAGCAACGGCATGCAGCCGCCCACCGCCGCGGCGACCGTGCACACCGTGAGCAGGGTGAGCCCGATCACCAGCCCGATCGGCAGCGAGTAGGCGATCCAGGCGACGGCGCACCCCAGCCCTCCGAGCAGCAGCCCCAGCACGGCTCCGGTGCGCAGCTCCCGTGTGAGCACGCGCAGGATGTCGCGCGGCCGCACGTCCCCGAGCGCGAGGGCGCGGGTGACCGTGGTGGCGGCCTGGTTGCCGGTGTTGCCGCCCGTGCCGATCAGCAGGGGGACGAAGAGCGCGAGCACCGTGACCTGCTCGATGGTCGTCTCGAACACGGAGAGCACCTGCACGGTGAGCGTCGCTCCGACGGCCAGGACCAGCAGCCACACCACGCGCGAGCGCACGATCGAGAGCACCGGGGTCGAGAGGTAGGGTCGGCGCAGAGGCTCCGTGCCGCCCTGACGGGCCGCATCCTCGCTCTCCTCGCGTTCGAGGATGCGCACCGCGTCGTCGATGGTGAACATCCCGACGAGCCGGTGCTCGCTGTCGACGACCGGCAGGGCGAGCAGCGAGAGGTCCGCGCACCGCCGGGCCACGACCTCCGCGCTCTCGGTCGCCTCGGCAGCGCGGGCAGCTCGCATCAGCTCGGAGACCGGCGCATCGGCCTCGGCTCCGAGCAGATCGCGCAGGCTGACCACCCCCGTCAGCCGGCGCGCGTCGTCGATCACCGGAATCGTGTACACCGTCTCAGCGTCATCGAGGCGCGCCCTCACCTGGGCGAGCGCCTCCGCGGCGGTGGAATCGGCGCGGGTCGAGACGTACTCCGGCGTCATACGGCGCCCGGCGCTGCCCTGAGGGTAGCCGAGCAGCGCAGCGGTGAGCAGCCTGTCCGCCTCCGGCAGGCCCCTCAGCAACCGGGTGGCGAGGGCTGCCGGCACCTCTTCGAGCAGCCAGGCGCGGTCGTCGGGGTCGAGCTCGGCGAAGAGCCGGGCCACGTCCGAGTCCTGCAGGCCGTGCAGCAGATCGCTCTGCAGCGACGGCTGCAGAGCCTCGAAGACCTCGAGCGCTCGATCCTTCGAGAGCAGACGGAACACGATCGCCCGCTGCCGCATCCCGAGACGGTCGAAGAGCGGTTCGAGGTCGGCTGCGTCGAGCGCCGACAGCGTGGCGGCCAGAGCGCCGAGGTCGCGATCCGCGAGCTGCCGCTCGATCGACTCGAGCTGCGCGTCGATGATAGGGATCTGCTGCGTGTGCATGATTCACTCCTCCGTTCGGCGCGCGCCGATGCCGACGCGCGCAATGCGTCGGGAGCGCGCGATCGCGTATCGCAGGGCCAGCCCCGACGGGGTGCCAGGCCGTCAGCACCGACGTCGGCTAGCGGGAGCGAGACGAAGCGGTGAGGGCGATACCCGGCTGATGACTGCAACTGTCACTGGGCATGGACTCACCTCGCCTCGATCGGGCGATATCTGCCACCGTCTCGCGAGAGTCGCGACGAGACGCGGAGTCGCACCGCCCGGCGAACGACCCGCAGCCACCCTAGCCGGGCGGCCCCCGATGTGGCAAGCGGGCAGCGGCGCACTGGCAGTGGCGGAAGGGCCACGCCCTACGACCTCACTCCCCCTGCGTGAAGGCGCGACGGTACTCGCTCGGCGTGGTGCCCAGTACGCGCCTGAAGTGCAGGCGCAGGTTGGCGCCGGTGCCGAGACCGACTGCGGCCGCGACCTCGTCGATGCCGGCGCGGGTGTTCTCGAGCATCTCGCGGGCGAGATCGAGCCTCGCTCGCATGACCCAGCGCATCGGGGTGTAGCCGGTCTCTTCGAGGAACGCGCGGGAGAAGGTGCGCTGCGAGACTCTGGCGTGCTGCGCGAGCCGCGCGATCGTGAGGGGCTCGCGGAGGTGCCGCAGCGCCCACTCCCGGGTCGCCGCGAAGCGCTCGCCGCTCGGAGGCGGCACGCTGCGCTGCACGAACTGGGCCTGGCCTCCGCTGCGGTACGGCGCGGCGACGAGGCGACGGGCCGCGTGGTTCGCGGCGCTGAGCCCGAGCTCGTCGCGCAGGATGTGGAGGCAGAGGTCGATCCCGGAGGCTGCGCCGGCGGAGGTCAGCACCGATCCCTCGTCGACGAACAGCACGCCCTCGTTCACGGAGACCTCGGGGAACTGCTCGGCGAATGCCTGCGTGTAGTGCCAATGGGTGGTCGCCCGCTTGCCGTCGAGCAGCCCGGTTGCGGCGAGCGCGAAGGCGCCCGTCGAGATCGCCGCCAGCCGCGCCCCGCGCCCGTGGGCGCGGACGAGCGCCTCGGTCAGCTCCGGCGGCGGAGGCTGCGTGTCGGGATGCAGATAGCCCGGGATGAAGACGAGGTCGGCTCCGTCGAGCGCCTCGAGCCCCTGCTCGACGGAGTACGAGAGCCCGTCCGAGCCGGGCACGAGGCCGGCGCGCACGCCGCATACCCGCACGACGCAGGGCATGCTGGGCCGGCTGGTGAAGACCTGCACCGGGATGCCGACGTCGAGGGGCTTCGCCCCTTCGAGCACCACGACCGCGACCCGTCTCACGCTGCAACCCTACCCGGGGCGGCGCTGTAGAGTACGAGGATGAGCACCCGGCACGCCCTCGTACCGACCGAGATCGGCGAGCTGCTGCTGGTGGCGGAGAGCACGGAGTCGAGCGACGGGCGAGAAGGAGCCGGCGACGCGCTCATCGGCCTCTACTTCCCCGGCCACACGTACCCGCCGTCGGAGGACGCGATCGGCGAGCGGGTGGAGGAGGCCGCGGATCCGCTGCTCTCCCGGGTCGCCCGCGAGCTGCGCGAGTATCTCGCCGGCGAGCGCCGCGAGTTCGAGGCGCCGATCGCGACGCACGGCGATCCGCTCTCCGAGCAGGTCTGGCAGGTGCTGCGCAGGATCCCCTACGGCGAGACGACCACCTACGGCGTGATCGCAGCCGAGCTCGGGCGCCCCGGGCTCGCCCAGCGCGTCGGCCAGGCGGTCGGGCACAACCCGATCAGCATCGTGATCCCGTGCCACCGGGTGCTGGGCGCCGACGGCTCGCTCACGGGCTTCGCGGGCGGGCTCGAGCGCAAGCGCCGGCTGCTCGCGCTCGAGGAGCCGGATGCCGAGGCTGCGGGCCTGCTCTTCTGATCCTCGCGCATCGGGGATCGGCCGTGAGGATCCGGCAGCGGGAATCGGCCGACGCGCGATAATGTGAAGCGCACTGGGCGAATCAGGAGCGACGAAAGGGCGGGCATGGGAATCTCACGCGTACGCGAGCATCTGACGGCTCGGGGCTGGGCCGGCGAGATGCTCGAGTTCGACGAGTCGAGCGCGACGGTGGAGCTCGCGGCGCGGAAGGTCGGCACCGAGCCCGAGAGGATCGCGAAGACGCTCGGCTTCCACGACCCCGAGGCGCCCGAGCGGGCGGTGCTGGTGGTCGCGGCGGGCGATGCGAAGGTGAACAGCGGCATGTTCAAGCGGCGCTTCGGCGGGAAGCCGCGGATGCTGCAGGGCGAGGATGTGCCTGCGCTCACGGGCCACCCCATCGGCGGGGTGTGCCCGTTCGCCAATCCGGAGGGCACACGGGTGTTCCTGGACGAGTCGCTGCGCCGCTTCGGCACCGTGTTCCCGGCGGCGGGCACGACCGCTTCGGCGGTCGAGATCGAGGTCGACGAGCTCGCGGCGCTCAGCGGCGCCGAGGGCTGGGTCGACATCACGGTCGGCTGGCAGGGCGATGGCGACGAATAGGCCGGGCGACCGGACGCAGCGGGAGCGCGCGGAGTCGCAGGCCACCATAGCCGCGATCGCCGCCTTCATCGTGGTCGCGCTCGTGATCGGCCTCTGGATGTGGGGCGAGCGCCTGCCGCTCGCGGGGCGCGACGTCGACTCGTTCGGCACCCGGGCCGCATGGATCTCGGGCGGAGCCGCGGGGCTCGCGTTCGCCGCGGCCTTCGTCTCGGCGAGCAGCAGCGGCGAGGGGTCGTGGCGCAGGCGACTGCCGCTCTTCAAGCGCATCATCGATGCGATCGTCCTGACGGTCGCGTTCGCCGCCGTGTCGGCGCTCAGCGTCGAGGCGGTCGCCAACCTCTTCCAGCGCGGCTTCGTGGGCCTCACGATCGACGCCCTCGGCGGGGCCGCGCTCGCAGGGGCCTCGGGAGCCTTCCTCGCCTACCTGGCGAGCGTCTTCGGCTCCCGGGTGACGACGGCGAACCTCGCAGCGCTCGCGACGCTCGTCATCTTCATCGGCACCCTGGCGAGCATGCTCACCTCCCCCGACGACCGCTGGTGGGAGTTCCACTTCTCGCAGCTCGGCAATCAGGAGGGCACGAGCGCGGCGGCGTTCAACGGCGCGCTGATCCTCACCGGCCTGACGATCACGGCATTCGCCGACTACGCCGCCCGCGACGCGCACCGCGGGATGAGCCTGCGGGGCGTCTCCTCCGACGGCACGAGCCGTTCGGGCGGCGCGGGCGGATGGTGGAGCCTGGAGCGCCGCAGGGGGGCCGTCTCGTGGATGCTCATCGTGATCGGCGTCTGCATGATGGTCGCGGGCCTCGTGCACGATGCCATGAACAAGACCGTGCATGTCGGCGCCGCGAGCGGCATGGTCGTGGTCTTCGGGCTGCTCGCCGCGTTCTCCCTCACGATGATGCCG
>JBFXIT010000112.1:0-5530 GCA_050175655.1 Leucobacter sp.
CCGCCGATCTCGTCGAGGGGATCCAGGATCTCGGCGCCGCCGGCATCTCGTGCGCTACCTCCGAGCTCGCCGCGAACGGCGACGGCGGCATGTTCATCGAGCTCGACAGCGTGCTGCTGCGCGATCCTTCGCTCACCGCCGAGGAGATCCTCATGTCGGAGAGCCAGGAGCGCATGATGGCGATCGTGGCGCCCGAGAAGCTCGACGCCTTCCTCGCGGTGACGAAGAAGTGGGACGTCGAGACGAGTGTGCTCGGCGAGGTCACCGACACGAACCGCCTCATCATCAACTGGCGCGGCGAGGAGATCGTGAACGTCGACCCGCGCACGGTCGCCGTCGACGGCCCGGTCTACGAGCGCCCCGTCGCATACCCGGCCTGGATCGACGAGCTGCAGGCCTCGGGCGTGAACGCTTCGGGTCTGGCGCGATCCTCTTCCGGCGACGAGCTGCGAGCCCAGGTGCTCGCGGTCGCGGCCTCCCCCAACCAGGCTTCGCCGGAGTGGATCACGAACCAGTACGACCTCTACGTGCTCGGCAACACCGCCCTCTCGTTCCCCGACGGGGCGGGCATGATCCGCGTCGACGAGGAGTCGGGCCTCGGGGTCGCCATCGCGACCGACGCGAACGGCCGCTACTGCCAGCTCGACCCCTATGCCGGAGCGCAGCTCGCGCTCGCCGAGGCCTACCGCAACGTGGCGACCTCGGGTGCCGTGCCGACCGCGGTGACCGACTGCCTCAACTTCGGCAGCCCCGAGAACCCCGAGGTGATGTGGCAGTTCTCGCGCGCCGTCGAGGGCCTCTCCGACGCATGCCTCTCGCTCGAGGTGCCGGTGACCGGCGGCAACGTGTCGTTCTACAACCAGACCGGCGACGTGCCGATCCATCCGACCCCCGTCGTCGGCGTGCTCGGCATCATCGACGACGTGGCGCGCCGCGTGCCCTCGGGCTGGCAGGATCAGGGCGAGCACCTCTACCTGCTCGGCGTCACGCGCGATGAGCTCGACGGCTCGGCCTGGGCCGAGACGGTGCATGCGCACCTCGGCGGCCTGCCGCCGCAGGCCTCCCTCGACGACGAGCGCTCGCTCGCCGAGCTGCTGCACGCCGCGAGCCAGGGCGGCCTGCTGTCGGCCGCGATCGACCTCTCCGAGGGCGGCCTCGCGCAGGCGCTTGCCGAGGGAGCGATGCGCTTCGGCGTGGGCGCGCGGGTGTGGATCGACGAGATCATTTCGCGCGACGGCGTCGACGCGACCGCCGCCCTCTTCTCCGAGACGCAGGCGCGCGCGCTGGTCGCCGTGCCGCACGAGGAGGAGGTGAAGTTCCGCGGGCTGTGCGAGGGGCGCGGGTATCCCGTGCTGCGCATCGGCGTGACCGATCTCGCGGGCGAGGGCGCCGCGATCGAGGTTCAGGATCTCTTCACCCTGCCGCTCGCCGAGTTGAGCGCGGCCCACCGCGCGACGCTGCCCGAGCGCTTCGGCGCCGTCATCGCGGAGTAGCCTCTTCTCTGCCCGATCTCACTGCACAGCGCTTGCCCAGAGTCGGGTGAGAGGGTGAAGGCAGAGCCCGCGACGCGGCTCCGGGACGACGGTCAAGTACCCCGCCAGGACAAGACTTGCCACAGGAGGCAGTCGTGCTGGCATGGATCGTGCTGATCGTTTCGGGGATGTTCGAGGCCGTCTGGGCGACGGCGCTCGGCAAGTCCGAGGGCTTCACGAAGCTCTGGCCGTCGGTCGTGTTCTTCGCCGCGATGATCGTGAGCATGGGCGGGCTGGCCTGGGCGATGCGCGAGATCCCCACGGGCACCGCCTACGCGGTCTGGGTCGCTGTGGGCGCGTCGCTGACCGTGGTCTACGCGATGATCACCGGATCGGAGCCTGCGAGCATCCTCAAGGTGCTGCTGCTGCTCGGTATCGTCGGCTGCGTCATCGGTTTGAAGCTCGTCTCGGACGCCGAGGCCGTGGCGGGGTAGTCGCGGGATCGGCCGCACCGGTCAGCCGGGCTCTCGCCGCGCGCAGGCGCTCCTCGATCACCGCGGCCTCGCGCTCGGCCGCGAGTTCCGCGGCCCGCTGCTCGCGCACCCGCCGGCTCCCCATCACGATGGAGAAGGTGACCGCTCCCCAGAGCCCGACGGCCATGGCGCTGAGCACGAGGGCGTCGAGCACGCTCGGCACCGTGCCGGGGGCGATGCGCTCGCCGTGCGCTTCCGCGATGGAGACCCAGCTGGCGATCGCACCGTAGGAGAAGCCGGCGCCCAAGAGGCCCGCGAACAGCGCGGTGCCGATGGTCCAGTAGAGGCGGCGGCGCGCGGTCTTCGGCGGGTATCGCGACCCCAGCTGATAGAGCGCCCAGCCCATGTCGGCTATCGGAGCAACGGGGCGACGCGGGCGACGATCTCTGCGTGGAGCTCGTCGACGGGCCTGGAGGCTTCGAGCACGAGGAACCGGTCGGGCTCTGCCGATGCGAGGGCCAGGAAACCTTCTCGCACCCGGTTGTGGAAGTCGACGGCCTCGCTCTCGAGCCGGTCGGCGGTGCCGCCGGCTGCCGCACGGCGGCGCTCCGCCAGCTGGGGGGTCACGTCGAGCAGCACGGTGAGCTGGGGCCAGAGCCCTTCGGCGGCCCATTCGCTGAGCCCCCGGATCTCGGCGGGGTCGAGGGGGCGACCGGCCCCCTGGTAGGCGAGGGAGGAGTCGATGTAGCGGTCCTGGACCACGGCCGCTCCGCGCTCGATCGCCGGCCGCACCACCTTCGCGACGTGCTGGGCCCGATCGGCCGCATACAGCAGCGCCTCGGCCCGAGGGTCCACCTCGCCCAGCTCGTCGCCGCCGTGGAGCAGCAGCTTCCGCACCTCGACGCCGAGGCGGGTGCCGCCGGGCTCGCGGGTGCGCACGACTTCGAGGCCGCGCTCGGCCAGCCAGCTCGCCAGCAGCTCGGCCTGGGTGGTCTTGCCCGCTCCGTCACCGCCCTCGAAGGTGATGAAGACGCCCTGGCCTCGACTCGTCACTGCGCTCCTCGCTCGATCCTCGATCCTCCGCCGGGATCGCTCAGCCCTCGGCTTCCGCAGCGGCCTTCTTCGCGGCGCGGGTCGCGGCGGCCTTCTTCGCGGCGGCGGATCGAGCCGGATCGACCGCGGTCTTCGCGGCGGGCTTCTTGGCCGCCGTCTTGCGCACCGGGGCCTTCTTCTTGGCGGGCCCCTTGGCGCGCTTGATCGCGAGCAGCTCGGCGGCGCGCTCGAAGGTGATGTCTTCGACGCTGTCGCCGCGCGGGATGGTCGCATTGGTCTCGCCGTCGGTGACGTAGGGGCCGAACCGGCCGTCCTTGACCTTGATGGGCTTGCCGCTCACCGGATCGGCGTCGAACTCCTTCAGCGCGGCCGACGCCTTGCGGGCGCCGTACTTCGGCTGAGCGAGGATCTCCTGCGCGCCGGCCAGGTCGATCGAGAAGATCGCATCCTCGCTCGGCAGCGAACGCGTCTCGGTCCCCTTCTTGAGGTACGGGCCGTAGCGACCGTTCTGAGCGGTGATCTCCGCGCCGGTCTCGGCGTCGACGCCCACGACGCGCGGCAGGTCGAGCAGCGCGACGGCAGTGTCGAGATCGACGGTCGCGGGGTCCATCGTCTTGAAGAGGGAGGCGGTGCGCGCCTTCTCGCCCTTCGGCAGTTCCTCGCCCTCGTTCGGCAGTTCGGTGACGTAGGGGCCGAAGCGGCCGTTCTTCGCGGCGATGCGCTTGCCGGTGACGGGGTGCAGGCCGACGATCCGATCCTCGAGCGGCTCGGCGTCGGCGAGCTCGTGCGCTCTAGCCGGCGTCAGCTCGTCGGGGGCCAGCCCGTCGGGAATGTTGACGCTGCGCGGCTTCAGCACGCCGTCTTCGCCGACCTCGCACTTGTCGTCGAACACCTCGAGATAGGGCCCGTACTTGCCGTTGCGCAGCGAGATCGAGTCGTCGATGCGCACCGTGTTGATCGCCCGTGCGTCGATCTCGCCGAGGTTGTCGACGACTCCGCGCAGGCCGGGATGGCTGTCGCTGCCGAAGTAGAACTCGCGCAGCCAGTCGGCGCGATCCTCTTCTCCCGCCGCGATCCGGTCGAGGTCGCCCTCCATCTCGGCGGTGAAGTCGTAGTCGACGAGCGCCGAGAAGTGCTCTTCGAGCAGCCGCACCACCGAGAAGGCGATCCAGCTCGGCACGAGGGCCTGGCCCTTCTTGGTGACGTAGCCGCGGTCGCTGATCGTGCTGATGATCGCCGCATAGGTCGAGGGCCTGCCGATGCCGAGCTCTTCGAGCCGCTTGGTCAGGCTCGCCTCGGTGTAGCGCGGGGGCGGGCTGGTCTCGTGCCACTTCGCCTCGGGCTCGGTGACCGCGAGCGACTGCCCCTCGGCCAGCTGAGGCAGGGCGACGTTCTGCTCGGCCTCGCGCCGCTTCTCGTCCTTGCCCTCCTCGTATGCCAGCAGGAAGCCGGGGAAGGTGATGACGGTGCCGCTCGCGGTGAACTCCGCGGCGGTACGGGCGGAGGCGCCCGCCTCCTCCACCTCGACGCTCAGCGTGACGGTGTCTGTGGAGCCCTTGGCGTCGGCCATCTGGCTCGCGACCGTGCGCTTCCAGATCAGCTCGTAGAGCGCGAAGTCGCCCTGGTTCAGCTTGCCCCTCAGCTCGCTCGGCCTCGCGAAGACGTCGCCTGCGGGGCGGATCGCCTCGTGCGCCTCCTGCGCTCCCTTCGACTTGCCCGTGTACACGCGCGGCGCGTCCGGCACGGTCTCGGCGCCGTAGAGCGCCGCGGCCTGCGAGCGCGCCGCCGCGATCGCCTGCTTCGAGAGCGTCGGCGAGTCGGTGCGCATATAGGTGATGTAGCCGTTCTCGTAGAGCGACTGGGCGTGCGACATCGTCTGCCTGGAGCTGTAGCGCAGCTTGCGCGAGGCCTCCTGCTGAAGCGTCGACGTGGTGAACGGCGCGGCCGGGCGGCGGGTGTGCGGCTTCGTCTCGACCGAGAGCACTCGGGCGTCCGCGCCCCTCCCGATCAGCGCGGCGAGGGCTTCGGCCCGCTCCTTGCCGAGCGTGATGACACCGGCCTTCGCGGCCTTCTCCTTGAGCACGCCCTCGTCCGTGAAGTCGGCGCCCGTGGCGAGGCGCTCGCCGTCCAGGCGCACCAACCGCGCCTCGAATGCGGTGCTGTCGACCGCATCGGCGGCGGGGGTGAAGGTGGCGCTGAGATCCCAGTACTCGCTGGAGACGAAGGCGAGGCGCTCGCGCTCTCGGTCGACCACGAGGCGGGTCGCAGCCGACTGCACACGGCCGGCCGAGAGCTTCGGCCCGACCTTGCGCCACAGCACCGGGGAGATGTCGTAGCCGTACAGGCGGTCGAGGATGCGGCGCGTCTCCTGGGCATCGACGAGCGCGAGATCGATATCGCGCGTGTTGGCCTGGGCCTCCGCGATCGCCTCCTTGGTGATCTCGTGGAACACCATCCGGCGCACCGGCACCTTCGGCTTCAGCACCTCGAGCAGATGCCACGCGATGGCCTCGCCCTCGCGGTCCTCATCAG
>JBFXIT010000113.1:0-5475 GCA_050175655.1 Leucobacter sp.
CGCTGCCTCGTGAGGGCGCCGTACTCGGGCCAGCTGCCGGTGTCGAAGTAGACGCTGGCGCTGCCGTCGGCGGCCGGGTAGGCGTGACCCCGCTCGACCAGCAGCTCGATCAGCGCGACCATCTCGGCGATGTTCGCCGTCGCCCGCGGCTCGTAGGTCGGGGCGAGCACGCCGATGGCGTCGTAGGCGGCGGTGAACTCGCGCTCGACGCGGTAGGCGAGCGCCCACCACGGCTCCGACCCGCCGGCCTCCTGCGCCAGACGCGCGTTGTCGAGGATCTTGTCGTCGATGTCGGTGACGTTGCGGATCATCGTCACCTCGTGGCCCGTCGCCCGGAACCAGCGGCGGATCTGGTCGTAGACCAGGGCGCTGCGCAGATGCCCGATATGCGGTGCGGACTGCACCGTCGGCCCGCAGACGTACATGCCGACCTCGCCCGAGATCCGGGGCTCGAAATCGACGACGTCCTGTCTGCGGGTGTCGTAGATGCGCTGCTTCACGCATCCAGCCTAGTGGCGGGGACGGGAGGGGCGAGCCGTGTGACGGCTTTACTCCACCGCACCGCTGAGGAAGAAGTTCATCTGCTTCGTGATGTTCACCGCGTGGTCGCCGAAGCGCTCGTGGTAGCGGCTCGCCAGCGTCGCGTCGACGACGCCGGTCGCATCGGCGCTGATCTTGTCGCTGAGCACCTTCTCGAAGACCTTGGCGTGCAGCTCATCGAGGGTGTCGTCGAGGTCGCGGATCTCGTCGATCAGGCGCTGTTCCTGATCCCTCAGCAGCTCGACCAGCTTCGAGGCCATCTGCACGTCGATGACGCCCATCTTCGCGAAGGTCTTGCGCAGGCCCTGCGGGATGGCGCTCTCCGGGTAGCGGTAGCGCGCCAGCTGGGCGATGTGCTGCGCCAGGTCGGCCATGCGCTCGAGCGATGCGCTCATGCGGAGGGCGCCGACCATCAGGCGCAGGTCGCTCGCGACCGGCTGCTGGCGGGCGAGGATGTCGATCGTGAGCTCGTCGAGGCGGGCCGCGAGGTCGTCGACCTCGTCGGCGCCGTCGATCACCTGCTCGGCAAGGGCGACGTCGCTCGACCCGAATGCCTGGGTCGCCTGCGCGATCGCGGTCTCGACCAGTTCGGCGATCTGGACCAGTCGGCCCTGCACCTCGCGCAGCTCTTGCTGAAACACCTCACGCATGCGGCTCGGTTCCCTTTCGATTCGATATAGGATCACGCCCGCCACGCACGCATATTCCGGTGCGCAGCAGCAGCGCTCTGTCGATCATCCTCCCCCGCGCCGGTGAACGCCGACCGCACTCGCGGTGAACAGCAGTTGAACTCGCAGCCGCCGTTCCGGCGCCGGCCCTAGCATGGGGAGCATGACCCCGACCGCGCTCGTGCTGGCCTCCGTCGCCCTGGGGCTCCTGGTCGGCGCCCTCATCGCCTGGGCCATTCTCGGCGCGCGAGACGCGGGCCGCCGGCGCGCCGAGTCGCTGCACCCCGAGCTGCCGAAGGTGGCGGTGGAACTGCTGAGCTCCCTCGACACCTTCGCAGTGATCCTCGACGCCTCACTCACGCCCGTCTACGCGAACCCTGCCGCCCGCGACGACCCACGCATCAGCGGCGAGCAGCTGCGCGAGCCCGGGTTCCTGCGCCGCGCGCGGCGCGTGATGTCGAGCGGCGTCACCGACGTGCGGATGCCCGACCCCGACGACCCGAACGACACCGTGCGCGTGCGGATCATCCGCATCAGGCCCAGGTTCCTGGTCGTGTTCGCCGACGACCTCGGCGAGGAACAGCGCGTGAACGCCATGCGACGCGATTTCATCGCGAACGTCAGCCACGAGCTGAAGACCCCGATCGCCGCCATCGGGCTGCTGAGCGAGGCGGTGCTCGAGGCCGCCGACGAGCCGGAGATCGTCCGCGGCTTCGCGAAGAAGCTGAAGAAGGAGTCGCACCGCCTGGGCGATCTCTCGCGCGACATCATCCAGCTCTCGGAAGCCCAGTCGGCACTGCAGCCGGAGGATCTCGAACCCGTCTCACTGCGCGCCGTGCTGCGCTCGGAGGTGGAGGCGCACCGCGACTTCGCCGTGCAGAACGGGGTCGAGCTGGTCCTCACCGAGAACGAGGCGGAGGCCGCCCCGGTCGTCTTCGGGCGGGCGGCCGCCATCGGCACCGTCTTCGCCAATCTGCTGAGCAACGCGATCCGCCACTCGCCCGGGGGCGGGCGCGTGGGCATCGGCGTCGAGATCGACAGGCCCTACTGCGTCGTCACCGTCGCGGATCAGGGCGAGGGGATCCCTCCCGAGCATCTGCCGCGCATCTTCGAGCGCTTCTACCGGGTCGACACCGCGCGCAGCCGCGACGGCGGGGGCACCGGTCTCGGCCTCTCCATCGCACGCCACACCATGCGCGCCCACGGCGGGGACATCGACGTATGGTCCCAGCCCGGTGTCGGCTCGAGCTTCACCGTCTCGTTCCCGCTCATGGATCCCGAGCCCGAGAGCCGGAAGCGCAAGAGCCGGAAGAAGGCGGCCGAAGCCGCACGGACCTCGAAGAAGTCCGGCAAGAGACGAGACAAGAAGACCGTAGAGGCCGAGGCCTCGGGGAGGACACAGTGAGTCAGCGCATTCTGCTCGTCGAGGACGAGAGCTCGATCTCCGAGCCGCTCGCGTTCCTGCTAGAGCGAGAGGGCTACCGCGTGCAGGTCGTCGAGAACGGGGCGGAGGCGGTCCGCCTGTTCCCCGACTCTGGCGCAGACCTCGTGCTCCTCGACCTCATGCTGCCCGGACTGCCCGGCACCGAGGTCTGCCGCTCGATCCGAGCCCAATCGCGGATCCCGGTCATCATGCTCACCGCCAAGGACAGCGAGATCGATATCGTCGTCGGGCTCGAGCTGGGCGCGGACGACTACATCACGAAGCCCTACTCCACCCGAGAGCTGCTCGCCCGGGTCCGGGCCGCACTGCGACGCGCCGATACCGCTCCCGAGCCCGAGGACGAGGGCGACGACGCATACGGGGTACTCGAGGAGCACGAGGTGCGCCTCGACACCGAGCGGCACTCGGTGACCGTACGCGGCGAGGAGATCGCGATGCCGCTGCGCGAGTTCGAGCTGCTCGAGCTGCTCATGCGGCACTCCGGCCGCGTGCTCACCCGCGGGCAGCTGATCGACCGCGTATGGGGCAGCGACTACTTCGGCGACACGAAGACCCTCGACGTGCACATCAAGCGGATCCGCTCGCGCATCGAGCAGGATCCGAAGGAGCCCAAGCTCGTGACCACCGTGCGAGGGGTGGGCTACCGCTTCGGCTAGGCGGATCGTCGGAGCGAAGCGCAAGGGCGGCCCCGGAACCCGGGAGCCGCCCTTGCGCTGATCGCGGGCACGGGCCCGCAGAAGATCACTCGGCCTCTTCGACCTCGACCGCGACCTCTTCGACCTCGGTCTCGGCGACGCCCTCGGTCGACTTCTCGTCTTTGGCGGGCGGGGCGGTGAACCAGTCGGGCAGCACGTAATCGCGGTACTCGGCCAGCGTGCCGTCGAGCACCGGCACCTGGCGCTCGATGTCCTCGCTGCCCGGAACCTGCAGGTAGGCCTGCACGGTGTCGCCGGCGGCGACGCCCGGGAGGGAGACGAACACCGGCTCATTGTCGCCGTCGGGGCTGCCGAACGGCTGGATGCCCGATTCGATGATGAAGTCGGCGGTGGCCTCGGACGACCCGTTCTTGGTGACGAAGGTCATGCGGAGCTGAACCGGGCTCGTGCCGGCGTTCACGCCGGTGAAGACCACGTTGAAGTTCTCGCCGTCTTCAGACACGACCAGCAGCAGGTTGCGGATGTCGACACTCGAGAACGAAGCCTCGATGCCATCGCTCGGCGCATACGGGTCGGTCGTGCCCTGGGGGGCGACCAGGCCGCAGCCGGTCGCGCCGAGCACGATGACGGCCGCGATGGCGATAGACGAGGCGATCCGAGTCTTCACAGTGTGTCCTCCGAGCAGTGGCTGAATACCGCGCGATGCGGGCGTGTTCGAGCGCGAGAGAAGCAGCGCTTCCGACTTCTCAGCATACTATGCTGCACCGGCTCCCTCTGCCGCTCCGCCCGACGGAGCCGCTCGACCGAGCCGCTCGACACCCGCGAATCGCGGTGCAGAATGTGGTATTCTAGTGGTTCGTCTGATATATGCCCTGCAAGGAGTCGCTCGATGCAGTTTGAGGTCGGAGAGACCGTCGTCTACCCCCACCATGGCGCAGCCAAGATCATCGAGGTGAAGAAACGCAAGCTCGGCGGTGAAGAGAAGCTCTTCCTCAAGCTGCAGGTCAACCAGGGCGATCTCACCATCGAGGTTCCCGCAGAGAACTGCGACCTCGTCGGCGTGCGCGACGTCATCGATCAGGAGGGGCTCGAGCGCGTATTCGAGGTGCTGCGCGCGCCCTTCACCGAAGAGCCGACCAACTGGTCTCGCCGGTACAAGGCCAACCTCGAGAAGCTGGCCTCCGGCGACGTGATCAAGGTCAGCGAGGTCGTGCGCGACCTGTGGCGCCGCGATCAGGAGGTGCGCTCCCTCTCCGCGGGCGAGAAGCGCATGCTCGCCAAGGCCCGCCAGATCCTGGTCTCCGAGCTCGCGCTCGCCGAGAAGACCAACGAAGAGAAGGCATCCGAGATCCTCGACGAGGTTCTCGCCTCCTGAGTCGCCGCTTTTCTGCGCGCGGCACAGCCTGAGACGCAGGATCCGGTTCTCGGAGCGCCCCGTCCCTGGCGACGGGGCGCTTCGTCTGTCACGGCGCGAGTACGCTGGGGGCATGAGCAGCTCGGCACTCTCGAACGAACAGGCCCCGACAGGGGCGGATCCGCACCCGCTCGCGAGACTCGGAGTCGTGCTCGTCGCCGCCGGCCGCGGCGAGCGGCTCGGATCCGACGTGCCCAAGGCATTCGTCGAGCTGCGCGGGCGGGCGCTGGTCGAGTTCGGGATCGGCGTCGCCACCTCTCTGCCCCATGCCGGGCACCTCGTAGTCGTCGTGCCGGAGGCCTACGCAGCCCGCACCTTCGACTCGATCGAGCAGGTGCTGCCCCCCGGGGCGCCCTGGGAGGTGTCGGTCGTGCCGGGAGGGCGCGAGCGGCACGAGTCGGTGCGCTTCGGCCTCGACGCACTGCCCGACAGCGTCGAGACCGTGCTCGTCCACGATGCCGCCCGCCCCTTCGCCAGTGCCGAGCTCTTCGAGCGCGTGCTGGCCGAGGTGCAGCGCACGGGTGACGCGGTGGTTCCGGCGGTGCCGCTCACCGACACGATCAAGCGGGTCGACGCCGAGGGCATCGTGCATGAGACCGTCGATCGCGCCCCGCTCGTCGCGGTGCAGACGCCGCAGGGGTTTCCGCGAGAGATGCTGACGGCCGCCCACGCCACAGCCCAGCTCCAGGAGGGGGCGGAGGCCCCGCCCACCGATGACGCCGAGGTCGTGCAGCGCGCGGGCGGGCGGGTGCG
>JBFXIT010000114.1:0-5468 GCA_050175655.1 Leucobacter sp.
TGTCGAAGGGGTTCATCGACGCGACCACCCGGAACGTCGGCTGCGCCACGACCCGGCCCACGCGGGGCACCGCGATCGCGCGGTCGCTCATCGACATGAGCAGCGTGTTCATCGTGTCCTCGGGCGCACGGTTGAGTTCCTCGATGTAGAGGAAGCCGCCCTGCTGCATCGCCTCGACCAACGGCCCCGGCACGAAGTTGTCGTCGGAGTAGTCCTCGCGCAGCACGCGCGCCGGGTTGTGGTGACCGACGAGCTTCGCGGGCGTGAGATCCGCATTGCCCTCGACGAAGAAGAGCGGGATACCCCACTCCGCGGTGATCGCCTTGAGCAGCGTCGTCTTGCTGGTGCCCGGCGGGCCCTCGAGCAGGATGTCGCGCCCAGCGGCCACCGCCGCCAGCGTCAGCTCGAGCTCGCGCTCCCTGCCGACGACGCGGGCCGCGATGCGCTCACGGCTCGCGGCGAGATCGAAGTGGGCGGGCTGCGAGCCGATCGTCTCGTTGGTCATAGACGAAATCCTCTCATCGGGATGCTGGCGAAGGAACGGGGCCCGGGCGCGCGCCCGAGCCCCGAATGCGGGAAGTCACTTCTGCGTCGAACCCGCGTCGACGGGGAGCTGAACTCCCGTGATGTATCTGGCTTCGTCGGAAGCGAGGAACAGCACGGCGTTGGAGATGTCGACCGGCTCCACCCATGGCACGGGCAGAGCGTTCAGTCCGCTCATGCGCTTCGCGAACTCCTCCCGCGTGCGCTGCTCGGCGGGCAGGTCGGGCATGAACAGCTCGAAGAGGTTGTCGTTCAAGATCATGTCGGTATCGACACCTGTCGGATGCACGGTGTTCACCCGGATGCTGTCGGCCGCCAGCTCATTCGCCAGGGTCCTCATGATCCCCACGACACCGTGCTTCGCCGCGACGTAGTGCACGAAGTTGGGGGTGCCCTTGATGCCCGCGGTCGAGCTCGTGATGATGATCGAGCCGCCGCCGGCCGCGCGGAGATGGGGGATCGCCGCCTTCGCGGTGAGCCACACCCCCTTCAGGTTGATATCGATCATCTCGTCCCACGCCTCCTCCGTGAGCTGATCCGACGGCGCATTCGAGAAGATGCCCGCGTTCGCGCTCACGATGTCCAGCCGGCCGAGCTGAGCGACCCCGTCGTCGAGCGCAGCCTTCATCGCGGCGTAGTCGCGCACGTCGGCCTGGGTGGCGACGATGCGGCGGTCGAGCGCCTCGACCTGGCGAACGGTCTCGGCCAGGTCTTCCGGCGTGGCGCCCGCATAGGGCACCGTGGGAAGCTGCTTGCTGACATCGATCGCGATGATGTCGGCGCCCTCCCGGGCGAGACGGATGGCGTGCGAGCGGCCCTGGCCGCGCGCGGCGCCGGTGATGAAGGCCACCTTGCCTTCGAGTTTTCCAGCCATTTCTCCTGCTCCTTTCTCTCCGCTCCGGATCGGGGGCCCGGAGCCTCTCGCTGTGCGCGTCTCCGCGCAGGATGGAGACGAGCGCTACTTGTTGATGCTGAACCCTGCGTCGACCGGCAGGGTCACGCCGGTGACGTAGCGACCGAGATCGCTCGCGAGGTACACGATGGCGTTCGAGAGATCGACCGCCTCGATCATCGGGACCGGCAGGGCGTTCTGCATCGCCTGGCCCATCGACGGATCCTGCTCGAGGAACTTCTGCATGGTCTCGTTCACCACCATGGGCGTGTTCACGCCGGTGGGGTGGATGGTGTTGACGCGGATCGAGTGCTTAGCCAGATTGTTGGCGTACGCGCGCATGAGGCCGACGACGCCGTGCTTGGCCGCCGTGTAGGCGAGGCCGCCCGGAGTGTCGCCGCCGATCCCGTGCAGGCCCGCGGTCGAGCTGGTCAGCACGATCGCGCCGCCGCCGCGCTCGATCAGGGCGTCCCGCGCCACCTCGACGGTGTTGTAGACGCCGGTGAGGTTGATGTCGATCACGTCCTGCCACTCCTCCTCGACCGGGTTGAGCGAGAGGGCGGCGATGCCCGCGTTACCGAGCACGATGTCGACCCCGCCGAGCTCGGCGACGCCCGCGTCGAACGCCGCCTGCAGGGCGGCGCGATCCCGCACGTCCGCCTGGGTGGCGACGATGCGGCGATCCAGCGCCTCGACCTGTCGCACGGTCTCCTCGAGATCCTCGGGCGTGGCCATCGGGTAGCCCACCGTCTCGACCTGCCCGCACAGATCGATGGCGATGATGTCGGCGCCCTCCTCGGCGAGGCGGACGGCGTGCGAACGGCCCTGGCCGCGCGCGGCGCCGGTGATGAAGGCGACTTTGCCCTCGAGTAATCCAGCCATGATGCTTCTCCTTCGAACTATCTGGATCGATGGTGTGGCGGGGCGGACCGGGACCTGCCGATCCCGATCCGCCCGACCGGTGGCGACTAGTACTGGGTCATGCCGCCGTCGACGGCGAGCGCGTGCCCGGTGACCCACTTCGACTCGTCGGAGGCGAGGTAGAGCACCGCGTTCGAGATCTCACGGGGCTCCATCATCCCGGGGAGCCACTGCGTGAGCATGCCGGTGAGCAGCGGATTCTCCTCCATGCCCTTGGTGAAGCCGCTCTCGGCCACGCCCATGATGCCCTGCGCCATCGGGGTGTCGACGCCGCCCGGGTGCACGCTGTTCACGCGGATGTTGTCCTTCGCGAGCTCCTGCGCGAACGACTTCGTCAGGCCCGTGACCCCGTACTTCGACATGTTGTAGGCGATGTTCCACGGGCCGGCCTTCAGGCCGTTCGCCGAGCTGGTCAAGATGATCGAGCCGCCGTTGCCCGCCTCGATGATGTGCGGCACGGCTGCCATCACGCTGTTCCAGACGCCGATGAGGTTGATGTCGATCGTGGTGCGCACGATCTCGGGGGTCATCGAGTGCCAGGGGCCGACGATGTCGACGCCCGCATTGCCGGCGACGATGTCGAGGCGGCCGAGCTCGGCGACGCCCTTCGCGACGACCTGCTTCAGCTTCTCGAGGTCGCGCACGTCGCAGGTCTCGGCGACGATGCGGCGGTCGAGCGCCTCTACCTGGCGCACCGTCTCCTGCAGATCCTCTGCGGTCGCGGTGGCGTAGGGGACGTTCTCGACCTGCGTGTCGATGTCGATCGCGATGATGTCGGCGCCCTCCTCGGCCAGGCGCAGCGCGTGAGCGCGGCCCTGCCCGCGAGCCGCACCGGTGATGAATGCGACTTTGCCTTCTACGCGTCCTGCCATGATCTTCTCCTTCTGTTGTTCCTCGAACTGGTTGTCTGCTCCGGGATCGGGTGCGGCGATCGTGCTGCCGTCCCCACCGGCCCGGAACCGGTCAGTACTGGGTCAATCCCCCGTCGACGGCGCGCGCGTGCCCGGTGACCCGCTTCGACTCGGCTGAGGCGAGGGAGAGCACCGCGTGCGGGTGCGGCGAAGCGGAGGGCGTCGCCGCCGGTTCGGGGCGGCTGAGCGCTCCGCGCAAGCGAGAAGTTTCGGAATGCTCGCGGCGATCGGGAGGGGAATTCGCAGGAGAGGATCACGATCCGGTGCTCAGCGCCGGATCGGCACTCGATTGCGATTCCTCGGTGGATGATGACTCCCTCGTGGTCCGGGTCGCCGTCGACGCTGACGGACTCCGTGTGTACCTCCGATAATAATTGCACCGAGTGACAAAAGGGAAGGCGGGCAGAATGGGTTCACACGGAATTCTCCGGTGAGAAAGGTATCCGCCATGACAGAACTCGCCTATGCGCAGCAGCGGGTCGGACGAGCGCCTGCGACCACGCACGGCGAGCTCAGCCACGTGGCGCTCGCCCTGTTCCTCGAGCGCGGGTTCGACCACACGACGGTGGACGACATCGCGGCCGCAGCGGGCATCAGCCGGCGCACGCTGTTCCGCTACTTCCCCTCCAAGAACGACCTGCCCTGGGGCGACTTCGACAGCCTGCTCGAGGCGATGCGCGCCCATCTCGCAGGCATCGACCGCGAGCTCCCGCTGGTGTCGATCCTCAGGCGCGCGATCATCGACTTCAACCGCTACCCCGACCACGAGCTCGACTTCCACCGGAGCCGCATGGAGCTGCTGCTGAACGTGCCCTCGCTGGTCGCGCACTCCAGTCTGCGCTACGCCGCGTGGCGCCGCGTGATCGCGGAGTATGTCGGCGAGCGGCGCGGCGAGAGCCCCGACGCCCTCACTCCGCAGACCGTCGCCTGGGCCTGCCTCGGGCTGTGCCTCAGCGCCTACGAGCAGTGGCTGGCCGACGAGGATCAGGATCTCATCGCTCTGCTCGACTCGGCCTTCTCGACGGCGGAGTCGGTGTTCGGGGCACTCGCCGGAGACGCCTGACCCACCCCCGCGGCGCCCGGCGGCCGGAGTTCAGGGCAGAATGAGAGTGGCCGAGTACGAACCGACGGATGCGAGGTGGTGGCCTATGTCTCGTTCACCTGCCCAATCGCGGGAGGCCTCGGGGCGGCACAGCCGCGGCCGCGCGAAGGCGACGACGCACGGGGAGCTCAGCCTCATCGCCCTCGACCTCTTCATCGAGCGGGGCTTCGACCGCACCACCGTCGACGACGTCGCGAGCGCCGCCGGCATCGGGCGCCGCACGCTGTTCCGCTACTTCCCGTCGAAGAACGACCTGCTCTGGGGAGACTTCGACCTGATGCTCGAGGCGATGCGCGCGCGCCTCGCAGGCACGAGCCGAGTGGTGCCCCTCATCGAGACCCTGCGCGCGGCGGTCGTCGAGTTCAACCGGTTCCCCGAGAGCGAGCGGCCTCGCCATCGCAGTCGCATGCAGATGCTCTCCCGCATCCCCTCCCTGCAGGCGCACTCGACGCTGCGCTACGCCGACTGGCGCCGCGTGATCGCCGAGCACGTGGCGTCCAGGCGAGGAGAGGACCCGGATGACCTCACCCCCCAGACGATGGCCTGGGCCTGTCTCGGGCTGTGCCTCGGCGCCTACGACCAGTGGCTCGCGGGCACCGATCTCGACCTGCCCGAACTGATCGACCAGGCGTTCGCAACCGCCGAGACGGTGTTCGGGTCGTTCACGGCGGAGCACAGGGTCGACGCCGAGGGCAAGGCCGCCGGGTGAGCCTCGCGGGGGCCGCGGCGTCAGCCGCTCCGCACGGGTCCGGGACTTCAGCGCCGCGACGCACGATCATCGTCGGGGGCGGCACCGCGGGCTCGGTGCTCGCGGCCCGCCTGAGCGAGCATTCGGATCGGGAGGTGATCCTGATCGAGGCCGGTCCCGTCGGCGAGACCCCGGCCGAGCTGCTCGACGGGTCGATCATCCCGGCGGCGGTGCCGGGCCACCCCGTGAACTGGAGCTACGAGTCCGAGCTGATGCCGGGCGTGGAGACCATCGTGCCCCGAGGCCGCCTGCTCGGCGGGTCGAGTTCGATCAACGGGGGCTACTGCGTCCGCGCCCGGCGGGGCGACTTCGCCCGCTGGGCCCGCGCGGGCGGGCCGGAGTGGGAGTACG
>JBFXIT010000115.1:0-2212 GCA_050175655.1 Leucobacter sp.
TGACGTGGCTCGAAGGGCCAGCATTGGCACTGACGTGGCCCGAAGGACCAGCATCAGCGCCGCCGGTGGCGATGCCCACCTCCTTCGCGATCTGCTCGGCCACCGCACGGTTGTCGCCGGTGAGCAGGATGGGATCGAGGCCGAGCTCGCGGAACTGTCGGATCGCCTCGGCGCTCGTCGGCTTCACCGTGTCGGCGACCGCGACGATGCCGCGCACGCGGCCGTCCCAGGCCGCGATCACCGCCGTCTTGCCCTCGCGCTCGAGCCGCGACTTCTCGGCCTGCATCGCGGGATCCTCGGCGATCGCCCAATCTTCGAGCAGTCCCTGGCGCCCGACGAGCACGACGGTGCCGTCCACCGTGCCCGAGACCCCCTTGCCGGCGGTGTTGCGGAACGACTCGACGGCCGGCAGATCCTTCACCGCGATGCCGAGACGCTCGGCGGCCCCGCGCGCGACGGCCTGCGCGATCGGATGCTCCGAGGCGTTCTCGGCCGCGCCCACCAGGCGCAGCAGCTCGTCCCGGTCGACACCCTCGGCCGGCACCACGTCGACGAGCGTCATCCTGCCGCTGGTCACCGTGCCGGTCTTGTCGAGCACGATGGTGTCGACGCGGCGAGTGGACTCGAGGATCTCGGGTCCCTTGATGAGGATGCCCAGCTGCGCCCCGCGCCCCGTGCCGACGAGCAGGGCCGTGGGCGTGGCGAGGCCGAGCGCGCACGGGCACGCGATGATCAGCACCGCGACGGCCGCGGTGAACGCGCTCGCCGCCGGGTTGCCCAGTAGGAGCCAGACGATGAGGGTCGCGACGGCGATGACGATCACGATCGGCACGAAGACGCCGGAGATCCTGTCCGCAAGCCGTTGCACCTCGGCCTTGCCCGACTGTGCGTCCTCCACCATCTTCGCCATCTGCGCGAGCTGCGTATCGGATCCGACGCGGGTGGCGCGCACCACGATGCGGCCGCTCGTCGACACGGTGCCGCCGGCGACCGCATCGCCCGGGCCCGCCTCCACCGGCACCGACTCGCCGGTGAGCATCGAGGCGTCGATGGCGCTGTGGCCCTCGACGATCGCGCCGTCGGTGGCGATCTTCTCCCCCGGGCGGACGACGAACTCGTCGCCCGCCTGCAGCTCCTCCACCGGCACGCGAACCTCGGCTCCTTCGCGCAGGATCGCGACGTCCTTCGCGCCCAGCTCGAGCAGCGCCCGCAGGGCGGCACCCGCCTGCCGCTTCGACCTCTTCTCGAAGTACCGCCCGGCGAGCAGGAACATGGTGACGCCCGCGGCGACCTCGAGGTAGATGTTGCCCGCGCCGTCGCTCGGAGCGACGACGAAGGTGAACTCGTGAATCATGCCGGGCATGCCGGCGTGGCCGAGGAACAGGGCGTACAGCGACCACAGGAACGCGGAGCTCACGCCGACCGAGACGAGCGTGTCCATGGTCGCGGCGCCGTGCCTGAGGTTGACCCAGGCGGCGCGATGGAAGGGCCAGGCCGCCCAAACGACGACCGGCGCGGTCAGGGCGAGTGCCGCCCACTGCCAGTACTCGAACTGCAGGGCGGGGATCATCGAGAGGAGGATCACGGGCACCGCGAGCCAGATCGAGCCGATGAGGCGCTGACGCAGCGCGGTCAGCTCGGGATCGGCGGGCTGTTCGTCGGAGGCGGCCGGGCTGTGATCCCGCTCCTGCTTCCGCGGGGGCGCGGGCAGCGCGGCCGTGTAGCCGGCCTGCTCCACGGTCTCGATGAGCGTTTGGGAGTCGATGCTCTCCGGCGCTGTGACGCGGGCCTTCTCGGTCGCGTAGTTGACCGAGGCCTCGACCCCGTCGAGCTTGCCCAGCCGCTTCTCGATGCGGGCTGCGCACGAGGCGCAGGTCATCCCGCCGATCTCGAGCTCGACGGTGCGCGTATCGGGAGGCGCCGCGGTCATGCGCGAACCGCCGTGTAGCCGGCCTCGTCGACGGCGGCGATCACGGCGGCGTCGTCGACGGGGTCGCCGCTGGTCTCGACGACGAGGCGGCCGGTCGCGGCGCTGACCTCGAGGCCGGTGACTCCGCGGACCCCCTCGACCTCTTCGCGCACGTGCCTCTCGCAGTTGCCGCAGGTCATCCCGGTCACCTTGTACTCGGTCGTCGCCATGATGTGCTCCTCGTGCTCCTCGTTCTCGGGCGGTCCCGATCCTGGCCTCGTGCATACCCCCTTGGGGTATCTG
>JBFXIT010000115.1:2312-5451 GCA_050175655.1 Leucobacter sp.
GTCGACACCCGGCTCTTCAGGCCCTGCACCGACGCCGAGCGGGCCGAGCGGGCCGAGTGGATCGCGCACGGCGGCCGCCCGGAGGTGCTGATCGCGGGGCGGCTCGACCCGCTCAAGGGGTTCGACCTGGCCATCGCCGCGGTCGCCGCGATCGAGGCGCGGGATCGGCCGACGCTGCGCATCGTCGGCGCGCCGCCGCCGGACGGGGACGACTACGCGCGCTCGCTGCACGAGGCGGTCGCGGCCGCCGGAATGCTCGGCACCACCTCGTTCGAGGGAGCGCTGCGCCGCTCGCTGCTGGCCGAGCAGCTGCGGCGCGCCTCGGTGGTGCTCGTGCCGTCGCACTCCGAGACCTACGGCCTCGTCGCGCTCGAGGCGGCGGCATCCGGGGTCCCCGTCGTGGCGCGCGCCACCGGCGGCCTGCGGGAGGCGGTGAGCGACGGAGAGACGGGGGTGCTGCTCGAGACCGACGACCCCGCGGCGTGGGCGGCGGTGATCCTGCGGATCCTCGGCGATCCCGAGCTCGCGGGCGGCATGGGCGCGGCGGCCCGGCGCTTCGCGCTGCGGCGCAACTGGCTCGAGTCGACGCGGGCCCTGCTCGCGGTCTATCGCGAAGTGCTGGCGTAGGCGGTCAGCTGCTCCGCGAGCTGGAGCAGGCGGATCTCGTCGCCGGCACGGCCGATCAGCTGCACGCCCATCGGCAGGCCATCCGGGTGCCCGGCGGTCGCGGGCGTGCGCCGCACGGGCACCGCGACGGCGGGCATGCCGGTCACGTTGACCATCGACGTCTGCGGCGCCCACTGGCACTGCAGACGGTAGTCGCCCTCGGGCCCGAGCTCGCGGAACGCCCCCACCCGCGGTGGTGGGAAGGCCAGGGCCGGAGTGAGCACGGCGTCGTAGGATCCCCACTGCTGCACAGCGCCGGCCGCGAAGGCGTGCAGCGCCTCCACGGCCTCTGCCAGCGCCTCGGCCGGAGTCGCACGGGCCCGCTCGAGGAACATGCGTGCGAGTGCGCCGAGGCGCTGCTCGGCGGCGGGCTCGAAGGGCACGCGTGCGAGCGCTGCCGTCCACACGGTCGTGAAGGCCTCGGGGTAGCGGGGGTCGTAGGCGAAACGCGTCTCCTCGACGGCGTGCCCGAGGGATGCGAGCGCCTCGACCCCCGCGTCGAGGGCTGCGCGGGCCTCGGGGTCGAAGCGGATGTCGACCCAGCCCTCGAAGGGCGAGGCCAGGCTCACGCCGATCCTGAGCCCCCGGAGGTCCTCCGCGCGCTGGACCGCGCGCAGAGCCGGAGAGCCCGCGCCGACGAGCAGGGCGTCGTAGAGCAGGGCGGCGTCGCGGGCCGATCGCGCGATCGGGCCCGACACGCCCATGCGCGGGGCGCCCGCCTCGTCGAGCGGGCCGCGCAGCGCGTCGGCCGGCACGACGCCTCGGCCCGGCTTGAGCCCGATCAGCCCGCAGGCCGCGGCGGGGATGCGGATCGAGCCCCCCGCGTCGCTCGCGATGGCGGCGGGGATCACGCCGGAGGCGATCGCCGCCGCGGTGCCGCCGCTCGACCCACCGGCCGTCAGCGCGGGGTCGTGGGGGTTGCGGGCCGGCGGGGCGAGCTCGTTCTCGCTGTAGCCGGCGATGCCGAACTCCGGCACCTGCGTCTTGCCGATCGAGACGGCGCCCGCCGCGCGCACGGCGGCCGTGATCGGCTCGTCGTGCTCGGCGACGAGGTGGGGCACGGCCCACGAGCCGTGCGTCGTGACGTGGCCGCGCTGATCCACCAGGTCCTTGTGCGCGGTCGGCAGGCCGAGCAGGGGCGGCAGCCCATGGCGTTCCGGCCGCGGAGTGGCTGCGATCCTCGCATCCGCGGCATCGGCCTCGGCCAGCGCGAGCTCCCGGTTCAGGCTGACGAAGGATCCGAGCCCGCGGGGCTCTCCGGCGTGCCCGTAGTGCTCTCCGACGGGCCCGCAGTGCGCCTCGGCGAGATCGAGTGCGCGTCCCACGAGGTCGCGCGAGGAGGCCTCGCCGAGGCGCAGCGCCTCGCGCAGCGCCCATGCCCCGCTCGGATCGATCTCTTCGCTCATGACTCCAGGGTAGTTCCCGTGTCGATCGCTCAATTGTGAATGATTCTCATTCGTGTTATATAGTGAGACTCATTATCAACTAAAGGATGTGCGCCATCATGGTCGCACCTCACTGAAAGGCCCGCATTGAACGTTCGCACCTCTCTCACCGCCCTCGCCGCCGGCGCCGCCGCGGTCCTCGTGCTCAGCGGCTGCTCGGGTGCCGCGGGCGACACGGGGGGCGCGGACGGGCCGTTGCGCGTCGTGGCGACCACCACTCAGCTCACCGACTTCGCGCACCAGGTCGGGGGCGACGACATCGAGCTCACGGGCCTGCTCACCGCAGGGGCCTCGGCCCACCACTTCGACCCCAGCCCCGCCGACCTGCTCGCCCTCGGCGAGGCGGACGTGCTCATCGTGAACGGCGCCGGGCTCGAGACCTTCGTCGACAGCGCGGTCGAGGCCTCGGGCTTCAGCGGCACCATCATCGACGCGAGCCAGGGCATCGACCTCGCAGAGGCCAAGGAGATCACCGCCGAGGCGGGCGGCGCGGGCGACGACCACGAGCACGAGGGCGAGAGCGCCGAGGAGCACGCCGAGCACGATGAGGCCGAAGAGGGTCACGCGGATCACGACCACGCCGACGACGACCACGCGGCCGACGAGCATGCCGAAGAGGAGCACGACCACGATCACGGCGACGTGAACCCGCACATCTGGACCTCGCCCCGTCTCGCCCAGGGCATGGTGCACGAGATCGCGGACGGCCTCGGCGCGGCCGACCCGGCGAACGCCGACGCGTTCGAGGATCGGGCGCACGCCTACATGGATCAGCTCGCGGCCCTCGACACCTGGATCGCCGCGCAGTTCGAGCGCGTGCCCGAGGCCGATCGCGTGCTGGTGAGCGGCCACGACTCGCTGCGCTACTTCCTGCACGACTACGACATCGCCTTCGCGGGGTCGCTGCTGCCGAGCTTCGAGGACAACGCCGAGCCCAGCGCCGCCGAGATCGACTCGCTCGTCGCGGCGATCAGGGAGCAGGGCGTCAAGGCGATCTTCGTCGAGTCGTCGATGAGCCCGAAGCTCGC
>JBFXIT010000116.1:0-5299 GCA_050175655.1 Leucobacter sp.
GCGGGCGGCACCGCGGCATGGGCGCTGACCCGGACCGCCGACGGCGGCATGATCCTCACCGCCGGGCTGATCGCGGCGGTCGCGGTGCTCGGAGTCTCCATGATCGTCGCGGGGATCCGCGGCCGTCACACCGGCTGGATCGGGTTCCTCTCCTTCGTCGGGGTCATCGCCCTGCTCTTCTCGCCGTTCACCGCCGTGCTCCCGAAGGACACCCAGGTGGTCCCGTTCGGCAACGTCAGCACGGTGGTGAAGTCCGGCGGCTCGGACCAGGCGGTCTTGACGATCGCGGGCAACTCGACGGTCGACCTCGGCGCTCTGGGCCCGGCGGGCGACGCTCGCATCGTCGACCTGTGGGTTCTGGCGGGCAACGTCACCGTGCGACTGCCCGAGGACCACCCGACTCGCGTGCAGGTGAACCTCCTCGCCGGCAACGTCAGAGATTTCAGGCTCGACGCCGACGAGCGCAGACAGGGCGGCATCTTCATGTCGCGCTCCGTCGAATCGGGGACACGGGGGTTCGACGCCTCCGACATCACGCAGGTGAGGGTCCGCCTGCTCGCCGGAAACGTCAACATCGAGGGCGGAACGACTTCGTCTCCGACCGCCGACGACCGTAGCGGTTCCGAGGACATCACGCGGATCGAAGAGCAGATCGCCGACCTCGAACGGCAGCTGCAGAACGAGCAGCAGACCCGGGAGCAGACTCAGGAACATCTCGAGGATCTGCGGAACGAACTGGAGAACGCACGATGAGCACCGAACAGACCCCCGCATCGGCACCCGAGGAGGGCATCCCCGGGCACGATCCGCAGCAGACCGCGCCGACGACTCCCCTCGGAGGCACGGCAGCCGAGCAGATCACGACTGAGCCTGCCGCGCCCGGATATCCCGCACCGGAGCCGGGTGCCCTGGCTCCCCCTGCCGGGGCTCAGCAGGCCCGGCCACGCACCGGTCCCATCGTCTGGGGTGCGATCGTGCTGGCGATCTGCGTCTACATGGCGACGCAGACCCTGGCGCCCGGCAGCATCGACTCGACGACCTTCGTCATCGCCAGCGTCATCGGGCTCGGGGTCCTGCTTCTCGCCGTGGGCGCCGCGGTACTCGCCCGCAACAGCAGGCAGCGGTAGGACGACGGGCTCGGGCAGGGTCGCCGACGGGCTCGGGCGGGTTGACCCGGACTCAGGCCTCGGCGCGGCCGATCCAGCGCAGCGGCACCTCGATCGAGACGCGGGTGCCGCCGCGCTCGTCGGGCCCCCAGGTGATCGAGCCGCCCAGCTCGCCCTCGACGAGCGTGCGGACGATCTGCGTGCCCAACCCGTCGCCGACGGTCCCTCCGGGCAGGCCCGTCCCGGTGTCGATCACTTCGACCGCGAGCCGAGTGTCGCTGCGATCGGCCCGGATGATGACCTCGCCCTCGCTGCCCGCGAGACCGTGCTCGACCGCGTTCGTCACGACCTCGGTGAGCGCCAGCGCGAGCGGCGTCGCGTACTCCGACGGGAGCTCCCCGAAGCGCCCCTCCTTGTGCGGGTGCACCGTGGTGCTGTGCAGGCTCGCGACCTCGGCGGCGAGCCCGAGCACGCGGTCGAAGACGACGTCGAAGTCGACAATCTGCGAGAGCCCAGTCGAGAGTGTATCGTGCACGACCGCGATGGCGGCGACACGTCGCATGGCCTGGCCGAGCACCTCCTTGGCCTCCTCGCTCCGGGCTCGGCGCGCCTGCACTCTGAGCAGCGAGGCGACGGTCTGCAGGTTGTTCTTCACGCGGTGGTGGATCTCGCGGATCGTCGCGTCCTTCGTGATGAGCTCCTGGGCCTGCTGTCGCAGGGAGGTCACGTCGCGGGTCAGCACGATGCCGCCCACCCGCTCGTCATCACGGATCACGGGGATCGAGCGCAGCGTCACCGTTCGGCCGTTCACGTCGATGTCGGCGCGCCGGGCCACCTTGCCCAGCGCGATCAGCGGAAGGGACTCGTTGGTGTCCTGCTGGCCCTTCACCAGCTCGGCGATCACCTCGCCGAAGTTCTCCCCCTCGAGCTCGTCTCGGTAGCCGAGCATCGTGAACGTGGTCTGGGTGTTGGGGCTCGCGAACGTGACGTTGCCCTCGATGTTCAGACGCACCAGGCCGTCGGCGGCGCGCGGGTTGCCGCGCTCACGGCCGCGAGTGGTGCCGGGCGACGGGAAGAGGCCCTGCTGGATCATGTCGAACAGCTCCCCCGCGACCTCGCGGAACGCCGCCCCGATGCGCGACGCCCCCTGCACGTCGGCGGCGCTCGTGTGCACCGTGAGAACCGCGAACGGCTTCGTCGGTAGACCGGTGAAGATGACTCCCGTATCGGTGTTGCGCCCGGTGCCGGACTTGGCGCTGCCGTCGCGCCGGCTCACCGCGTAGGCGGTGAGCCTCATCGCCGCCTCCTCGTACCAGGCCGGAGCCTTCGACGCCACCGGACCGCCCGTGAGCATCGCCTCGTCGACGACGTCGCGCCAGTCCGGGCGGAGGAAGTCGCCGATGACGTCTCGGTAGAAGAGGGTCACCGACCCCGCCGGCCGGTTGTGCGCCACCGCCAGGTAGTTGCCGTCATCGGTCGGCACCCAGAGCACCACGTCGCCCAGAGCGAGGTCGGCGAGCATCTGCCAGTCGAGGGTGAGCAGTTCGAGCCAGCTCAGGTCTTCTTCGCTCAGGCTGGTGTATTTGGTGGCGAGGTTGCGCATCGTGGACACCCCCTCAGTGTAGAGCCTCGGCCCCGTCTCGAGCCGCGCCGAGCCCCGCTGCGCGGGTTCGTCCGGCGCCGTCGCGCGACGACTGCCAGTGCGAAGAATCTCAGTGCGTTTTCTCTCATTGACACGACTCGATCCGCTGGGTCTAGGCTGGGTGATCCAGCTATACACCTTGAGTATCAACGGCGATATTCATGCATTACCCGAATTTCATCTATGAACGGAATGGAGGGCTACGAGGGGGAGACCGCAGACTCGGGTCGTTTCTTGGGGGCACGGCCGCTGCACATATCGGGTGCGTGCTGATCGGCGCCGAGATCTCATTCGTCGAGAGGATCCCCCATGGCAGCCCCCTTGCCCGCGCCCCGTCGTCCCGCCCCGCCCGACACCGGCGACACCGGCCGGGCGCGGCCTCCGCGCACCGTGCTGGTCGCGGTGCCGCCCCTGCCCGAGCCGCTCGTCGACCGGGGCGACGAGATCCCCGACCCCACCCTCGATTTCGTGCGGGCGCTGGCCGTGCAGGGCTACGAGGTGCTCGACGGATCGCGCTCCGTCGCACAGCTCGGCCCCCTCGTGTCGGTGGGCCTCGCCCGGCACCTCACCGCGCTGCGCGCCGTGCGGAACGATCGCCGGATCGTCTACCGGGATCAGCGGCGGAAGGCCCCGCGAGCCGCCGCGGCGAGGATCTTCCGAGTGTCTCGGGTCATCGCGGAGGCCTCGGTCGTGCTCCACGTCGGGCCTCGCGCCCATGCCACGGCGCTGCGCCTCGAGTGGGCGCACCGGCACTGGCGGGCCACCGAGCTCACCGTGCTGTGACGGTCAGAGGAGGAGGCCCGGGCGAGCGGTCAGGAGTCGGCGCGGGTCGCGCGCAGCTTCGAGACCTCGTAGAGCGTCACGCTCGCGGCGATGCCGGCGTTGAGCGACTCGGTGTCGGCGCTGATCGGGATCGAGACGACCGCGTCGCAGTTCTCGGTCACGAGACGCGAGAGCCCCTTGCCCTCGCTGCCGACGACGAGCACGAGCGGCCGATCAGCCAGCTCGAGGCCGGGCAGCGAGACCTCGCCGTCGCCATCGAGGCCGACCACGAACAGGCCGCGATCCTTCAGCGCCTTGATGGTCTGGGTGAGGTTCGCCGCCATCGCCACGGGAACGCGCGCCGCAGCGCCCGCCGAGGTCTTCCAGGCGGCCGAGTTGACTCCGACCGAGCGGCGCTGCGGCACGATGACCCCCTGGCCGCCGAACGCCGCCACCGAGCGGATGATCGCGCCGAGGTTGCGCGGGTCGGTCACGCCGTCGAGGGCGACGAGCAGCGGCAGCTTGCCGCGCCGCTCGATGTCGTCGAGCAGTTCGAGCGGATGCGCGTACTCGTAGGCCGGCACCTTCAGCGCGACGCCCTGGTGCACGGTGTCGCGGGTGGTCATGCGGTCGAGCTCGGGGCGCATGATCTCGAGCACCGGCACGCCGCGGCCGGTGGCGATCCCGAGGATCTCGCGCATGCGATCGTCCATCTCGACCTTCGCGGCGATGTAGAGCGCCGTGGCGGGGATGCGGGTGCGCAGCGCCTCGAGCACGGCGTTGCGGCCGGTGACGAGCTCGGTGTCGTCGCTCTTCTTGCGCGGGGAGCGATCGGATCCCTGGCCACCGCGATCCGACACCCCGTGCCGCTTGCGCGCGGCCTCGTGGCGCTCCTTCGCGGCCTTGGCCTTGCCCGCAGGGTGGTAGGGGCGATCCTCGGCCTTCGGCGTGGGGCCCCGGCCCTCGAGCGCCTGCCGGCCCTGCCCGCCCGATCCGACGGCCTTGCCGCGGCTCTTCTTGCGCACGGCTCCGCCGCGCGGCTTCTTGTTGCTCATGTCAGACTCCAGCGGGTCTCGTTCGGTCCGTCTTCGAGCGCGATGCCGGCTGCGGCCAGGCGATCGCGGATCGCATCGCTCGTCGCGAAGTCCTTGGCCGCGCGGGCGTCGCGTCGCTCGCCGATGAGCGCGGCCACGAGGGCGTCGAGGGCCGACGCGGCACGGTCGTCGCCAGCGGCGGCGCCGTCGCTCCAGACGTTGTCTCGCGGGTCGAGGCCGAGCACGTCGAGCATCGCGACGACCTCCGCGGCACGGGCGAGCACCGCCTCGGCATCGCCGGCGTCGATCGCAGTGTTGCCGGCTCGCACGGCGTCGTGCAGGGCGGCGAGCGCCTGCGGCACGCCGAAGTCGTCGAGCATGGCCGCGACGAACGCGTCGGGCAGGCTCTCGGCGGTCGCAGTGCCAGCGAGAGGCGCGAGGTGGAGGGCGGCGAACGCCTCGCCCTCGGCGCGATCCTCTCGACCGCCGGCGATGGACTCCCAGGCCCGATGCACGAATCCATCGATCCGCCCGAACGCGGCAGCGGCCTCGGAGAGCGACTCCGGCGAGAACTCGAGCACCGAGCGGTAGTGGGCGGAGCCGAGGAAGTAGCGCAGCACGATGGGCTGGGCCTGCGCGAGCAGATCCCCGGCGAACAGCGAGTTGCCGAGCGACTTCGACATCTTCTGGCCGCCGGTGTTCACCAGCCCGTTGTGCAGCCAGTGCCGGGCGAAGCCATGGCCTGCGGCCGATGA
>JBFXIT010000117.1:0-5276 GCA_050175655.1 Leucobacter sp.
TAGGCCTTCGCCTCGTCGAGGGTGTGGGCGATGTAGGATCGCGCCACGTCGGCGCCGGCCTCGATCACGAGATCCTTGAACACCTGGCGATCCTCGCCGCGACGGATCGCCTCGGGCTTCGCGCCGATCAGCTCGACGTCGTACTGCTCGAGGATGCCCTGCTCGTGCAGCGCCATGGCCGCGTTGAGGGCCGTCTGGCCGCCGAGGGTCGGCAGGATCGCGTCGGGCTTCTCCTTGATGATGATCGACTCGATCACCTCGGGAGTGATGGGCTCGACGTAGGTGGCGTCGGCGAAGTCCGGGTCGGTCATGATCGTGGCCGGGTTCGAGTTCACCAGGATGACGCGCACGCCCTCCTCGCGCAGCACGCGGCAGGCCTGGGTGCCCGAGTAGTCGAACTCGCAGGCCTGGCCGATCACGATCGGGCCGGAGCCGATGACGAGGACGGAGTTGATGTCTGAACGCTTGGGCATGTGTCTAGGCCTCCGAGGCGGTGGTCTGGCGCTCCTTGACCAAAGCGCGGAATCGATCGAACAGGTAGAAGGCGTCGTGGGGGCCGGCCGCCGCCTCGGGATGGTACTGCACCGAGAACGCCGGGATGTCGAGGCATTCGAGCCCCTCGACGACCTGGTCGTTGAGGCTGTAGTGGCTCACCTGCACGCGGCCGAAACCCTCGGGCGCGTCGACCTCGCCGTCGATGGGCATGTCGACCGCGAAGCCGTGGTTCTGCGCCGTGATCTCGACTCGGCCGGTGCGCTTGTCGAGCACCGGCTGGTTGATGCCGCGGTGGCCGAAAGGCAGCTTGTAGGTGCCGAAGCCGAGCGCTCGCCCGAGCAGCTGGTTGCCGAAGCAGATGCCGAAGTAGGGGATGCCGTCGCGCAGCAGGGCGCGCAGCAGTTCGACGTGGGTGTCGGAGGCCGCAGGATCGCCGGGGCCGTTCGAGTAGAACAGCGCGTCGGGGGCGAGCGCCCGCACCTCTTCGAGATCGGTGGAGGCCGGCAGCACCACGACGTCGAAGCCGTGCTCCGAGAGGTACTGCACCGTCGCCCGCTTGATCCCGAGGTCGAGCACCGCGATGGTGCCGATGCGCTCGACGCCCTCGGCCGCGGGCACCTCGTACCGCTCGGGGGTCGTCACCTGGGCCGAGAGGTTCTTGCCCGCCATGCCCTCCTGCTCGCGCACGAGCGAGAGCTGAGCCTCGTCGGAGAGGTCGAAGTCGGCGCCCGAGAACACACCGGCGCGCATGGCGCCGACTGCGCGGATGCGACGCGTGATGGCGCGGGTGTCGACGCCGGAGATGCCGACGACGCCGTCTGCGACCAGATCCTCGTCGAGCGAGCGCTCGGCGCGGAAGTTCGAGACGCGGCGCGCGGGATCGCGCACGATGAAGCCCGAGACCCAGATCTTGCGCGACTCCATGTCGGTGTCGTTCACGCCGGTGTTGCCGATGTGCGGTGCCGTCATGAGCACGATCTGCCCCGCGTAGGAGGGATCGGTGAGCGTCTCCTGATAGCCGGTCATGCCCGTCGAGAAGACGACCTCGCCGAGCGTCTGCCCGGTCGCGCCGTAGGCGCGGCCCTCGAAGCGGGAGCCGTCCTCGAGCACGAGCACCGCACGGCCCTGCGGCACTGCGCTGCTCGGCACCGCGCTGATCGGGGCTCCGGCGGACACCGGAGCGGTAGGTGCGGTGGTGGTCATCGTGGGCCTTCCTCTGTCTCGTTCTGTTCTTGGTCCAGGGTGCCCGGCACCTCTGACGTTCTGGGTTCGCGCCCGGCGATCTGATCGATCGCCTCTGCGCTGGCATGCCCGGCGATCTGACCGATCGCCTCCATGAAGCGGTGCTGCTCGGCGCCCGTCTCGAAGCGGAAGCTCGATTCGAGCTCGCGGCCGTCATCCGTCGTCCAGCGCATCAGCGCCAGCCCGTCGCTCTCGACGGCCTTGCCGACGCGGCGGCCGGCGCTGCCCCTCCCCCGCACCTGCTCGGCGGCGAAGTGCACCGGCTGCTCGCCGGTGACCGAGACGGTCACGCCGTCCTCCCGTACCGCGACCCGGGCCCACCCGCGGTAGCGGAGTCCGGGCGCCGCGACGCGCACGAGGGGCTCTCCGACGGGCGTGGTCGAGACGTAGATCACGCGTGCGAACTCCGCGATCATCGCGCCGATGGGCTCGGCGGCGGATGCGAGCACCGAGGCATCGCGGCGGGAGCGCGCCCGCCAGCCGAGCCACATGGCGAGAAGCGCGATCGCGATGATCGCGATGACGAAGATCGCGAAGACGGGGCGGCTCATCGGGCGACCCCGGCGCCTGCGTTGATCTCCGACGCGCGCGCAGCGCCGGCCACGCTCTCGGCGTCGACCAGCTCGCCGTCGTCGAGGGTGAGGTAGCCCCGCCGGATCGTGCTGTGCACCCGGCCCGGCAGCTCCATCCCGAGGTATGGGGAGTTGGTGCTCCTGCCGTGCAGATGGACGAGATCGAAGACGCTGCTGCCGCTCGGATCCACGAGCACCAGGTCCGCGGGCTGTCCCGGCTCGAGCGAGGTGGGATGCTCGCCGGTCTCGCGCAGCCGCCCGATCTCCGCCGGCTTCTGCGAGAGCAGCCTCTCGAGCTCCGCCCAGCTGACGTGCCCCTCGTTCACGAGCGCGAGCAGGGCGATCGGCAGCGCGGATTCGAGCCCGACCATGCCGAACGCCGCGGCGTCCCACTCGCACTCCTTGCTCTCGGTCGGGTGCGGGGCGTGATCGGTCGCGATGATGTCGATGACGCCCTCGGCGACGGCGACGCGCAGCGCTCGCACGTCCTCGTCCCGCCGAAGCGGCGGGTTCACCTTGTAGCGAGGATCGTAGCTGCGCACCAGCTCCTCGGTGAGGATCAGGTGGTGCGGCGTGACCTCCGCCGTCACCTGCACGCCGCGCTCCTTCGCCCAGCGCACCACCTCGACCGAGCCGGCGGTCGAGAGATGGCAGATGTGCAGCCGTGCGCCGATGTGCTCGGCGAGCAGCACATCGCGGGCGATGATCGACTCCTCGGCGACGGCGGGCCAGCCCTTGAGGCCGAGCTCGCTCGACAGCGCCCCCTCGTTCATCTGGGCACCCTCGGTGAGCCGCGGATCCTGCGCGTGCTGCGCGACCACGCCGTCGAAGGTCTTGACGTACTCGAGCGCGCGGCGCATGAGCAGCGGATCGTGCACGCACTTGCCGTCGTCGCTGAACACCCGCACCGCGGCGCGCGACTGGGCCATCGCTCCGATCTCGCTGAGGCGCTCCCCCGCGAGATCCTCGGTCACCGCTCCGATGGGCCGCACCGTCGCATAGCCGGCGGCGTCGCCCAGCGACTGCACCTGCTCCACCACGCCCGCCGTGTCCTGCACCGGCATCGTGTTCGCCATGGCGAAGACGGTCGTGAAGCCGCCGGCCGCCGCCGCGCGCGTGCCCGTGAGCACCGTCTCGGACTGCTCGAAGCCCGGCTCGCGCAGGTGCGTGTGCAGGTCGACCAGACCCGTCATGGCGATGAGCCCCCGGGCCTCGATCACCCGCTCGGCTCCTCCATCGGTCGTGACGCGCGGCTCGAGAGAGCCCGCCGGGCCGCGCTCGGCGATCCTTCCGCCTGCGATCCTCAGATCCACCTCGCCCGCACCGTCGATCGTGCCGCCGCGCTCGGTGAGATCGGCCGCGATCCTCGCGCCTCTGATCAGAATGCCGTCGTCGCTCATGCGCTCTCCGCTCGCTCTCCACTCAACAACAGGTACAGGGCCGCCATGCGCACCGAGACGCCGTTCGTCACCTGCTCGAGCACCGTGGACCGCTCGCTGTCCGCTGCGGCCGACGATATCTCGAGGCCCCGGTTCATCGGACCGGGATGCATCACGATCGCGCGCTCGGACAGCGCCCCGAGGCGTGCCTCGTCGAGGCCCCAGTTGCGCGCGTACTCGCGCTCGTTCGGGAAGAACGCGGCGTGCATCCGCTCGCTCTGGATGCGCAGCATCATCACCACGTCGGGGGCGTCCTCGCGCAGCGCCTCGTCGAGCGAGTGCCGCACGGTGACCGGCCAGTCCCTCGCACCGTAGGGCTGCAGGGTCTCGGGCGCGACGAAGGTGACGTGCGCGCCGAGGGTCGTGAGCAGCCACAGGTTGGATCGCGCGACCCGCGAATGCGCCAGGTCTCCCACGATGACGACCGAGACGCCGTCGAGGTCCCGGCCGCGGCTGGCCTCATCGCCACCGGAGCGAGCGAAGAGCCTGCGGCGCATGGTGAAGGCGTCGAGCAGCGCCTGGGTCGGGTGCTCGTGGGTGCCGTCGCCGGCGTTGAGCACGCCCGCGTCGATCCATCCGCTGCGCGCGAGGCGATCCGGGGCGCCGCTCGCCGGGTGGCGGATCACGACGCCGTCCGCTCCGATCGCCTGCAGCGTCTGCGCGGTGTCCTTCAGCGACTCGCCCTTCGAGACCGAGCTGCCCTTGGCGCTGAAGTTGATCACGTCGGCCGAGAGCCGTTTGGCGGCGGCCTCGAAGGAGATGCGGGTGCGGGTGCTGTCCTCGTAGAAGAGGTTGACCACGGTCTTGCCGCGCAGCGTCGGCAGCTTGCGCATCTCGCGCTGCTGCGTGGCCGCCATGTCCTCGGCGGTGTCGAGGATCAGCAGGGCGTCGTCCTTCGCCAGCGTGCGCGTGTCGAGCAGGTGCCTCATGCGCCCGCCTCCTCGGGGGTGCTGATGCTCACTTCGTCGACGCCGTCGTGCTCGGCGAGCCGCACGGAGATCCGCTCGTTCTTGGCGCTGGGCAGGTTCTTGCCGATGTAGTCGGCGCGGATCGGCAGCTCCCGGTGACCGCGGTCGATCAGCGCGGCCAGACGCACGGCGTGCGGGCGGCCGTGATCGTTCAGCGCGTCGAGCGCGGCGCGCACCGTGCGACCCGAGTAGAGGACGTCGTCGACGAGCACGACGGTGGCCCCGTCGATGCCCTCGACCGGCATCTGCGTGGGCTGCGGGGCACGCGTGGGGTTCTTCGCCAGATCATCGCGATACATCGTGACGTCGAGCTGGTAGGCGGGCACCTCGACGCCCTCGATGCGGGAGATGTTCTCGGCGATGCGCCTGGCGAGCATCGAGCCGCGCGTGGGGATGCCGACGAGCGCCAAGCCGTTCGCGCCCTTGTTGGCTTCGATGATCTCGTGCGAGATGCGGGTGAGTGCCCGCGCAATCTCGGCACCCTCGAGTACCGTTCGCGCTGTCATGTCACCGCCCCCCTTCCGCGCCTCACGGGACGCCGTTAAAGAAGTGCTGTCAAT
>JBFXIT010000118.1:0-1548 GCA_050175655.1 Leucobacter sp.
CCGAGGTGCCGAGCGTCGCGACGTTCGAGATCGAGGGGCAGCGGTTCAGGATCGAGCTGGCCACCCCTGAGCTCGTGCAGCACGCCGAGCAACTGCTGAAGGGCGAGGACGTGGCGTCGATCCCGGTGGGCCGCATCGTCCGCGGATCGGCATCGGTGAACGAGCCCTGGTCGTGGCACATCGACCCGGCGACGCTCGAGTTCGCCGACTTCACGACGGAGGTCTGCGACGGGCTGCCCGAGTTCGTCGAGGACCGCACCCTCACGAGCGACACCTACTGCCCGTGGTCGGCTCGCGTGATCTCGGTGGAGCCCCTCGGATGAGCCCGCGGCGGGACGAGGATCCCGCTCATCGACGTGCGCGCCCGAAGCGCCGGCGCGTGCGCATGCTACTGATCGCGGTCGCGGCGGTCGTCGGGGCGGTGGCGCTGACCGTGGGCCCGCGGCTCGTGGGCGACATGCTGGAGCAGCGCTCTCTCGCGGAGTTCGCCCGGCAGCCGGCCGATGCGAAGGACGGGGATCCGGGAACCGTCGTCCGCAGCGAGCGGCTGGAGGGCCGGCCGGCGGGGGCCGACGCCTGGCGGATCATGTACCGCACCACCGACCTGAACGGCGACGCGGTGGTCGCCACGGCGATCGTCGTCGCTCCCCAGGATCTCGCCCCCGAGGGCGGGCGCACGGTGCTCGCGTGGGGGCACCCCACGACCGGCACCGCGGAGGAGTGCGCGCCGTCGAGATCGTTCGATCCCTACATCGGCATCGAGGGCATGAGGATCATGCTCGATCGCGGCTACACCGTCGTCGCCCCCGACTACGTCGGAATGGGCACCGAGGGGCCCGATTCCTACCTCATCGGGGTCACCGCGGGGAACAGCCTCCTCGACGCGGTGCGCGCCGCCCAGGCGCTCCCCGATGCGCAGGCCGGCGACTCGGTGATCCTCTGGGGACATTCGCAGGGCGGCCAGGCGGTGATCTTCGCCGCCGAGCGGGCGCAGCAGTACGCGCCCGAGCTGGAGATCCTGGCGGTCGCCGCCGCCGCGCCGGCCGCGGATCTCTCGGTGCTCATGGAGAGCCATCTCGACGACGTCTCCGGCGTGACGATCGGATCCTACGCCTTCCAGGCCTACTCAGAGGTCTATGCGGATCGCGGAGCCGATCTCGACCTCCTGCTCACCCCCGAGGCGCAGCGGATCCTGCCCCGCATGAACGAGCTCTGCCTCCTCACACACCTCTCCGAGCTCCACCGCATCGCCGCCCCGGTCATCGGGGACTTCGTGTCGGCGAACCCCACCGGCGTCGAGCCCTGGGCGACCCTGCTGACGGAGAACTCGGCGGGCGGAGCCGCGTTCTCGGCGCCGCTCTTCGTCGCCCAGGGGCTGCAGGATCGGCTGGTGCTGCCGGAGGACACCCAGGAGTTCGTCGACGGCGAGCGGAGCCTCGGCGTTGACGTCTCGTACCATCGCATCGAGGTGGCGGATCACGGGACGGTCGCGTACCTCGCGCTGCCCGCACTGAGCGACTGGCTCGACTCGCTGAAGGTGTGAGAATC
>JBFXIT010000118.1:1648-3322 GCA_050175655.1 Leucobacter sp.
GCCGCACCGGCGGATCGCGCCATCTCCACGATCTCGCGCGAGGTGGTGCCGCGCACGATCGAGTCGTCGACGATCAGCACGTTCTTGCCGCGGAACTCGGTGCTCATCGCGTTGAGCTTCTGGCGCACGCTCTTCTTGCGCACGGCCTGGCCGGGCATGATGAAGGTGCGGCCCACGTAGCGGTTCTTGAAGAAGCCCTCGCGGTATTCGATGCCGAGCTTCTGCGCGACCTGCATGGCGCTGGGGCGGGCGGAGTCAGGGATGGGCATCACGACGTCGATATCGCCGGCCGGGGTCTCGGCGGCGATCTGCTCGGCGAGCACGTCGCCGAGGCGCAGGCGGGCATCGTAGACGGCGATGCCGTTCATGACCGAGTCGGGGCGGGCGAGGTAGACGTACTCGAACGAGCAGGGCACGAGACGCGGATTCGCGGCGCACTGTCGCGAGTACATCCAGCCGTCGGGAGAGATGAGCACCGCCTCGCCGGGTTCGAGGTCGCGCACGATCTCGTAGCCGCCCGACTCGAGCACCAGCGACTCGGAGGCGACGACCCACTCGTCGGAGCCGTTCGCGCCGTCGCGGCGGCCGAGCACGAGCGGGCGGATGCCGAAGGGGTCGCGGAACGCGAGCAGGCCGTGGCCGGCGATGAGCGCGATGGCGGCATAGGATCCCTCGACGCGCTCGTGGAGGCGGCTGACCGCGTCGAACACCTGATCGGCGTTGAGCGAGAGGCCCGTCATGCCCGCCTGGAGCTCGTTCGCAAGCACGTTGAGCAGCAGCTCGGTGTCCGAGTGGGTGTTGAGGTGGCGGCGGTCGACGTTGTAGAGCTCTGCGGTGAGCTCGCGCGTGTTGGTGAGGTTGCCGTTGTGCACGAGGATGATGCCGTAGGGCGCGTTCACGTAGAACGGCTGAGCCTCCTCCTCGCGGGCGGCGTCGCCACGGGTCGCGTAGCGCACGTGCCCGAGGCCGACGTTGCCGAGCAGCTGCCGCATGTCGCGGGTGCGGTAGGCCTCGCGCACCTGGCCCTTGGCCTTCACCATGTGGAACTGGTCGCCCTCTGCAGTGGCGATGCCCGTCGAGTCCTGGCCCCGGTGCTGGAGCAGCAGCAGGCTGTCGTAGATCTGCTGGTTGACGGGTTCTTGCGAGACGATGCCGACGATGCCGCACATGGGTGAGTAGCTGCTCCTGCGAGAGAGGTGGGGGCCGCGCGCATGCGGCCCGATAAGTCTACTCTGCCGAGCCTGGGGCGATCCCTCCCTTTCCCCGCCGCCTCCCGGCTCCAGCGCGGCGCCCGCCGGGCGGGACGGTTCTGCGCTGCGGGTAGGCTGGAGGGGTGAGCGAAGAGAGCAACGCATATGCCCGGGCCGGCGTCGACACGGCGGCCGGAGACCTCGCCGTCGAGCTGATGAAATCGGCCGTGGCGCGCACCCAGGGCCCCGAGGTGCTGGGCGGCGTCGGCGGCTTCGCCGGCCTCTTCGACGCGAGCGCGCTGCTCGGCTACCGCCGCCCGCTGCTCGCGAGCTCCACCGACGGCGTGGGCACGAAGGTCGCGATCGCCCAGGCGATCGACAAGCACGACACGATCGGGCAGGATCTGGTCGCGATGGTCGTCGACGACATCGTCGTGGTGGGCGCCGAGCCGCTCTTCATGACCGACTACATCGCCTGCGGCAA
>JBFXIT010000118.1:3422-5211 GCA_050175655.1 Leucobacter sp.
ATGTTCGCGGTGGTCGCGGAGGATCGCGCAGCCGCGGTGGCCGAGAGGCTCCGCGCCGAGGGCGTGGACACCTGGACGGCGGGTGCCGTGTCGACCGCCGATCGGGACTTCGCCGGCTTCGAGCAGGGCGCCAAGGGCGTGCAGGGCGGGGCCGTCCGCCTCGTCGGGGGCTACGCGGCCTGATCCTCGACGCGCAGAGGCGGGTCAGAAGGGTTCAGCCCGGCCGAGCGCGCCTGCGTCGCTCCGCCGGTACGGCGCGCAAAGCGAGGCTTGGCGCTCAGAGCCTGGGCCCTATTCTTCCTCGTCTTCGTCGAACTCGGCCTCGTCGTTGTACTTGTCCGCGTACTCGGCCCAGGGGTCGCCGCCTTCTTTGCTCGCGGCGAGTTCGCGCTCGAGCTGGGTCAGGTCGGTGTTCGGGCTGAAGTACTTCAGCTCCCGTGCGACTTTGGTGTGCTTTGCTTTCTGACGGCCGCGCCCCATGCGTGACCCCCTTACACATTCGGGCCTCGCGAAATCACGTTTCGCGAGGCATGCTCAACCCAATAGACGTATGGGGCCAAGCTTAGCACGCGCAGGCACGCCGGGAGCTTGGCGCTAGCATGAAGGAATGACCGCTCAGCCCGCGCGAAGAAGAGCATTGCGCCGTGTGCTCATCGTGGTCGTGGTGCTCGCGGTGCTCATACTGGCGGGCGCCGTCGCGATGATCCTGCCGATCCTGACCCACCAGAGCGCGGGAGGGTCGGGCCAGCAGCTGCCCGAGGGGTTCGTCGCGGAGACGACGGCCGAGGGGGCCGACGGCCGCACGCGAACGCTCTCGGTGGAGACCCCGGCCGGAGAGCCGGCGGATCTCGCGCAGCTGCGCCCGGGCGACGAGCTCGTGGTGCGCGGCACCGGCTACGATCCCGAGATCGGCATCTACGTGAGCATCTGCCTGATCCCGTCGGTGCCCGGCGACAAGCCGTCGCCGTGCCTGGGCGGGATACCCGAGGGCGCGACGGAGGCCGACGAGGGCGCGACGCGGGAGGACGCCGAGCCGCAGTCGAGCGTGTGGATCACGGATGCGTGGGCCTGGCGGGCCTTCGCCACGCAGGGCTACGACGACGGCGAGTCGGGGTCGTTCACCGCGCGCCTGCTGGTGCCGGAGGCGGCGCAGGCCGGTCTCGAATGCACGAAGTCGGTGTGCGCGGTGACCACGCGCGCCGACCACACGGCGTCGGCCGACCGGGTGCAGGACATGCAGCTGCCCGTCGCATTCGCCCGGCAGGAGTAGGGATCCGCCCTAGCCGACGAGCGGCGTGATGACGAGCGTCGCGATCGTGTAGATGGCGAGCCCGGCGAGCGATCCGACGACGGTGCCGTTGATGCGGATGAACTGCAGATCCTTGCCCACCTGCAGCTCGATCTTCTCGGCGGCCTCCTGCGCGTCCCAGCGCTGCACGGTCTCGACGACCACGTTCGCGAGATCGTGCCGGTAGCTGCGCACGAGATGCTCGACCACCTGCATCACCCACAGGTCGATCTTGAACTGCAGGGTGCTGTCGTCCTGCAGCCGGCCGCCGAAGTCCTGCAGCGCGGCGTCCATGCGCACCCGCAGCTCGCTGCCCGGGTCCTCGAGCATGCCGACCAGCGCGGCGCGCGCCGTCTGCCAGGTGCTCGCCGCGAGCGAGCGGATCCGCGGGCTGTCGAAGACCTCGTGCTTGAACGCCTCGAGCTGCCGCTGGAGCTCGGGCTTCTCGCCGAAGTCGCGCGCGAGATCGGCGAGGAACTGACGGGCGGCGACCCTGAACGG
>JBFXIT010000119.1:0-2731 GCA_050175655.1 Leucobacter sp.
AATTACATGACGAACGCAACGACCGAGAAGGCAAGCAAGCAGGTCGCGATCAACGACATCGGCTCTGCCGAAGACTTCCTTGCCGCGGTCGAGAAGACCCTGAAGTTCTTCAACGACGGCGACCTCATCGAGGGCACCGTGGTGAAGATCGACCGCGACGAGGTACTCCTCGACGTCGGTTACAAGACCGAGGGCGTCATCCCCTCGCGCGAGCTGTCCATCAAGCACGACGTGAACCCCGATGAGGTCGTTCAGGTCGGCGATCCCGTCGAGGCGCTCGTGCTCCAGAAGGAGGACAAGGAAGGCCGCCTGATCCTGTCGAAGAAGCGTGCGCAGTACGAGCGTGCGTGGGGCGACGTGGAGCGCATCAAGGAGACCGACGGTGTCGTCACCGGCACCGTGATCGAGGTCGTCAAGGGCGGCCTGATCGTCGACATCGGGCTGCGCGGCTTCCTGCCCGCATCGCTCATCGAGCTGCGCCGCGTGCGCGACCTGACCCCGTACCTGGGCCAGGAGATCGAGGCCAAGATCCTCGAGCTCGACAAGAACCGCAACAACGTGGTGCTTTCGCGCCGCGCGCTGCTCGAGGAGACCCAGTCGGCCAGCCGCTCGTCGTTCCTCGCCGAGCTCAAGCCCGGCCAGGTGCGCAAGGGCGTCATCTCGTCGATCGTCAACTTCGGCGCCTTCGTCGATCTCGGCGGCGTCGACGGCCTCGTGCACGTCTCCGAGCTCTCGTGGAAGCACATCGACCACGCCTCCGACGTGGTCGAGGTCGGCCAGGAGGTCACCGTCGAGGTGCTCTCGGTCGAGCTGGATCGCGAGCGCGTCTCGCTGTCGCTCAAGGCCACGCAGGAGGATCCGTGGCAGGTCTTCGCCCGCACCCACGCGATCGGCCAGATCGCCCCGGGCGTCGTCACCAAGCTCGTTCCCTTCGGCGCCTTCGTCCGCGTGGCCGACGGCATCGAGGGTCTCGTGCACATCTCCGAGCTCTCGGGTCAGCACGTCGAGCTCGCCGAGCAGGTCGTCTCGGCAGGCCAGGCGGTCTTCGTCAAGATCATCGACATCGATCTCGATCGTCGCCGCATCTCGCTCAGCCTCAAGCAGGCCAACGAGGGCGTGGATCCCGAGGGCACCGAGTTCGATCCCGCGCTCTACGGCATGACCGCCGAGTACGACGAGAACGGCGAGTACAAGTACCCCGAGGGCTTCGATCCCGAGACCCAGGAGTGGAAGGAAGGCTTCGAGTCCCAGCGCGAGCAGTGGGAGCAGGAGTACGCCGCCGCTCAGGAGCGCTGGGAGGCGCACAAGAAGCAGGTCGGCGAGGCCGCTGCCGCTCAGGCCGCTCTTCCGGCCGGTGGCGCGGGCGATGCCGCGCCGTCGAGCTTCTCGAGCGATTCCGCCTCGACCGGCGCTCTCGCCGACGACGAGGCTCTCGCCGCGCTCAAGGCGCAGCTCGAGGGCAACTGACCTCGTTCCGCAAGTACGGAAGCCCGGCACTCCTCACGAGCGCCGGGCTTCCGGCGTCTACGGCGGGTCGTGAGAGTCGCCTCACTCGTCCTCGCATCGACGGCGGGTCGTTAGAGTTGCATCCATGAAACTCATCGGGCTCACGGGGGGCATCGCCGCAGGCAAGTCGACGGTCGCGCGGCGTCTCGCGGAGCACGGCGCCGTCCACATCGACGCCGATCAGCTGGCCCGAGAAGCGGTCGCACCGGGCAGTCCGGGTCTGATGCGCATCCGCGAGCGCTTCGGCGGGCGGGTGATCGGATCAGACGGGGCCCTGGATCGGCCGAAGCTGGGGGAGATCGTCTTCGCAGACGCCCGGGCGCTCGCGGATCTGAACGCGATCGTGCACCCGGAGGTGCGCTCGATCGCCCAGCGGCGCATCGCCGAGATCGTGCGGCGCGATCCCGATGCCGTCGTGGTGTACGACGTCCCGCTGCTCGTCGAGGCCGGCGTGCAGCTGCCCTGGGATCTCGTGGTGGTCGCCGAGGCTCCCGCGGAGACGCGTGTGGATCGGCTCGTCGCGCTGCGCGGCATGAGCCGCGAGGAGGCGCTGCGCCGCGTGGCGAACCAGGCCGGCGACGAGGAGCGGCGCGCAGTCGCCGACGTGGTGATCGACACCGGCGGCACGGAGAGTCACACCCTCGATCAGGTCGACGCGCTGTGGCGCTCGATCGCGGGCGACTGAGACCGTTACCTGCGCGAGACCGTTACATTCGAGAGAATTCTGCGAACCAGTCGAGCTGCAGCTGGGCGATGGTCGCCACGATCAGGAAGTTCACGATCACGACCACCCAGACCCAGCTGTAGAGGTGCTCGGCGATGCGGCGACCGCGCTCGCCGAGTGGGATGTCGCCCGTCGCGAACGGCCGCACGATGCCGTTCCACCAGAGCGGGATCATGACCGCCCAGACCACCATGCACCAGGGGCAGAGCGTGCCGAGGCTGAAGATGCTCTGATACTGCAGCCAGCAGACGAGGAGGAACCCGCCGAACAGGCCGATCTGGTAGAGCACCCACAGCCACGGCGAGAACCGCGCTCCCGCCAGCAGCATCACGCCGATGGCGATGGGGGCGACGAATGCGGTGACGCCGATGATGGTGTTGCTGAAGCCCAGTATGGAGCCCTGCCAGGAGCCCATGTTCGGCCCGCAGGTCACGAGGATGCTCACCGAGCAGTTCGGCACGTAGTTCGGGTCGTTCAGCGTCTTGATGTACTCGGTGAGCA
>JBFXIT010000119.1:2831-5165 GCA_050175655.1 Leucobacter sp.
CCGCCGCCGAAGAGGCTTCGGCATCCGCCGAGGAGTCGTCGCAGACAGCGCCTGAGGCGGCACCCGACGGGCGGCCCCTGGTGGTGTCGCTCGCCGAGCTGACGCCCGAGGAGAGGTTCCGCGCGACCGCACGGCTCGTCTTCCTCGCGCCTGACGTGCCGCCGGTGCAGCCTCGCCAGCGCCGCAGTTCGCTGCGCCAGCTCGACGAGCTGCTCGATCAGCGGTTCGCGCCGGAGTACGACGATGACGAGGACGCCCGGGAGAGCGGCTCCTCCTCCCGCCGCCGCGGTCGCCGTCGAGGCGGCAACGAGGCCGAGGACGAGGCTCCTCGCTCGAACGCCAGGCCGCAGCGCCAGCCGCAGCCGATCACGGAGCCCCAGAAGGTCAAGGGGTCGACGCGGCTCGAGGCCAAGAAGCAGCGCCGCCGAGAGGGTCGGGATGCCGGTCGTCGTCGTCGCCTGGTGATCACGGAGTCGGAGTTCCTGGCTCGCCGCGAGGCCGTCGATCGCGAGATGATCGTGCGCACGACCGCGGATCGGATCCAGATCGGAGTGCTCGAGGACAAGGTCCTCGTGGAGCACTACGTCGCGCGGTCCTCCGAGTCGTCGATGATCGGCAACGTCTATCTGGGTCGCGTGCAGAACGTGCTGCCGAGCATGGAGGCCGCCTTCGTCGACATCGGACGCGGTCGTAATGCCGTGCTCTACTCGGGCGAGGTCGACTGGTCCGAGTTCGAGGGCAGCAGCAGTGCGCGCCGCATCGAGAACGCGCTCAAGCCCGGCGACCAGGTGCTCGTGCAGGTCACGAAGGATCCGGTCGGGCATAAGGGCGCGCGCCTCACGAGCCAGATCTCGCTTCCCGGCCGCTTCCTGGTCTACGTTCCCGGCGGCGCCATGAACGGCATCTCGCGCAAGCTGCCCGATACCGAGCGCGCGCGCCTGAAGAAGATCCTCAAGGAGGTGCTGCCGAGCGGAGCCGGCGTGATCGTGCGCACGGCCGCCGAGGGCGCCACCGAGGAGCAGCTCACGCACGACGTGCAGCGGCTGACCAAGCAGTGGGAGTCGATCCAGAAGCGCGTCGCGCAGGGCGGCGGCCCGGTGCTGCTGCACTCGGAGCCCGACATGCTCATCAAGATCGTGCGCGACGTCTTCAACGAGGATTTCCACCGGCTGATCATCTCGGGCGAGGACACGTACCGAACGATCGAGGGGTACCTCGCGCAGGTCGCCCCCGAGCTGCTCGAGCGGGTGGAGCGCTACGGCGAGGATCGCGACATCTTCGACGAGTACCGGGTGAGCGAGCAGATCGCGAAGGCGCTCGACCGCAAGGTCTGGCTGCCCTCGGGCGGCTCGCTCGTGATCGACCGCACCGAGGCCATGACGGTCGTCGATGTGAACACCGGCAAGTTCGTGGGCTCCGGGGGCAACCTGGAGGAGACGGTCACCAAGAACAACCTCGAGGCGGCCGAGGAGATCGTGCGCCAGCTGCGTCTGCGCGACATCGGCGGCATCATCGTGGTCGACTTCATCGACATGGTGCTCGAGTCGAACAGGGATCTGGTGCTGCGCCGCCTGGTGGAGTGCCTGAGCCGCGACCGCACGAAGCACCAGGTCGCCGAGGTCACCTCGCTGGGCCTCGTCCAGATGACGCGAAAGAAGCTGGGCCTCGGCCTGCTCGAGTCGTTCAGCGAGCCGTGCGAGGTCTGCGCGGGCCGGGGCGTCATCGTGTACCACGAGCCGGTCACGGGCCGCAGGAACGAGGGCGGCTCGCGCGGCAAGCGCAAGCCGTCGTCGGGCCAGGCCTCGAACTCGGGCACGCAGCACGCTCACGCCATCACCAACGAATCGCGCTCCATGCTCGCGAAGATCGCCGCGAGCACGATCCCGGGCGCTGCCGAGCACGCCGTTCACGCCGACACGGTTCAGTCCGAGCCTGCGAAGCCCGAGCCGGTCGCTCCCGCCGGGCCCGCGGCCGAGGAACCGGCCGTGCCCGCGCAGGCGAAGCAGCGGTCTCGCGGGAAGGCGGCGCCGAAGCTCGACGCCGACGACCTGCTGGGATCAGTGCTCGAGGCGCTGCCCCCGGCTCCCGAACCCGGCAAGCGCCGCCGGGCGGGTCGTCGGGTGAGCACCGCCGAGATCCTCGCCGACGAGACCTCGTTCGGCGCGCCGAGTGGCGAGGGCGCCGGCGAGGCGTGACACGCCCTCCGGGGGTATTTGACCGCTTTATGCAAGTGCGATAAAGTTGATCGTTGGTGCCACTCTTATCCGGGTGGCTGAAGTCGGGCCGATGCGCTCGGCAGGCTTGGCGCAGCGAGGTTCACCGGCAGTCATGTCG
>JBFXIT010000120.1:0-5159 GCA_050175655.1 Leucobacter sp.
CGCCACGTCTCAGGCCGCGACGGTCTCGAGACCGAGCACCTCGGCGGTCTCTGCGAGCGAGGCCGCGGCAGCGGCCGGGTCGCCGTTCAGGCCCGTGCCGAACGCGGGGATGTGCTCGAGCACGGCGCCCTTCCACTCTCCCTCGAACTTCTCGGGGAAGCACTGCTGCATCACGTCGAGCATGGCGTGCACCGCGGTCGAGGCTCCCGGCGAAGCGCCGAGCAGGCCGGCGATCGATCCTTCGCCGCCGGTGATGACCTCGGTGCCGAACTGCAGCACGCCGCCCTTCTTCGGGTCGTTCTTCATCACCTGCACCCGCTGGCCCGCGGTGATCATGTACCAGTCCTCGGCGCGGGCCGAGGGCATGTACTCGCGGAGGGTCTCGAGCTGCTTCTCGCGGCTGGCGAAGACCTCGCCGAGCAGGTACTTCTCGAGCGAGAACTCGGTGAGGCCGACCTTGATCATGGGGCCGAGGTTGTGAAGGCGCACGGATCCCGGCAGATCCCACCACGAGCCCTTCTTGAGGAAGTTCGGGCTGAAGCCGGCGTAGGGGCCGAAGAGGAGGCTGGTCTGGCCGTCGACGATGCGGGTGTCGAGGTGGGGCACCGACATGGGGGGCGCGCCGACCGCCGCCTTGCCGTAGACCTTGGCGCGATGCTCGCGCACCACCTTGGGGTTGTCGCAGCGCAGGAACTTGCCGCTGATGGGGAACCCGCCGTAGCCCCTGATCTCGGGAATGCCCGACGACTGCAGCAGCGTCAGCGCACCGCCGCCGGCGCCGACGAAGACGAAGCGGGCATTGGTGCGGGTCTCGGCGCTGCTGGCGCGGTTGCGCACCGTGATGTCCCAGGTGCCGTCGGGGCGGCGGCGGAGCTTCTTCGCCTCGTGGCCCAGGCGCAGCTGCGCTCCCTGCTCGACGAGCTGGGCGACGAGCTGGCGGGTGATCGATCCGAAGTCGACGTCGGTGCCCGACACCGACCGGGTCGCGGCGAACACCTCGCTCTTCGCGCGGCGCTCGATGAGCAGCGGGGCCCACTCGGCGATCTGCCGGGGATCGTCGCTGAACTCCATGTCTGCGAACAGGGGCTGCTCCTTGAGCAGCTCGTAGCGCCGCCGCAGATAGTCGACGTTGCCCTCGCCGCTCACGAAGGCCATGTGGGGGGTCGGGTTGATGAAGCTCGACGGCTCGCCGAGCACGCCCTGCTTCACGAGCGACGACCACCACTGCCTCGACAGCTGGAACTGCTCGTTGATGTCGATCGACTTGTCTGCGCTGAGGCTGCCGTCGGGCCCCTCCGGCATGTAGTTCAGCTCGCAGAGCGCGGCATGGCCGGTGCCGGCGTTGTTCCAGGCGTTGCTCGACTCGGTGGCCACCTCGACGCGGGACTCGATGATCTCGATCGACCAGTCGGGTTCGACCTGCTTCAGCAGCATCCCGAGAGTGGCGCTCATGATGCCGCCGCCGATGAGAGCCACGTCTACCGTATTGTTACTCACGGTCTTCAAGTCTACCTCTCCGAACGGGGTCTCGGGCCCACTCGGGGAACCGCCTCGCGGGCCCGGGATCGACACCCGCGGCAACGCCTACATCGGCGCCTCGAACGCGGCCTCCTTCGCCCGTTTCAGCGTGCCCGCCTCGGCGTCGACGAGCGTGCGGTATCCGAGCCTGCCCGCCTCGCTGGCGCGCTGCGCTCCCCCGACGACCGCGCGGATCTCGCCGGCCAGGCTGAGCTCGCCGACGGCGGCGAGATCGTGCGGCAGGGGGCGGTCCGCGATCGCCGAGAGCACGGCGAGCGCGATGGCGAGGTCGGCGGCCGGCTCGACCAGTCGCACCCCGCCGACCGTCGAGACGTAGACGTCCTTGTCGTGCAGCCTGGCTCCGGCCCTGCGCTCGAGCACCGCGAGGATCATCGACACCCGCGCAGAGTCGACCCCGCTCGTGACGCGCCGGGGGTTCGGCGTCGCGCTCGACGCGACGAGCGCCTGCACCTCGACCGGCAACGCGCGCCGCCCCTCCATGGCGACCGTGGTGCAGGTGCCGCTGACCGGCTCCGAGCCCCGGCTGAGGAACAGCCCCGAGGGATCAGGGACCTCGGCGATCCCCGCTCCGGTCATCTCGAAGCAGCCGATCTCATCGGTCGGCCCGAACCGGTTCTTCAGGGTGCGCAGGAACCTCAGCGCCGTCTGGCGATCACCCTCGAAGTGGCACACCACGTCGACCAGGTGCTCCAGCAGCCGCGGGCCGGCCACGGAGCCGTCCTTCGTGACGTGGCCGACGAGCACGACGGGCACCCCGCGATCCTTCGCCACCCGGATCAGCGCACTGGCGACCTCGCGCACCTGCGCGGGTCCCCCCGCACCGCCTTCGACCTGATCGCTGACGAGGGTCTGCACGGAATCGACGATCAGCAGGTCGGGCTCGACCGCGTCGATGTGGCCGAGGACGGTGCCGAGGTCGTTCTCGCTCGCGAGGAACAGCGTCTCGTGCAGCGCGCCGGTGCGCTCCGCACGCATGCGGATCTGCCCGGTCGACTCCTCGCCGCTGGCGTAGAGGACCCGGCCGCCCGCCGCCGCCACGCGGGCCGCGACGTCGAGCAGCAGCGTCGACTTGCCGACGCCGGGCTCCCCGGAGAACAAGATCGCCGCACCCGGCACGATGCCGCCGCCGAGCACCCGGTCCAGCTCGCCGATGCCCGTCACGCGGTGAGCAGCCGCGGTGCCGCTGAACTCGGTGATGGGGCGCGCCTCGCGCCCCGCCGCAGGCGCGGTCGCGCGCACCGTCCTGCCCAGCGTGCCGCCGGATCCCGCCGCCTCCGCCACCGTGCCCCACTGCTGGCACTCGCCGCAGCGCCCCACCCACTTCGCGGTCTGCCAGCCGCATTCGGAGCACGCATACGCTCCTTGAGCCTTCGAGGTCTTCGCCATGCTGCGACACTATCGTCCACCACCGACATCCGCGCTCACCGCAAAAGCCGATCCCCCTTAGAATCGCAAGCATGGCCTCCAGCTTCTTCGCCCTGCTCGACGACATCGCAGTGCTGGCAAAGGCGGCGGCCGCGTCCGTCGACGACGTCGTCGCGGGCGCCGCGAAGGCATCGGCCAAGGCCACCGGAGTGGTGATCGACGACGCGGCCGTCTCGCCGCAGTACGTTCGAGGGCTCAGCCCCAGCCGCGAGCTGCCGGTCGTGTGGCGCATCACGCGCGGCTCGCTGATCAACAAGGCCGTCATCATCGTCGCCATCATGCTGCTGAGCCTGTGGGCGCCCTGGGTCTTCCCCTGGCTGCTGCTCGCAGGCGGCACCTACCTCGCATACGAGGGCACGCACAAGGTGTGGCACTGGGTGCTGTCGTGGCGAGGCCAGGAGCACGAGCCCGAAGCCGAGCAGATCGCGCAGCGCACCGCGACCGACGAGAAGGGGATCGTCTCGAGCGCCGTGCGCACCGACCTCGTGCTCTCGACCGAGATCATGCTCATCTCGCTCAGCAACATCGAGACCGACTCGTGGGGCATGCGGCTCGCCATGCTGATCGTCGTCGGCGTCGTGATGACGGTCGCCGTCTACGGCGTCGTCGCGCTGCTCGTGAAGATGGACGACGCGGGGCTCTGGATGCTCCGGCGGCGGCCTCGATGGATCAAGGTGGTCGGCGCCTGGCTGGTGAAGGCGATGCCGTGGGTGTTCAGGCTGCTGACGGTCGTCGGCGTGGTGGCGATGCTCTGGGTCGGCGGCCACATCCTGATCGCGAACCTCGCGGAGGTCGGGGTGCCGTGGTTCTCCGACGCCCTGCATGCGGTCACCCACGCGGTCCACGGCCCCGCGATCGTCACCTGGCTGATCGACAGCGCGCTCTCGGCCGTGTTCGGGCTGGCCTGGGGCGCGGTCGTCGTCGTGGTCGCGAATGCGTTCGGCCGCCTGCGCGCTCGGAAGCGCGTCGCGCACTGACCCTGCTCCCGCAGAGCCCGGCGCAGCAAGGCGGCGCACGACCGGGCGGTTCCGCCCCTACTTCTTGAAGAGGTTGCGCAGCAGCTGGTTCACCACGGTGCGCGCTCCGGAGGTGACGACCGAGCCGACGCGATCCGCCGTCTTCTTCACCGCGGCGTTGCGCTCGCGCTCCTTGCGCGCATCCTCCTGCTCCTTCTTCTTCTCGGCCGCGGCAGCCTCTCGCTCGGCCTTCTTCGCCTCGGCGGCAGCGGCCTTCTCGGCTTCCTTCGCCTCCTTCTCGGCCTCGACCGCGGCCTGGCGTTCCTTCTCGGCCTCCGCCTCGGCCGCGGCAGCCGCCTCGGCTCGCTCCTCGAGCATCTCAGATGCCGAATGCGCATCGGTCGCCTGACCGTACTTCGCCTGCAGCGGCGAGACCAGCACCGCGGCCTGCATCGTCATGTCGGGGATCGGATCCATCAAGCCCTGCGGCGCCCGCAGCCGCGTCCATGCGACGGGGGTCGGCGCTCCCTTCTCGCCCATCACGGTGACGATCGCCTCGCCGGTGCCGAGCCCCTGCAGCACCTGGCTCAGATCGTACCCCGACTTCGGGTAGGTCGACACGGTGGCCTTCAGCGCCTTCGCGTCGTCGGGCGTGTGGGCCCGCAGCGCGTGCTGCACGCGCGAACCGAGCTGGGCGAGCACGTCGCCGGGCACATCCTTCGGCGTCTGCGTCACGAAGAACACGCCCACGCCCTTCGAGCGGATCAGCCGCACCGTCTGCGTGATCTGCTGCAGGAACGCCTTCGAGGCATCGGCGAACAGCAGGTGCGCCTCGTCGAAGAAGAAGACGAGCTTCGGCTTGTCCTGGTCCCCGACCTCGGGCAGGGTCTCGAAGAGCTCCGAGAGCAGATACATGAGGAAGGTCGAGAACAGCGCGGGCCGATCCTGCACCCCCGGCACCTCGAGCAGGCTGATGACGCCGGTGCCGTCGGGCGCTGTGCGCAGCAGGTCCATCGGCTCGAAGGCCGGCTCGCCGAAGAAGGCGTCGGCTCCCTGCGACGCGAAGGCGATCACGTTGCGCTGGATCACGCCGACCGTCTGCTTCGAGAGGCCTCCGATCCGCGCGATCTCGGCCTTGCCCTCGTCGCCGTTCAGGTAGCCGAGCAGCGCCTGCAGATCCTTCAGATCGAGCAGCGGCATGCCCTGCTCCTGCGCGTAGTGGAAGACGAGGCCGAGACT
>JBFXIT010000121.1:0-2857 GCA_050175655.1 Leucobacter sp.
GCAGCGCCGAACTCACGCTCCTGGGAAGCCACGGGCAGGTGCTCCTGAGCAACTCGGCTCGGCACCTGCCCGGAGAGATGGTGCTGACGCCGCCGCCCGGCGCCCGCTTCGAGCCGCTCTCGGAGAGCACAGGAGGCATGCGCGTGATGGTGGTGGATCAGCCTTCGCGCTGAGCCTCCCGGACGATCCGGGAGAATCGATCCGCGAGGATCTGCCACGTCGCCCGCAGGCGCGGCTCGGCAGCCCGCACCTCGCTCACGACGGTCTCCGGATCGAGGCCGTCCTCGGTGAGGTCCTCGACGTCGGTCCACTGCTGCGCAGTGTCCCCCAGCGCCTCGGGATGGAACTGCAGCCCCCAGGCGTTCGACCCCAGCCGGTAGGCCTGGTTCTCGCAGGCCGCGCTCGACGCAAGCAGCTCGGCGCCCCGGGGCAGCCGATCCGACTCCAGCCAGTGCCACTGGACCACGGGCAGCTCGGCATCGGCGAATGCGCCGAAGAGCGGATCCTCCGCCGCCGCGTCGCTGAGGCTCACGCTCAGCAGCCCCACCTCTGGGCCCCCGACCATGCCGCGCACGTTGCCGCCGGTCGCCGTCGAGAGCAGCTGCGCGCCCAGGCAGATGCCCAGTGTCGGCAGCTCCTCCTCGACCGCCTCCGCCAGCAGCCGGCGCGTGGTCGGCAGCCAGGGGGCCTCGTGATCGTCTGTCGGTCCCATCGAACCGCCGAGCACGATCAGCCCGTCGAAGCCGTCGAGCGACTCGGGCACCGACCGGCCCGTATCGGGACCGACCTCGACGAGCTCGACGCCGAGATCGCGCAGTCGCTCGCCGATCAGCCCGGCTCCGGCATCGCCCTGATGCTCGATCACCAGCACCCTCGTCACGCCGATCCTCCTCGCCTCTCCCGCGCACGCTCGACCAGCCAGTCGAACAGCGCCTGCTGGCGCGGATCCTCGGCGGCCGAATCCTCCGGATGCCACTGTATCGCGAGCAGCTCGACGGCCGGATCCTCGACCTCGAGGGCCTCGACCACCCCGTCCGGAGCGGTGCCGACGACGCGCAGGCCGGCGCCCACGCGGTCGATCGCCTGGTGATGGTACGACGAGACCGGCAGCTTCTCGACGCCCATGGCCGAGCTCAGGCGCGAGCCCGCCGCGAGCGAAACGTCGTGCACGCTGTTGCGATGCGGGCTGTCTGGAGCCACATCCTGCACGAGCGTTCCGCCGTGCTCGACGTTCAGCAGCTGGAAGCCCCGGCAGATCGCCAGCACCGGCAGGCCGAGCCGGATCGCGGCCGCCATCATGTCGGCCTCGAACTGATCCTGCGCCGCGAAGTCGGCGACCGAAGTGGTCGGGAGCGGCTCCTGCCCGTACCGAAGCGGATCGATGTCCGATCCGCCCGGTACGAGCAGGGCATCCAGCCCGCGCAGCCGGTCTTCGGCGGGCGACGGCCCCTCTGCGAAGAGCGTGAGGGGTTCGCCGCCCGCTCGCACCACCGAGCGCAGCACGGCCGAGGCGACCGCGCTTCCGTCGAAGCGGAGACCGTGGATCTGGTTCGACCACATCCCGGTCACACCGATGCGGGGAATGCTCACCGTTACCGATCCTCCCCGAGCGGGAAGGGCAGCAGCGGCATCCACTTGTTCCAGACGGCGGCGAGCGAGCCGTCCGCGATCACGGCCGCCAGCGCGGCGTCGATCTCGCCGCGCAGCGCGTCGTTGCCCGGCGCCACGCCGATGCCCCAGCGGTTGCCGGTCTTCACGGTGAACGCCTCGACGAAGTCGGGATCCTCCTGCCCGAGCGGGATCATGACGACGTCGTCGTCGACGAAGCCGTCGATCGCACCCGAACGCGTGGCCTCGATCATGTCGCCGAACACGTCGTCGCTGGCGCCGAAGCTCACGAGCTCGACCCCCGGGAAGGTCTCGGCGAGCTTCATGTTGGTGGAGTTCGCGATCGCGCCGATCCGGTAGCCGGCCAGCTGCTCCGGCGCGCGCGCCGGATCATCGGCCCGCACCACCAGCGTCTCGTTGAAGACGGCATAGGGGCGGGTGAAGTCGACGAGCGCGGCACGCTCCTCGGTCATCCCCTGGCCGCACCACACCGCGTCGGCGTCGCCGCGACGGACGGCGGGGATCATGTCCTCCCACGGCAGCATGACCCACTCGATCTCGGCGCCGATCCGGTCGAAGACCAGCTTCGCCGCCTCCGGCTCGTAGCCATCGCGATGCACGCCGTCGGGGCTCTTGTCGAACAGCGGCAGCGCCGCCGAGTCGATGCATGCGAGTCTGATGGTTCGGTTGTTGTTGTCGGTCACGGAATCGCCTCCCAGTACTGATCGAACTCCCACTGCGTGATCTGACCGCAGTAGCGCGCCCACTCGTCCTTCTTCAGCTGGAGGAAGATGCGGGTGAGCTCCTCGGGAATCGCTCCCATGAGGTATTCGTCGGCCTCGAAGGCCTCGATCGCGGATCCGAGGGTGTTCGGCACCACGACATCGCGGATCACCTCGCTCGGCTGCCCGGGATCGCCCGGATCCAGCTGCTCCTCGAGGCCGCGCTCGATGGCGGCCAGCAGGTAGATGTGGGAGAGGTAGGGGTTCACGGAGGCGTCGGGCAGGCGGTACTCCATGCGGCCGTTCGCCGAGATGCGGATCGCGACCCCGCGGGTGTCGAGACCCCAGTCGGCGCCCGAGGGCGCGAACTGGCCCGCGTCCCAGTAGCGCTTGTAGGAGTTCACCGTGGATCCCATCACGAGCATCGAGCCGGGCGTATGCAGCAGCATGCCGGCGATCGCCTGGCGGGCGGTCTCGGTGGCGTGCAGCTCGACGCGCCCGTCCTCGATCACGTTCTCGGCGGTGCC
>JBFXIT010000121.1:2957-5154 GCA_050175655.1 Leucobacter sp.
GCGGCGACCCCGCCGCCGATCAGCTCGCCCTCGCGGCTCGTCTGCAGGTCGGTGAGCGCGGTGCGGTGGAAGGCGATGCCCTTGCCGAGCATGCGCTCGTAGTGCTCTGCCGGGACCACCTTGGCCACGGTGCGCGCACCGAGGGTGGGGATCATGTAGTAGATGTACTTGACGCCGCTGTCGGCGATCTTCTCGCCGAACGCGCGAACGGTCTCCGGCCTGAGGTTGGCCTCGCGATGCCGCGCGAAGGCCGTCTTGTCGGCCAAGATGTCCCGGAGCGCGGCGCCGAAGCGCCCTCCGGTCTTGAGGTCGGTCATGGTGTTCCTTTCACCTTTGGAAGGTCTGCGTGTCTGCGCCGGGGCGCGGGTCTCTATCGGATGTCGAACGTGATGGGAAGCCGCACGGGGCCGTGGTTGCCCGAATCGGGGAGCCACTCGTCGCCGCCGGGGCAGTTCAGGGCGGTGAAGTTCTGCGCGAGCAGCGGCAGGGCGACGCTCATGTCGGCGCGCGCGATGTAGTGGCCGAGGCAGTGATGGACGCCGCCGCCGAAGGTGTGGTGCGGCTTGCGGTCCTTGGCGAGGATGTCGATCTCGGGATCGGGGTACGCCTCGGGGTCGGTGCCGCTCGACATCGTGAACAAATGCACCGTCGTGCCCTTGGCGATCGAGAGCCCCTGGTACTCGAAGTCCTCGTTGGCCTCGCGGGTGACCCAGCGGGTGGTGGGGTTGACGCGCAGAGCCTCCTCGAGCGCCGGCTTAGTCAGCTCCTCGGGGTTCTGGGCCAGCAGCTCCCACTGCTCCGGGTTGCGCATGTAGGTCTGGAGGATGAGGCCCAGCTGATTGCGGGTGGTGTCCATGCCGCCGAAGAGCATGAGCACCAGCGCGTTGCGCAGCTCCTCGTCGGTCAGCTTGTCTCCGTGCGCGGTGAAGCCGACCAGACGCGATACCACGTCTTCGCCCGGGTCGGCCTTGCGCTCCTCGATGAGCTCCTCGACGAAGTCGTAGAGCTCCTTCACGGCCTGGTCGATGCGCTCGATGTCCTCTTTGATCGTCACCGAGAGCGCATAGCCGACGGTGTTCGCGCGATCGGCGATGAAGGGCCAGTGCTCGTGGGAGAGCCCCATCATCGCGCAGAGGGCCCGGGTCGCGAAGGGCTCCGAGAAGTCGGCGACATACTCGACCTGCTCGCCTCTCGCCTGCTTGGCCTTCATATCCTCGATCAGCTCGTTCGCGATCGCGGCGAACTCGGGCTTCAGCGACTCGGCCACGCGCGGCGAGAAGGCCGGGTTGAGCAGGCGGCGGATCCGGTGGTGCTCGTCGCCCTCCAGCACGAGCAGGTTCTTGACCCACCAGTCGTAGAACAGCCCGCCGTGCACGCCGTGGTGCTCGGGCCACTTGGCGCTGCCCTGGTTGAGGCTCGGATGCTTGAGCAGCTCGGTCACCTCGGCGTAGCGGAGCACCGCGACGCCGTAGTTGGTGTTGGCGTACCAGTTGCGCTCGCGCGCGCTGCGCACTTCCTCGGAACTCATGGCGAAGCCGGGGTCTGCGATATCGAGGTAGGGCACCTCGTCGGTGATGGCGGTCATTCGTACTCCCTTGTCGAAGTTCCGTGAGCCGTGCTCCCACAGGCTCGGGTGTGAAATAGGTTATATGTGAATCTTTTGATTTGCAAGATCGAAGAACAGGACGACCACGACACCCCCGCTTCCCTTGTATCAAGCCGATCGCGGTCATACCTTCACAATGTGCATCTTTACCGGTACACTGGATCAAATCACGACCGATTTGGCGAAGGAGCTGAGCATGTCGAACTCCGCACCGCTGCGGCTGGCAGTCGTCGGCAGCGGCCCCGCCGGGTGCTACCTGGCGCAGTCGATGCTGCGCGGGGCTCCCGAGGCCGAGATCACCGTGTTCGATCGGCTGCCGTGCCCCTACGGGCTCATCCGCTACGGTGTCGCCGCCGATCACCAGCACACGAAGGCGATCACGCGGCAGTTCGAGCGCCTGTTCCAGGATCCGAGGGTGACCTTCGCGGGCAACGTCGACGTGGGCGCCGACATCGATCTCGACGCGCTGGGCGAGGCTTTCGACGCCGTCGTGCTCGCCACCGGCCTCGTCGCCGACCGCGGGCTGGATCTCCCCGGGGGCGATCTGCCCGGCGTCTTCGGCGCCGGCGGCATCGTGCGCACCCTCAACTC
>JBFXIT010000122.1:0-5134 GCA_050175655.1 Leucobacter sp.
GAAGGGGCATGCCGCGAGAGGAACTCGTACATGTCGGTGTCGTCGACGCCGGGGAAGCTGCCCGTCGGCAGGGGAGCCAGCACGTGCGCGTGCATGCGCGCGCTGGGCCACGCCCGGCCCTCCCAGCGCGCGAGCAGATCGTCGCCGGGGGTGCGGCAGCACGCCGGATCGGGGCAGGTGGAGACGGCCCGCGCCTGCGTGTCGCGCCCGCGGAACCACTTCGTGTCGTCGAACGGCACGCCGCACGAGAGCGAGAAGGTGCCCTGCGCCGTGTCGCCGGTCTGTACGCTCGACCAGAACGTGCCCGATGGGGTGTCGGTGTACTGGTAGAACTCGCTCGTGCGGTTGGTGCGGTCGAACGCCGTGCGCCCGCCCCACTTCCGGCAGACCAGCTGCCCCTCGATCGATCCCGAGGCGTCGACCGGGAAGGGGAGCCCGTCGTTCTCGTAGCCGCGCACCAGCGCGCCCGCCTCGTCGGTGCGGTAGAAGTGCACGCGGAGGCCGAGGTGGCGGGTGGCGAGGTTCGTGAAGCGGTGGGCCGCCGCCTCGTGGGTGACGCCGAACGCGTCGCGCAGATCCTCGATCGCGAGATTGCGATCCCGTTTCGCCTCTTGCAGGAACTCGGCCGCCGGCGTCTCCGGCAGCAGGCACGCCGAGGCGAAGTAGTTGATCTGCAGCCGCTGCTCGAGGAACTCCGCGTAGCTCGCCGGCCGATCGTGACCGAGCACCCGGTGGGCCATCGCCTGCAGCGCCAGCGAGCGCAGGCCGTGGCCGCCCGGGATCGACGCCGGGGGCAGGTAGATGCGCCCGTTCTCGAGATCGGTGATGCTGCGCGTGTTCGAGGGCAGGTCGTCGGCGAAGATGAGGGTGAAGCCCAGGCGCTCGGCGAGCACGGCGACCTCTCGGTGGGTGACGGCGCCGGTGGTGTGGCCGATGCTCGCCATGAGATCCTCGGCGACCCGCTCGATGTCGGGCAGGTAGTTGTTCTGCTCGCGCATGTGCAGCCGGATCGCGGTGTTCGCGCGCCGGGCCTCCTCCGGGGTGGCGACGGCGGCGCGGCTGCGCCTGGCCAGTTCCCGGTGCAGGCCGACGAGCGACTCGAGCGCCTCGTCGCTCAGCGAGCGGGGGGCGCGCACATGGGGGAGCTGCAGCTGCTGGTAGATGGGGGCGCTCTGCGCGCGCTCGAGCTCGATCTCCAGCTCGCTGCGGCGGTCGGGGGCCTCGGGCGCCAGCAGCTCGGCGGGATCGACGCTCAGCTCGCGCGCGATCCCCTGCAGCAGGGAGAGCCGGGGCTCGCGGCGCCCGTTCTCGACGAGAGAGAGCTGGCTGCCGACCACGCCGACGCGTTCGCCGAGCGCGTCGAGGGTCAGCCCGGCGCGGGTGCGGAAGTGCCTGATGCGCTTGCCGAGCACCAGACGGTCGATCGCGCCGTGGTCGACGGTGGGAGTCGCTTCGGGGGCCATGATTTGACTATACGGCAAGAATCTTGATTCTTTACGGGTAGAATTTGCCATCTGGACACGGAAAGTTCACTCAGAATAGAGCTAAAGCCGTTTCTTGACGGCAATTTCACACTACGGAGAACGAACGGCATGGGCAGCACCTCGATTCTTGACACCGACATTCCTATCGCGCAGATGGTCGCCGAGGGGGCGACGACCTCGAACCCCGAGGTCGTGCAGTGGGTGACCGAGGTCGCGGAGCTCACCAAGCCCGCCGCAGTGGTGTGGTGTGACGGCTCGCAGGACGAGTGGAACCGGATCACGACCGAGATGGTCGAGGCGGGCACGCTGATCCAGCTCAACAAGGATCTGCGCCCGGGCAGCTTCCTCGCCCGCTCGCACCCGGGCGATGTCGCGCGCGTCGAGGATCGCACCTTCATCTGCTCCGAGAAGGAGGAGGACGCGGGCCCCACCAACAACTGGGTCCCCCCGGCCGAGATGAAGGCCGAGCTGATGCCGCTCTTCGACGGCGCCATGCGCGGCCGCACCATGTACGTCGTGCCGTTCTCGATGGGCCCCGTCGGCGGTGCCATCACCCAGCTCGGCATCGAGATCACCGACTCGCCCTACGCCGTGCTCAACATGCGGATCATGACCCGCATGGGCCAGGCCGCGCTCGACGGGATCACCCCCGGCAGCGAGTGGGTGCGCACGGTGCACTCGGTCGGCGCGCCCCTGGAGGCCGGCGCAGAGGATGTCGCCTGGCCCTGCAACGACCTCAAGTACATCACCCACTTCCCGGAGACCCTCGAGGTGTGGTCGTACGGCTCGGGCTACGGCGGCAACGCCCTGCTCTCGAAGAAGTGCTTCGCGCTGCGCATCGCCTCGGTGATGGGGCGCAAGGAGGGCTGGCTCGCCGAGCACATGCTGCTCCTCAAGCTCACGAACACCGGTACCGGCAAGGTCTACCATCTCTCGGCGGCGTTCCCGTCGGCCTGCGGCAAGACCAATCTCGCCATGCTCCAGCCCACCATCCCGGGCTGGAAGGTCGAGACCATCGGCGACGACATCGCCTGGCTGCGCCCGGGCAAGGACGGCCGCCTCTACGCGATCAACCCCGAGGCCGGCTTCTTCGGCGTCGCTCCCGGCACCGGCGAGGAGACCAACCCGGTGGCCATGGAGACCCTCTGGGGCAACACCATCTTCACCAACGTCGCCCTGACCGACGACGGCGACGTGTGGTGGGAGGGCAAGACCCGCGCGGTGCCCGAGCACCTCATCGACTGGCGGGGCGAGGACTGGACCCCGGATTCGGGCCGCCCCGCGGCTCACCCGAACTCGCGCTTCACTGTGCCGATCCAGCAGACCCCGACGCTGGCCGACGACTGGTTCGAGCAGGACGGCGTGCCGCTCGACGCGATCCTCTTCGGCGGCCGCCGCGCCACCAACGTGCCGCTCGTCGCGCAGTCGCTCTCGTGGGAGCACGGCGTCTTCATGGGCGCCACAGTGTCGAGCGAGCAGACCGCGGCAGCCGAGGGCACCGTCGGCGAGCTGCGCCGCGACCCCTTCGCCATGCTGCCCTTCTGCGGCTACAACATGGCCGACTACTGGGGTCACTGGCTCGAGGTCGGCGGCGCGCTCGGCGAGAAGGCGCCCCGGGTGTTCCAGGTCAACTGGTTCCGCAAGGGCGCCGACGGGCGCTACCTGTGGCCGGGCTTCGGCGACAACTCGCGCGTGATCGACTGGGTCATCCGCCGCGTCGAGGGCGAGGTCGAGGGGCGCGAGACCCCGATCGGCGTGCTGCCGGCGGAGGGCGAGCTCAACCTCGACGGCATCGAGGAGGTCGAGCAGGATCTCGACGAGATCTTCGCCATCGATCCGGCGTCGTGGCTCGCCGAGTGCGAGCTGACCGAGGAGTTCTTCGCCCGATTCGGAGACCGCGTCCCCGCCGCGCTGCGCGAGCAGCTCGCCGGCCTGCGTGCCCGCCTCAGCTGACCTCGTCGGCACCCCGCCGGCCCTGAGCCGGCCCAAAGACTGTGAGCCCCGTCGTTCTGCCCAGCGGCGGGGTTCACTATTTGCCAGAATAGGCAGGGCCCCTAGTAGCCCAATTGGCAGAGGCAGCCGACTTAAAATCGGCACAGTCTGGGTTCGAGTCCCAGCTAGGGGACGTGCTCTTCGCTAAGTTCGTGCTGGTAGCCGTCATCGTCGTGGTGATCGTGCTCGCCATCGTCCTGCGCATCAAGAGATGGCGAGGGCGCCGCCGCTAGAATTTATCCATGGGACTGGATCTCGCGGCGCCGGAGCTGCGCGCAGCGGCCGAGAAGCGGCCCTGGGAGCGGCCCGAGGAGTACTGGCCGCGACTCGCCGATGCCACGGCGGATCGCTCCGCCCCGTTGGTGGCGCTCGGAGTCGAGGCCCTCGCCTGGAACGCCCACGACATGCTCCGCCGCGCGGGCGGACTGCCCATCCGCGTCGCCACGAAGTCGCTGCGCGTGCGCGGCGTGCTCGACGCCGTGCTCGCACTGCCCGGCTACCGGGGACTGCTCGCCTATACCCTCGCCGAGGCAGTCTGGCTGAGCGAGCGCTTCGACGACATTCTGGTCGCCTATCCGACGGCGGATCGCGCGGCCATCGCCGCGCTCGCGGGCCTCGGCGGCTCGCGCCGCCGAGGGACGAGCGCGGCCGAGCACGCGGCCGAGCGCGTCACCGTGATGGTCGACGACGAGGATCAGCTCGACCTGATCGACGCCGTCGCGCCGCCGTCGAGGCGGCGGCCGATCCGCGTCTGCCTCGACTTCGACGCCTCGTGGAACGCGCCCGTGCTGGGCCACGTCGGCGTGCTGCGCTCGCCGGTGCGCACTCCCGAGCGGCTGCGCGCGCTCGCCGAGGAGGTGCTGCGCCGGCAGAGCTTCGAACTGGTGGGCGTCATGTCGTACGAGGCGCAGATCGCGGGGGTCGGCGACCGGCCGGCGGGCAGGCCCGCGGAGGGGCTGCTGATGCGCGTCGTGCAGCGGGCGAGCGGTGCGGAGCTCGCCGAGCGCCGTGCGCTCGCGGTCGCCGCGGTGCGCGAGATCGCCGAGCTCGAGTTCGTGAACGGAGGCGGAACGGGATCGATCGAGAAGACCGTCGCCGAGGGCTCGATCACCGAGGTCGCAGCGGGCAGCGGGCTCTTCGGCCCGCATCTCTTCGACCACTACGGATCGTTCTCCCCGGCCCCGGCCGTCGCCATCGCGCTCGACGTCGTGCGCCGCCCCAACGCCGAGACCGCGACGCTGCTCGGAGGCGGGTGGATCGCTTCGGGCCCCGCCGCGCCCGACCGCCTGCCGAGACCCGTCTGGCCGGAAGGCCTGCGCTACGCGACGCGCGAGGGCGCCGGCGAGGTGCAGACGCCGCTGATCGGCCCCGCCGCGAAGCATCTGCGCGTCGGCGATCGCGTCTGGCTGCGGCACACGAAATCGGGGGAGCCCATGGAGCACGCGAACCACGTGGTGCCGGTGCTGGACAGCGCCGCGCTGGAGGATCTGGATACCTACCGAGGCGAGGGGAAGTGCTGGCTGTGACGGCCAGATGGCAGAACTGGGCGCGCACCGAGCGCTCGCAGCCGGTGCTGGAGGTCGCCCCGCGCAGCACCGAGCAGATCGTGCTCGCGGTCGATCGGGCGCGGGAGACCGGCCACACCCTCAAGCCGATCG
>JBFXIT010000123.1:0-4979 GCA_050175655.1 Leucobacter sp.
CCTGGCTGCCGAGACCGAATGGCTGCTCAAGGGCGGCACCCGCGACCCCGAGTACGCGCTCGAGCGCTATGTGCTCTTCATCGCCCGCCGCGGGCGGGCGTGACGGCAAGCACAGGATCGCCCGCCGAGGGACGGCGTGCTACTCGACTCGCCCGTCGGCGTCACCGCTAGAACCCGTCGGGTCGCCGGAGCATCGCCTCCTGCGCCACGCTCGCGACGAGATTGCCGCTGCGGTCGTGGAAGCGGCCGAAGGTGAGGCCGCGGCCGCCCTGCGAGGTCGGGGTCTCGAGCGTGTAGAGCAGCCAGTCGTCGACTCGGAAGGGCCGGTGGAACCACATGGCGTGGTCGAGGCTCGCCGCTCGCAGTCCGGGCGTCGCCCAGGGGATGCCGTGGCGTCGGAGGATCGGCTCCACGAGCAGGTAGTCGCTGGCGAATGCGAGCGCGGCCGAGTGCAGCAGCTGCCCGCCCTCGAGGTCGTCGCGGCTGCGCAGCCAGACCCGCTGAGAGCTGGCCGGCTCCTCGACCCGCAGCAGGATGTCGGGGTCGACGTAGCGGAAGTCGAAGGGCCGGTTGAGCACCCACGATGCGCGGCCGCCGTCTGCGAGATGCCCGTAGCGCTCCCAGACGGTGGGCAGATCCTCGGGCTGGGCGACGGCGGTCATGTCGACGGGATCCTGGTGCTCGAGCCCGTCGTCGGGCTCCTGGAACGAGGCGATCATCGACATCAGCACTTCGCCGCCCTGGTAGGCCTGCACCCGGCGCGTCGAGAACGAGCGGCCGTCGTAGAGACGGGCGACCTCGAAGGTCATGCGCTGCTCGGAGGCCCCGGGCCGCAGGAAGTAGCCGTGCATCGAGTGGAGCTCGCGACCTTCGGGCGCGGTCTCGCCCGATGCGGCGAGCGCCTGCCCGAGCACCTGCCCGCCGAACGAGCGGCCGTGAGGGGTGGGCAACGACGGGCCGGTGAAGATGTCGTCGCGGGTGCGGGCCTCGGAATCGATGACCGAGAGCATCGCGGTCAGGTCTGGGATCCCGGTCATGACGCCTCCTGCGGTGTTTCTGCGTTGATGCCTGTCGACGCCTCGTGCCGCAGAAGCACGAGGCCTGCTGACCTCAGTCTATTGCGGGGCGCGCGCTAGGCTGGTGACGATGCCTGCCACGCTCGACCTCGCCGATCATGCCGGCCGCGACGATCTCCGCATCTACCTGGAGCGCCTCGCGCGCGCCGGCCGCTCGGAGGTCCGGCTCGTCGTCAGGGGCGATGTGCTCGCGGTGTTCGGATGCACGCAGGCTCCCGAGAGCCTCACCGATCACGTGCCCGTCGTGCTCGTGCTGCGATCCTTCTCGCTCGCACGGCCTCCCGAGGAGGCGGTGGACATCGTTGTGACCGTGCGCTCGCTGCTCGATCGCATCGCCCGGCTGGGGGTGCTCGGTCGCGGCCTCGAGCTGCCCGAGGCGACCGTCACCGCGGCGTGGGCGGGCGTGCTGCCGCCGCACCGCGGATGGGAGCCGGCGGGCGCGATAGACGCGGCATCGCTCGCAGCGGTCGCGGAGCAGGGGATGGCGCGGGTGGCCGAGGCGCTGCCCGACTCTCCGGGCGATGCGGTGGTGCGCCGCGTGCGGAACGCGGTGTGGGGCAGCGAGATCGCGCCGGGCATCCCTGCGGCCGCCGCGTTCGCAGCCGAGGCGATGGGGTTCCTGGGCGGTTCGGGCGATGAGCGACGCACGCCCGGGGTCGTGAGAGTGAGCTCGACGCTCACCTGGAGGCGCCTGGCCGCCGAACACGGCGAGGTGCTGGTCCGCACGCTCTTGGGGTAGGATGGGGTGGTTATAGCGAAGGAGAATCGCCCCATGGCTCAGGTGAACGGCATCATCGACCCCCCCATCGACGACCTGCTCGAGAAGGTGGATTCGAAGTACGCCCTGGTGATCTTCGCATCGAAGCGCGCGCGTCAGATCAACGACTACTACACGGATCTGCACGACGGCAACCTGTTCGACAACGTCGGCCCGCTGGTCGACGCCTCCGTCGACGACAAGCCGCTCTCGACCGCGCTGCATGAGATCGTCGAGGGCAAGCTCGTGATGACCCCGCAGGTGCCCGAGTCGGCGACGACCTCGCTCGAGGACGCGCTCGACGCCGCTGCAGGCGAGGCCGAGGCCGCCGAGGCGGAGTAGCCGCCGCCGAGGCCGCCGTGTCAGCCGGCGTCACGGTGTCAGTGGCGTCGGATAGCCTGGACTCGGTTCAGTTTCCGCGCCCGCGGGTCTCGCCAGCAGACCCGTACTCAGGCGCTTTCCACCCGCGTCCGGGCCGTTCCGGCTCCGGATCGCGACGACACCCTCGGGAGGCCTGTTCATGTCACTGCGGCAATTCACCTCGGAGTCGGTGACCGAGGGGCATCCCGACAAGATCTGCGACCGCATCAGCGATTCGATCCTCGACGCCATGCTCGATCAGGATCCGGATGCCCGCGTGGCCGTCGAGACCCTCGTGACGACCGGTCTCGTGCACGTCGCCGGAGAGGTGACGACCTCGGGCTACGTCGAGATCCCGCAGATCGTGCGCCAGGCGATCCGCGAGGTCGGCTACACGTCGAGCGAGATGGGCTTCGACGCCGGCTCGTGCGGCGTCTCGGTCTCGATCGGTCAGCAGTCGCCCGATATCGCCAGCGGAGTGGACGCCTCTCTCGAAGTGCGCGAGGGCGAGGATCGCGACGAGCTCAGCCTGCAGGGGGCCGGCGACCAGGGCATCATGTTCGGCTATGCGACCGACGAGACGCCCGAACTGCATCCGCTGCCCAGCTGGATCGCCCATCGGCTCGCCGAGCGGCTGACCGAGGTGCGTAAGACGGGCGTGCTGCCCTACCTCCGACCCGACGGCAAGACCCAGGTCACCATCGGCTATGACGGCGATCGCGCCGCGAGCATCGAGGCGGTAGTGCTCTCGACTCAGCACGAGCGCGGGATCGGCCAGGCCGAACTGCGGGCAGACGTAGAGCGAGAGGTGATCCGCCCGGTGCTCGAACGGGTGGAGCTGGCGAGCTCCGATGCCGAGCTGTTCATCAACCCCGCCGGCCCCTTCGTGGTGGGAGGGCCGATGGGAGATGCGGGCCTCACCGGTCGCAAGATCATCATCGACACCTACGGCGGTGCGAGCCGGCATGGCGGCGGCGCGTTCAGCGGCAAGGATCCCTCGAAGGTCGACCGCTCGGCCGCCTACGCGATGCGCTGGGTGGCGAAGCACGTGGTCGCCGCGGGTCTCGCGAAGCGGGCGGAGCTGCAGGTCGCGTATGCGATCGGCCGGGCCCACCCCGTGGGTCTCTACGTCGAGACGTTCGGCACCGAGGCCGTTCCGCTCGACCGCATCGAGGCGGCCGTTCGCGAGGTCTTCGACCTGCGCCCGCTCGCCATCATCAGAGACCTCGATCTGCTCCGTCCCATCTATGCGAAGACGAGCGCCTACGGTCATTTCGGCCGCGAGCTGCCCGAGTTCACCTGGGAGGCGACGCCGCGGGTGGCCGAGCTGCGGGCGGCGGCCGGCCTCTAGCGCACACGGAACCCTTGAACTGGTGTGAGCGACGTGGCGGCGCTGAGCGACCGGGCGGAGCCTGCGGGCGAGCGCCGGGTCGCCCGTGTGCTGCTCGACTCGGCGCTGCCGCAGCTCGACCACCTCTTCGACTATGCCGTTCCCGAGGCGCTGGCCGGCGAGCTGCGGGTGGGGCAGCGGGTTCGGGTGCCGTTCCGTTCGCAGAGCAGGCAGAGCTTCGGCTATGTGATCGAGTTCGTCGAGCGCAGCGACTTCGGGGGCGAGCTGCAGGAGATCTCCGATGCGGTGGGGCCGGTGCCGCAGCTGACGCCCGACGTGTGGCGGCTGGCCCGTGCGGTCGCGGATCGGGCGGGCGGCTCGGCCTGCGACATCCTGCGCCTCGCCATTCCGCAGCGCATGGTCCGGGTCGAGAAGCAGCATTTGGCTGCTGCTGCAACGGGTGCCGAGAAGCAGCATTTGGCTGCTGCTGCAACGGGTGCCGAGAAGCAGCACTTGGCCGTTTCTGCGGCGGGTACGTCTGCAGCGGGCACATCTGTAGCTGGCACAGCGGAGCAGCGGTCGGCCGGCGCCGCGCCGGAGCCATCGTCCGACGGGCCCGCATTCGAGGCGACGGATGACGAGCGCGAGCTCGCAGCGCTGCTCGCTGCAGGCGATCGCCTCTGCGCGACCTCCTCGCACGGGCCGGAGCGCCTCTCGACCGGCGAGTGGGTGGGCGGCTGGGCCGTGAGGCTGGCCCGGTCTGCGCTGGCCGTGTTCTCGGCGGGACGCAGCGTGATCATGGCGGTCCCGGATTACCGGGATCTCGATCAGCTGCGCGACACGTTCGCCTCGCTCGGCCATCCGGATATCGTGAGGGTGGACGCCCGGCAGTCGAACGGTGAGCGCTACGCCAACTTCCTGCGCGCGCTCGACCCCGTTCCCCGTATCGTGCTCGGCAACCGCTCGGCCGTCTATGCGCCGGCGTACGAACTGGGCGCGATCATGCTCTGGGACGATGGCGATCCGCTGTTCGCCGAGCCGCTGACCCCGTACGTCCATGCCCGCGACGCCGCGCTGGTGCGGGCCGAGCAGGCCGGGGCGGGGCTCTACTTCGCGGCGCACGCCCGCAGCGCGGAGGTGCAGCGCCTCGTGGACATCGGATACGTCAAGGCCGAGCGGCTGCCGCCGAGGCGCACCCGGGTGGTGCACGCCGACGCCTCCGTCGCACCCGACGCGTTCGCGGGCCGGGTGCCGGAGTTCGCCGCGCGGGCGATACGCGAGGGGCTGAAGCAGGGCCCGGTGCTGGTGCAGGTGGCGACTCCCGGGTACGCTCCGGTGGCGGTCTGCGGCGACTGCGGCGAGCGCGCGCGGTGCACGGCCTCGGGCGGGAGCTGCGGCGGGCCGATCGGCTTCCGCTCGGCGGGGCGGGCGGCCTGTCGGTGGTGCGGGGAGTTCG
>JBFXIT010000124.1:0-4933 GCA_050175655.1 Leucobacter sp.
GCCAGGGCGGCTACCAGCGCGCCTTCGAGTTCCCCGGCTTCGTGCCCGCCTACATCCGCCCGCTCTTCTGCGAAGGCCTCGGTCCGTTCCGCTGGGCGGCGCTCTCGGGCGATCCCGAGGACATCCGCGTGACCGACGAGGCGATCCTCGAGCTCTTCCCCGAGAACGAGCACCTGCACCGCTGGATCCGCGCTGCGCAGGATCGCGTCGAGTTCGAGGGCCTGCCCGCCCGCATCTGCTGGCTCGGGTACGGGGAGCGCGCCCGCGCCGCCGTGCGCTTCAACGAACTCGTCGCCGAGGGCAAGCTGAAGGCGCCCATCGTGATCGGCCGCGACCACCTCGACTCCGGGTCCGTCGCCTCGCCCTACCGCGAGACCGAGGCGATGGCCGACGGATCCGACGCGATCGCCGACTGGCCGCTGCTCAACGCGCTCACCGCGACCGCCTCGGGGGCCACCTGGGTGTCGCTGCACCACGGCGGCGGCGTCGGCATCGGCCGCTCGATCCATTCGGGTCAGGTGTCGGTGGCCGACGGCACGCCCCTCGCGGCCGAGAAGCTCTCGCGCCTGCTCACCAACGACCCCGGCATGGGCGTGATCCGCCACGTCGACGCCGGGTACCAGCGGGCCGTCGACGTCGCCCGCGAGCGCGGGGTGCGGGTGCCGATGGAGCCCGTGATCCGCAACACCGACGAGGCGTGGTGATCCGCGCCGAGCAGACAGGCACCGAGGCGTGGTGAGTCGCCCCGCCCCTCTCCCGAACATGCGAAGGTAGAGCCATGGCCGCATTGCTGATCGACAACATCGCCGAGCTGACGACGAACGACGATGCGAATGGCGGACGCCTGCGAGACGCGGCCGTCGTGATCCAGGAGGGGCGGATCGCGTGGGTCGGGCCGGCGTCGGCCGCTCCGGCCGCCGACGGGCGCTTCGACGCCGCCGGTCGCGCCGTGCTGCCGGGCTGGGTGGACTCCCACACGCACCTGGTGTTCGCGGGCGATCGCACCGCGGAGTTCGAGGCTCGGATGGCCGGCGAGGCGTATGCCGCTGGCGGCATCAACGTCACGGTGTCGGCGACGCGCGCCGCCTCCGACGCGCAGCTCGCGGCGAATCTGGCCCGGTTGGTCGCCGAGGCGCGCCGAGGCGGCACCACGACGCTCGAGACCAAGACCGGATACGGGCTGACCGTCGAGGACGAGGTGCGGTCTGCCCGGGTAGCCGGCGAGTACGCCGATGCCGTCACATTCCTCGGGGCGCATGTGGTGCCCGCGGGAGAGGATCCTGGCGCCTATCTCGACCTCGTCACCGGCCCGATGCTCGACGCCGTGGCGCCCCATGTCAGTGCGGTCGACGTCTTCTGCGAGACCGGCGCTTTCGACGAGGCCGCCTCGCGGCTCGTGCTGGAGGCCGCCGCGGCCGCGGGGCTCGCCACCCGAGTGCACGGCAACCAGCTCGGTCCCGGCCCGGGTGCGCGTCTCGCCGTCGAGCAGGGAGCCTTGAGCGTCGACCACCTCGGCTTCCTGACCGATGCCGACGTCGACGCGCTCGCGGGCTCGTGGGTGGGGGGCGCGCGGGGCACCGTGGCGACGGTGCTGCCGGCCTGCGACCTCTCGACGCGGATGCCGCTCGCGCCCGCCCGCCGCTTGATCGACGCGGGCGCGGTGCTCGCGATCGCCTCCAACTGCAATCCCGGCACCTCGTACACGAGCTCGATGGGCTACTGCGTCGCGACCGCCGTGCTGCAGATGGGCCTGAGCGTGCAGGAGGCGGTGCGCGCGGCCACCCTCGGCGGCGCGATCGCGCTGGGCATGCACGAGGATGACTGGATCGATCCGCGCGGTGAAGCCCAGCCCCGCGTCGGCGTGATCGCCTCCGGATCGCGCGCCGATCTGCAGCTGCTCGAGGCGCCCTCCTCGACCCATCTGGCCTACCGCCCCGGCATGCCGCTCACGGCCGCCGTCTGGCGCGCGGGCGAGCGCGTGGTCTGATCGGCGCGGCTTTCCCCGGCGCGCTCCGCACCTTCCGATCCGCTGGGGGCTCCTGGCGGTACCCTCGGGGCATGAGTGGAATCGCGGGTCGGGCGCAGGTGAGGATCCGATGGGCCGTCGCGCTGCTGCTCGGCATCGCCGGCGGCCTGCTGGCGACGCCGATCCTCGGCCTCGCGGCTGGCCTGCTCGCGGGGTGGGCGGTGCTCGCCCTGATCTCCGTGGTCTGGACCCTGGTCTCCGTGTGGCCCATGAACGCCGAGCAGACGCGCGAACATGCGAGGGCCGAGGATCCCGGTCGGAACATCGCCCGCCTCGTCGCCACGGTCGGCAGCGTGGTGAGCCTCGGTGCGGTCGCCATCGTGGCGGTGCAGGCCCAGCGCACCCCGGGCCCCGAGGGGTACCTGCTGGCGGGCATCGCTGTGCTGAGCGTCGTGACCTCGTGGGCGCTGATCCAGACCGACTATCTGCTGCGCTACGCGCTCGTCTACTACCAGGAGGGGCCTTCGGGCGAACCGGTCGGCGGCATCGACTTCAACCAGGAGGAGCCGCCCGAGTACACCGATTTCGCCTACTTCTCGGTAGGGCTCGGCATGACCTACCAGGTCGCCGACACCAACGTCACCCGCAATGAGGTGCGTCGCATCGTGATCGCGCAGACGCTGCTCGGCTACCTGTTCGGTGCGGGGATCATCGCCACGGTCATCAACCTCATCACGGGGCTGGGGTGAGGGCTGCGGATCCCCTCTCCGCTGCTAACTCGGAGCCGCCGGGCGCCCGTGGATGCGGGACGAAAGGGCCTCGGCGATGGAACGCACCTCGGCCGCCAACCCGCCGGTGAACTCGGCGAAGCGATCCTCCGGCACGTCCTCGTCGCGGAACGTCACGGCGATCGCAGCCACCGGCCACCCGCGGTGGTCGAGCACCGGCACCGCGACCGACGAGAAGCCCGGGGTGACCGATCCTCGTTCGAGGGCGAACCCTCGCGTCACGGTCGCGTCGAGCACCGCACGCAACTGCGAGTAGCGTTCGATGCCGGTGCTGCGGGAGTCGTCGGCGACGTCGTGCCGGCGGACGAAGGCATTGCGGTCGGGGAAGAGCGCACGCACCTGCGCCCGGGGCAGCGCGGCGAGGATGGCCCGCCCGCTCGCCGTGAGCTGCATCGGCAGGCGCACATCGACGCCGGTGACGAGCGACGGCGCTCCCTGGGCGCGCTCCTCGACGATGTAGAGCACGTCGCGGCCGTGCGGCACCGCGAGGTGCCCGCTCATGCGCACGCGGTCGACCAGCGCCGTCAGCAGCGGCCGGCCGATGCGGCTCATCGGCTCCTGCCGTGCATATGCCGAGCTCAGCTCGAACGCCGCGATCCCGAGCCCGTACCTCCGCTCCTCGGGCAGATGCATCACGAAACCGTGCTCCTGCAGCGCGGCGAGCAGATGATAGACGGTGGATCGGGGCAGATCGAGCTGCGCGGCGATCATGCTGGCGGGCAGGGGGCCACGCGATCGAGCGAGCAGGCCGAGGATGCGCAGCGTCTGATCGGCCGCGGGCACCTTCGGCTGGGTTTCACCCGTCACACACGAAGCCTATCGAGACGGCGTCAGATGGAGTATCCCTCGGTGAGGTGCAGCCCGAACCCCTCCAGCTCCTGCAGCAGCTGCACCTCGCTGGGCGACTGCACCGGCAGGAACGTCGCCTCGCGCAGCCTGCGGTTCGTGGCGCTCGTCGTCACGTAGCCGCGGCCGCCGACGAGGGTCGCCTCGTGACGGGCGGCGGCGCCCGCGAGCCGGGCGGCCTCGTAGCGCAGCAGCGTCACCTCGCGTGCGCCGGCTGCAGACCGGTCATCGGCGTAGGCGTGCAGCGAGTCGGCGAGTTCGCGATGCTGCTCCGAGAGGCGCGCGTGATGCGCCGCGAGCACACCGCCGGGGCCGGCGAGCTGCTGCCCGGCCTCGGCGAGACAGCGAGCGGCGAGGCCCAGGCAGAATGCGGATTGCAGCAGCAGGTGCGCGTGGCGGCGGGCGCGACAGACGTCGAGGGAAGCAGCCACCACGCCGCCGGCCGGCACGAGCACGCCGTCGAACTGCAGCATCGCCGAGCGGGTCGCGCCGAGCGCCAGCAGATCTTGAACCTCGCGAACGGTCAGGCCGTCCGCGCCGACGACGGTGGTGAGGATCACCCGCTCGCCGCGATCCTCCGCTTCATCCGCAGCTCCGCCGGCGCCGGCGCCCGCGACCCGGGCGGGGAACACGATCACCGTGCCGGGAGCGATGTTCGACGCCCAGGCGATGCGGCCCGAGACCCGGTATCCGTCGCCCTCCGGCACGGCGATGGTGGGGATCGAGCCGACTCCGGCGAGCTCCTGCATCGCGGTGGCCATCGCGATGGATCCGGCGCGACGCCCGGCGAGGAGGTCTTCGAGCAGCTCGTCGAAGCCTCCGGCGGCATACAGGTACTCGACGACCATGCGGTGCGCCCACAGCGAGAAGGCCGAGCTCAGGCACTCGCCGGCCACCGCCTCGAGCAATCTCGCATAGTCGCCAAGTTGCGCGGCGGCTCGATCGGCACCGTCGCCGAGTTGCGCGGCGGCTCGATCGGCACCGTCGCCGAGTTGCGAGGCCGCCGGTGCGGCGCCCTCGGGGTGGCCGCCGGCGAGGCCCAGCCGGAAGGCGCCGAGCGCACCGAACCGCTCGAGCGCGGCCTCGGCGGGCGATCCTTCGCGATCGGATTCCGTGGCCACCTCGGCGGCGAGCCCCGCCGCTTCGCGGAAGAGGGTCTCGCGGGCTTCGGGGCTCAGGGCGCTGGAGTTCACGGGGTCCGCCTTCCGGTGCGGGAGAGGACGAGGCGGTGGATGCCTCGGAAGATGCGGTCGAGCAGGAAGCCGAGCAGGCCGATGGCGAGCATCGTCGCTGCGAGGCCGGAGTAGTCGACGTTGTCGCGGGCGTTCAGCAC
>JBFXIT010000125.1:0-4927 GCA_050175655.1 Leucobacter sp.
AGGTCGGAGATGATCTCCGAGCCCGCCTCGAAGCCGCAGGAGGGCACGTTCCCGGCAGTCGCTGACCGCGGTTACCCGTTCTTCGCGGGAGCTCCGGCGAGGGGTGCCTCATCGGACGGATCCTCTGCGCCCAAGATCTCGGAGCCCGCGGGCAGCGGGGTGCCTGCAGGCACGCGCACGGTGACGTAGCCGGCCTCGGCGGCAGCGGCGCCGGTACGGGCCGCGTCCGCACCCGCCTCGGGGGCGAGCGCATGCGCCTCGTGATCCCTGTCCCGCCTCCCGCCATGGCCGGTGTGGCTCATGCGGTCGATCCAGGCGAGCGCGAGCGCCGACACGATGAAGGCGAGGTGGATCAGCACCTCCCACATCACGCCCTCGCCCGAGTAGATCACCTTGCCCGACGAATCGGCCACGACGCCGCCGTCCATGCGGCCCACCTCGATGAACGTCTTGAGCAGGTGGATCGACGAGATCGAGATGATCGAGATCGCGAGCTTCACCTTGAGCAGGTTCGCGTTGACGTGCGAGAGCCAATCGGGTTCGTCGTGGTGGCCGGTGACGCGGATCTTCGACACGAATGTCTCGTAGCCGCCGATGATCACCATGATCAGCAGGTTCGCGATCATCACGATGTCGATGAGCGCGAGCACGCTCAGCATGACCTCGGTCTCGGAGATGTGCCCCTCGATGATCGCGTTCTCGACGAGGTGCCACAGCTCGACGAAGAACAGCACGACGTAGACGGCCTGCGCGATGATGAGGCCGAGGTAGAGGGGCGCCTGCAGCCAGCGGCTGGCGAAGATGAAGCCGGCGAGGGTGCGCGATGCGGGGCCCGGGCCCCTGGCCGTGGAGCGCTCGATCGGAGGGGCTGAACGGTCGATCACGGGCTTCCTTTCGCGTGCGCTTCTGAACAGGAGCGTAGCGGCATGACGCCCGTCTGCTGCTGGGAAACCGCCGTGCCGCTACACCGGTGCGAGCCGCTCCTCTAGACTGATCCGAGCGAAGGGGAGTATTCCGTTTCGCCCGCGTCGTCAGGACGCCGGGCTCCGTGGCCCGGCCGGTGCGGGCGCAGCGCCGCGAGAGCGGACGCTGGGAAGAGACTTTCGGGCCTCTGCGCACCCTGCGCCCCACCGAAAGCGATCCCTGTGACCCCGGTACTGCCTCTCTGGTTCGAGATCGGATCGATGATCGTGCTTGTCGCGATCCTCATCATCGACCTGCTCCTCATCATCAAGCGCCCGCACGTTCCCTCGATGCGCGAGGCCAGCCTCTGGGTCGGCTTCTACGTGCTGCTGGCGCTGATCTTCGCCGGGGCGATCTTCATGCTCGGCGATGTGCAGCACGGCACCGAGTTCCTCGCCGGCTGGCTCACGGAGTACAGCCTCTCGATCGACAATCTGTTCGTGTTCGTGCTGATCCTCGCCAGCTTCAAGGTGCCGCACGCGTACCAGCAGCGCGCCCTCATGATCGGCATCGTGCTCGCGCTGATCTTCCGCGGCATCTTCATCCTGGCCGGCGCCGCTCTGATCGAGCGCTTCATCTGGATCTTCTTCATCTTCGGCGCCTGGCTCATCTGGACGGCCTGGCAGCAGGTCAAGCCCGGCGAGGAGGCCCACGGCGGAGACAGCTGGGTCGTGCGGCAGGTGAAGAAGGTCATGCCGATCTCCGAGCACTACGACGGCGGGAAGCTGCGGACCACGGTCGACGGCAAGCGGATGTGGACCCCGTTCCTGCTCGTGCTCGTCTCCCTCGGGACGACCGACCTGCTCTTCGCGCTCGACTCGATCCCCGCGATCTTCGGCATCACCCGCAGCCCGTTCATCGTGTTCACCGCGAATGTGTTCGCCCTCATGGGCCTCCGCCAGCTCTACTTCCTGCTCGGCGGCCTGCTCGACCGCCTGGAGTACCTCAAGTACGGCATCGCCGCGATCCTCGCCTTCATCGGGGTGAAGCTCATCTTCCACGCCCTGCACGAGAACGAGCTGCCGTTCATCAACGGCGGCCGCCACGTGGAATGGGTGCCCGACATCAGCATCTGGTTCTCGCTCGGCTTCATCGTCGCCGCGATGGCGATCGCGACCATCGCGAGCATCATGAAGATGCGCCGGGTCGCGCGCGAGCACGGCGAGCGCCTGCACCTCGGCGCGCACGAGGACCGCGAGGACTAGGCCGGTCCGGGTCCGCTCGACCGATCCCGACGGCGGTCCGCTGCTCGCTCTCGGCGAATCGCAGGGGCTGCCGATGGTAGACTCGACGAATGGATTCGCGGCGGCTGCTTCTTCAATGCCGCGACGGGGTGTAGCTCTTTCGGCCGTCCCGTCGCGGAGTTCCGCATGGCCGATCACACCTCGCGCACCGCGCGTCAGAAGTCATGGAATAGAGAAGTACACGGAATGACTGAGCAGACCAAGCCCCGGACCCTGGCTGAGAAGTTGTGGGATTCGCATGTCGTCGTGAAGGGCGAGAACGGCGATCCCGATCTGATCTACATCGATCTGCACCTCATCCACGAGGTGACGAGCCCGCAGGCCTTCGACGGACTGCGGATGGCGGATCGCCCCTTGCGCCGCGTGGATCTCATGATCGCGACCGAGGATCACAACACCCCGACCATCAACATCACCCGCGAGATCGAGGAGCCCACGAGCCGGGTGCAGATCGAGACGCTGCGGAAGAACGTCGCGGAGTTCGGGGTGCGCGCGCACCCGCTCGGCGACAAGGAGCAGGGCATCGTGCACGTCGTGGGCCCGCAGCTGGGCCTGACCATGCCGGGCATCACCGTCGTCTGCGGCGACAGCCACACGTCGACGCATGGCGCGTTCGGCGCGCTCGCGTTCGGCATCGGCACGAGCGAGGTCGAGCACGTGATGGCGACCCAGACGCTGCCGTTGAAGCCGTTCAAGACGATGGCGATCAACGTCGAGGGCGAACTGCGCCCCGGCGTGACGGCGAAGGACATCATCCTCGCGGTGATCGCGAAGATCGGCACGGGCGGCGGCCAGGGCTACGTGCTGGAATACCGCGGATCCGCGATCCGCGGCCTGTCGATGGACGGCCGCATGACGATCTGCAACATGTCGATCGAGGCCGGGGCCCGCGCGGGCCTGGTGGCGCCGGACGAGACGACCTTCGACTACGTCAAGGGCCGCCCGCACGCGCCGCAGGGCGCGGACTGGGATGCGGCGGTCGAGTACTGGAAGACGCTGCCGACCGACGAGGGCGCCGTGTTCGACACCGAGGTGTTCATCGACGCGAGCGAGCTGGAGCCGTTCGTGACCTGGGGCACGAACCCCGGCCAGGGCGTGCTGCTGAGCGACACCGTGCCGGATCCCGCGGAGATCGCCGATCCGAACGAGCGCGCCGCCGCCGAGCGGGCGCTGGAGTACATGGATCTCAAGGCCGGGACTCCGATGAAGGACATCCCGGTGGATGTGGTGTTCATGGGATCGTGCACGAACGCCCGGCTCGACGATCTGCGCGCGTTCACGAGCGTGATCAGGGGCAAGCAGAAGGCGGAAGGCGTGCGGCTGATGGTCGTGCCGGGCTCGGCGCGCGTGCGGCTCGAGGCCGAGAAGGAGGGCCTCCACACGATCATCGAGGAGTTCGGCGGCGAATGGCGCTTCGCCGGATGCTCGATGTGCCTGGGCATGAACCCCGACCAGCTGGCTCCGGGGGAGCGCTGCGCGGCGACGTCGAACCGCAACTTCGAGGGCCGGCAGGGCAAGGGCGGCCGCACGCACCTGGTGTCGCCGCTCGTGGCGGCGGCGACCGCGATCCGCGGCACGCTGTCGAGCCCGTGGGACCTGCAGGACGACGCGGCGAAGGGCATCACGCATGATGCGACTCCCGCAAACGAGACCGAGAAGGCGGAGGCGGCCTGATGGAGAAGTTCACGACCTTCACGGGCGTCGCGGTGCCGCTGAAGCGCTCGAACGTCGATACGGATCAGATCATCCCGGCCGTGTTCCTGAAGCGGGTCACGAAGACCGGGTTCGAGGACGCGCTGTTCCACCACTGGCGGCAGGATCCCGGCTTCGTGCTGAACCAGCCCGCCTATCAGGGCGCGGAGGTGCTGGTCGCGGGCCCGGACTTCGGAACGGGCTCATCGCGCGAGCACGCGGTGTGGGCGCTGCGCGACTACGGGTTCAGGGTGGTGGTGTCGCCGCGGTTCGGCGACATCTTCCGCGGGAACTCGGGCAAGCAGGGGCTGCTCGCAGCGCAGGTCGAAGAGGCCGATGTCGAGCGCATCTGGGAGGTGCTCGACGCGAACCCCGGCATGGGAGTGACGGTGAGCCTCGAGGATCGCACGGTCACGGCCGGCGATGTGACGGTGCCGTTCCAGATCGACGACTACACGCGGTGGCGGCTGCTGGAGGGGCTGGACGACATCTCGCTGACGCTGCGCAACGAGCAGGCGATCACCAAGTTCGAGGCCGGCCGCCCGGCGTGGATGCCCACGACACTACCCGTCCCCAACGCCTAGGAGGGCCGCGCGTGACCAACGCCGAGAACGAGAGCATCAGCCCGGCCGCGAACGGCGACGGTGCGGAGAACCACGGTGCTGAGAACCACGGTGCCGAATCCGAGGGACTCAAGAAGGACGCCCGCAAGGCGGGCGCCCGCGTGGGGCTGACCTCCGACGAGATCATCATCAACGGAGGCAGGCCCTTGCGGGGCCGCATCGAGGTGCGCGGCGCCAAGAACCTGGCCACGAAGGCCATGGTGGCGGCGCTGCTCGGCCAGACCCCGAGCGTGCTGCGCAACGTGCCCAACATCTCGGACGTGCGCGTGGTCGCCGGTCTGCTCGCACTCCACGGCGTGCTCATCACCCGCGGCGACGATCCGGGGGAGTGGCGCCTCGACCCGTCGAACGTCGAGGTCGCGCACCACGCCGACATCGACGCGCACGCCGGCTCGTCGCGCATCC
>JBFXIT010000126.1:0-4807 GCA_050175655.1 Leucobacter sp.
GGCGCTCGCCGGGGCTGCAGGTCGTCGTGCACAGCGAGCGCGCCAGCGGCACCGAGACCGTGGTCGACCTGGCGGGCGCGGTGAAGGTGCTGCCGCAGGAGCGCCAGTGCACGAGTCTCGCCGACACCCTCGATCTCGGCTAGCGGCAGGGCCGCCGCGGACGTACCCGGACGGGTGCGCGCGGCGGCCCTGAGCGCACGCCTCCGGTTCAGAGCCTCCCGGCCTCGAGCACCTGCTTCAGGAACTCCCGCGTACGCTCCTCCTTGGGGGCGCGGAAGATCTGCTCGGGCGGGCCCTGCTCCAGGATGCGGCCCTGCTCGAGGAACACGACCTTGTTCGCGACCTCGGCGGCGAAGCTCATCTCGTGGGTCGCGAGCAGCATCGTCATCCCGTCCCGTGCGAGTTCGCGGACGATGTTCAGCACCTCGGCCACCAGCTCGGGGTCGAGCGCCGACGTGATCTCGTCGAGCAGCAGGACCTCGGGATCCATCGCGATCGCACGGATGATCGCGATCCGCTGCTGCTGGCCGCCGGAGAGCTGGTCGGGATAGTAGTCGGAGCGGTGCTCCATCCCGACCCTCTTCAGCAGCTCGCGGCTGCGCTCCTCGGCCCGCGCCCTGCCGCGCCCGAGCAGCTTGACCTGGCCGAGCATCAGGTTCTCGAGCACGGTCATGTGCGGGAAGAGGTTGAACGACTGGAACACCATGCCGACGCGTCGGCGCAGCGCGTTGACGTCGACGCCGGGGCCCGAGATCACGTCGCCGCCGAGCAGGATCTGCCCGCCGTCGATCGTCTCCAGGGCGTTGATGCAGCGCAGCATGGTCGACTTGCCGGAGCCGGAGGCTCCGATGAGGCAGACGACCTCGTGCTTCTCCACCGAGAAGTCGATGCTCTTGAGCACCTCGGTGGCGCCGTAGTACTTCCGCACCTCGTGCAGCTCGATGAAGCTCACTTCGCACCTCCCCGACGCGCGGTGTTGCCGCGTTCCAGCATCCAGTCGACGACTCGGGTCTGCGGGATCGTGATGATGACGAAGAGGATCGCGACCACGGTGACCGACGAGAGGTTGAAGTTGCTGGAGGCGTAGAACTTCGCCTGGTTGAACGCGTCCATCGTGCCGATGATGTTCACCAGCGACGTGTCCTTCTGCAGGGCGATGAAGGTGGTCAGCAGCGTCGGGATCACGGAGCGGATCGCCTGCGGCAGGATCACGTAGCGCAGCGTCTGCGCGTACGAGAAGCCGAGCGAGCGCGAGGCCGACGACTGCGAGGGATGGATCTGCTCGATGCCGACGCGGAAGGTCTCCGCCACGTAGGCGCTGTACGTCAGCGTGAGCGCCACGATCGCGAACCAGACCGGCGAGAAGTCGCTGAGGAACGGGATGCCGGCGAGCGGCAGGCCGAAGCCGACCAGGTAGAGCACGATCACGGCGGGCACCGCGCGCATGACGTCGATGTAGGTGATCGCGAGCACCCGGATCGGCCTGCCCGCCTTGCCCGGGAGCATCCGGCCGATGGCGAGGATCAGGCCGAGGATCAGCACGAAGACCTGGGCGATGACGGCGATGAATATGTTCACGCCGAACGCTTTCACCACGTCGAGCGCGCTCTTCGAGATCAGCTCCCATTGGAAGAAGGTCTTGGCGACGGCGGCGTCGTTCATGGTGATGAGCGCGATGACGGCCAGCACGACCAGGAGCATCACGGTGAAGCCGAGGGAGACGAAGGCGCGCTCGCGGGCACCGTCCGAGACCGCGCGCGCCTCGAGCACCTCGCCGGTCCGCTGCAGGCGGGCCGACTTGACCGCGCGGCCCAGCGCGGTCAGCGCGACGAACACGCAGATCGCCGCGAGCGCGAAGCCCAGGATCGTGAACCAGAGCCCGAACGCGGTGCCCGGCACCACGATCCCGGCGAGCACGCCGACGATCAGGAGCAGGAGCACGCTGCCGACGGTGGCGGCGAGCGCCACGCCGAGGACGTTGGGGGCGGGGCTGAGGCGCTCCGAGGAGCGCTCAACCCCGCTGCCGATGACTGTCGAGGTCAAGGACTATCCCACCGTCCAGAAGGGGATGCTGTTCGGGTCGGTGCCGAAGAACGGCTTCAGCCACTCCTCCGAGAGCCGGTCCAGCGTGCCGTCGGCGATCAGGGTCTCGACGGCCTCGTTCAGCGGAGCCGAGTTCGCGTCGCCCTTCGGGGTGACCGCGCCGTAGCCCTGGTCGAGCTTGATCTGGCCGACCACGACGAGGGCGCCGTTCGAGGCGTTGGTCGAGGTGAGCGCAAGGGTGGTGTCTGTGACGACCGCGTCGACCTGGCCGGCCTGCAGCGCGGTGAACATGTCGGCCTGGTTCTGGAAGAGCTGCGGGGTGACCCCGAGACTCTCCTGCACGTACTGGGCACCCATGTTGCCCTGGAGCACGCCGATGGTCTTCTCGGTGAGGTTGTCGGCCGTGACATCGGCGTCCTTCTGCACCGCGATGCCGAGGTTCGACTCGAAGTAGGGGGTGGTGAAGTCGAAGACCTGCTTGCGCTCGTCGGTGATCGTGGTGCCGGCGATCGCGATGTCGAAGCCGGTGGCCGTGCCCGAGATGTACTGATCCCAGGCGAGGTTCTTCAGTTCGAGCCGATCGACGCCCGCCATGTTGGCGATCTCGGCGGCCATGCAGTACTCGAACCCGCTCGCGATGCTCTCCGGGGTGTCGCCGTTCCACCAGCCCGGGTTGGGCAGGACGGTGGCGACGGTGAGCTTGCTCGGATCGTCGAGCTCGAAGGCGATCGAGTCCGGAGTGCTCGTGATCTCGCACTCTCCGAATCCGCTGCCCCCCGCCGAGGCGTCCGCGGCGCCATCGGAGTCGGCGTTCTCAGCCGAGCAGGCGCTCAGCAGCAGCGCCAGCGCAGCCGTCGAACCGGCCAGCAGCAGAGCCTTCTTATTGTTCATGTGTTTCCTCACTCACTTCATCGGGACCTCGGCGGGTTGCCGAGGGGCGAGGGCTCGCGCCCTCAGGTCACGCTGCGCCGAGGCGCAGTGCGAGGTCTGAGTCGGGGGCCGCCTCCGCACGTCGCCGTCGGACGGCGTCGGCGTAGTCGTCGAAGAGGCGGCCGAGCGCCAGCGTGTCGCCGTGCGCCTCCTCCGGGTGCCACTGCAGGCCGAGCATCCAGCGGTCGGTTCCCTCGGCGGCCTCGACCACGCCGTCGGCCGCGCGGGCGGCCACGCGCAGGCCGTCGCCCATCCGGTCCAGCGCCTGGTGGTGCCCGGTGCGGACGCTGATGTCCTCCTGGCCGATGCAGGCCCGCAGGCGCGTGCCGGCGGCCAGGGCGACTCCGTGGTCCGTCCAGGGGTCTCCCGTGACCTCCTGGTTGTGCAGCCCCGGGCCGAGATCCTGGATCAGCGTGCCGCCCATCGCGACGTTGATGATCTGCAGGCCGCGGCAGATGCCGAAGACCGGGATCCCACTTTCGGCGGCGGCGCGCACCAGCCCGACCTCGTAGCGGTCGGCGGCGGGATCGACGTAGTAGAGGTTGTCCGCCTCCAGATCCTGGCCGTAGACGGAGGGATCGATGTCCGCGCCGCCGAGGATCATCAGTCCGGAGGCGCCGGAGAGCGCCTCTTCCGTCGAGCGGTCGGGGTTCGCCGCGTTGACCAGCAGTACTTCGATCCCCCGCTCCTCCAGCAGACCGCGCACCCGTTCGGCAGCCTCGACGAGTTCGCTGCGGAACTTCTCGGGCGCCTCGGCTCCGTCCTTCGAGAAGGAGACGGTCACCTGCGCCGGCTGGGATACGGTAGTAGTCACTGAGGACCTTTCTCTGAATCGTCTGCGAACCTCGGTAAACATATAACACCTAGAAGTTAGATGCAAAATGAGCCTGCTCCCACCTCCCCGATCCGCCGGGCGCGGCGGATCCGAAGAGGTGTTCACGCGCCTGGTCCAGGGCATCTCCACCGGCCAGCTCCGCGGAGGCGACAGGCTCCCGCCGGAGGATCAGCTCGCCGCTCAGCTCGACGTGGCGCCGATGACCCTGCGACAGGCGCTCGCCCAGCTGCGCGAGCTCGGCTACGTCGAGACCAGGCGGGGCCGGCACGGCGGCACCTACGTGCAGGAGGACATCGCGGACCGGCTCGAGAGCTCCTCGCGAAACTCCCCCGTCCCCATCGCGGCACTGCGAGAGCTCACCGACTGGCGCCGTGCCGTCTCGGGAGAGGCCGCCTATCTGGCGGCGCTGCGGGCCACCCCCGAAGAGCTCGAGCGACTGCTCCGCTTCTCCGACGACTACCATCACGTCTATCTGCGCCCCGCCGACCGGCGTCTCGCCGACGCCCGGTTCCACGTCTACGTGGCGGAGCTCGCGCGCAACGACCGCCTGGTCGAGGCCGAGCGCGACATCCAGGACACCCTCTCCCGGATCCTCCGCATCATCCCCGACGAGGGCGGAGACCGCACCTATCCGTCGGCGAGCCACAAGGGGCTCGTCGAGGCCATCATGAGCGGCGACGCGGAGACGGCGCGCCGGGAGCTGCACGAGCACATCGAGAACACCTACCGGTGGGGCGTGCAGCAGCCGAACGTCGTCGGCCTCGAGACCGACGTGCCGCCGAGCCCAGCCGCAGACGCCTGAACTCGGCGAGCGCGATGAGCCGGACCGTCGCGCCCGAGATGGCCCGTGACGGGCTGGGGATCAGTCGTCTTCGAGCGCGAGCTCGATGAGCTCGGTGATCAGCGCCGTGTAGCCGAGCCCCGACTCCTCCCACAGCCTCGGGTACATCGAGATGGGGGTGAAGCCCGGCAGGGTGTTGATCTCGTTCAGGACCGGGC
>JBFXIT010000127.1:0-3548 GCA_050175655.1 Leucobacter sp.
AGCAGCTGCACGAGGCCGGTGACCGTGCTGACCGGGCCCATCTTCGAGACGACCGGGTTCGACGCGAACAGCACGTCTGCGAGCAGCCACCAGAGCAGTGCGGCGGCGACGAGCACGGCGACGCGTGCGGAGACGCGGGTGATCACGGCTGCACCACCTCCTTCCGCGAGCGCTGCGCCCCGAAGGCGGCAAGCCCCCCGGCGGCCTCGATCGCGCGCAGGTTGATGGTCGAGCTCACCAGATCCTCGTGCACCGAGGCGGGGTCGAGGCGATGCAGCCACGCCGTCTCCGCGTCGACGGTCGTGAGGCGCAGCTCCTCGACGAGGCGCTCCGTGTAGCTCGGGTAGGCGTAGGGCTGGAACCCGATGCGCGGCTGCTGCCATTCGGGGTGGCGGGTCGCGCCGCTCTCGGCGTAGGCCGCGTGCTGATCCTCGTGCTCGACCAGCACTCGGGCGATCGCTGCGGGGGGCTGCGGCAGATACCCGCCGGCGCTCAGGCGATCCGCAGCCGCGGCACGATCACCGAGGATGATGCCCTGCGCCGCGACGATCGAGTCGGCGACCCGCTGTGCGAGCTCCGGGCGCTCGTCGACGAGGTCCTCGCGCACCACCGTGACGCAGCAGGCGTGCTCGCGCCAGACGTCGCCGGTGAAGCGCAGGATCTTGCCGACCCCCTGCGCCTCGGCGACGGCGCAGAACGGCTCGGCGACGATGTACCCCGAGATCGCTCCGTTGCCGAGGGCGGTGGGCATGTCGGCCGGGGCGAGCACGACGAGCTGCACGGTGCCGGCTTCGCGGCTCGGATCCGTGTCGATCACGGCCGTGAGTCCGGCGGCTCGCAGCTGCTGCTGCAGCACCACGTTGTGGATCGAGTACCATCCGGGCACCGCGACCGTCGTGCCGGCCAGGGCCGGGATGCCGTCGATCTCGTGCCGCACGGCGAGCGCCGAGCCGTTGACGTGGTTCCAGGCGAGCACCTTCACCGGCACGCCGGCGTCGTAGCGAAGCTGCATGGCGAGCGGCATGAGCAGGTGGGCGACGTCGATGCTGCCGCCCTGCAGCGCCTCGACGAGGGAGGCCCAGCTGCGGAACATGGTGGGAGCGGGCGTGTCGATGCCGCGCTCGGCGAAGGCGCCCGAGTCGTGCGCGATGAGCAGCGGGGCGGCGTCGGTGATGGGGAGGTAGCCGAGGCGCAGCTCGGCTCGCTCGACGGGGGAGCCGTCGACCGACTCGGAGGCGCCGGTGCCGCCTGTGCCGGTGCCTCCGGAGTTCCCCGCGGCCGCCCCAGCAGGCCGGGCGAAGGCGCTCGCCACGACGGGCAGCGCGATGAGCGCCCCGGCTCCGGCCACGGTGAGGAGCTCGCGCCGACTGTGCTGCCGCGATGCGCCGGCGGCGACCGCGTCTTCGGGCTGGCCCGCCGCGTCGAGCCCTTCGGCATCGGCGACGCCGGCCTCGATGCCGTCGGCCTCGATCGCATCCGAGAAGCTGCGCAGCAGTTCCTGCTCCAGGCGATCGTGGTCGTCGTCGGTCGCGTCGAAGAGTGCGATGGCGCCGCCCGGCTTCAGCACGACCACGCGATCGCCGAGGCGCGCGGCCTCGGCGAGATCGTGCGTGACGAGCACGGTGCTGAGCCCGAGCCGCCGGTGCACCTCGCGCAGCCACTGCTGGGTGTCGGTCCGTGTCAGCGGGTCGAGGGCCGAGAACGGCTCGTCGAGCAGCAGCAGCGAGGGGTCGGCGGCGACGGCCCGCGCGATGGCGACGCGCTGAGCCTGGCCGCCGGAGAGCTCTTCGGGCATGCGCTCCGCGAGATCGGCGATGCCCAGCTCGGCGAGCAGCCGGGTCACGCGGGCATCCGCGTCGTGCGCGTGGCCGAGCCCGTGGCCGCCGTTGGCCCGGAACTCGAGGCCGAGCCGCACGTTCTCCGCGGCGGTGCGCCAGGGCAGCAGGCGCGGCTGCTGGAAGACGAGGCGCGTCGATCCTCCGTCGTCCTCGGGGCGGTTCACCGTGCCGGAGCCCGGCTGCAGCAGGCCCGCGAGCAGGCTGAGCAGCGTGGACTTGCCGACGCCGGAGGGTCCGACGACGGTGAGGAGCTCGCCGTGATGCACGTCGAGATCGAGGCCCGCGAAGACCGGCTCGCCACTGCGCGTCACGCTCACGGCGTGCAGCGCGGCGATCGGCCGACGGTTCTGGTCTGGGTGCGGCACGCTGCTCTCCTCGGTATGGCCATGCGACATCGTGCGGTGGCGTGACATCGTGCGGTGATGGGACGTCGCCGAGCGTAGCAAGCGACCAGACCGGTCTGTGCGGTCTTCTGAAATATTACGTTACATAATGCGAGTCAGTGACTTCTGTTATGCGCGGCTGAGGGGCGCGGCAGCGTCGCGGAGCATGGTCTCGACCAGCGAGCGGGCGAGGCGGATGGGCTGCGGCGACTGCGCGGCCTTCGCCCCCAGGAGCGCACCGTCGTACACGATCTGTATCGCCTCTGCGAGGCGCCCGGCATCCTCCCGGGGCTCCAGCGCCTCGGTCCACTGCGCGCGCACCCACTCGCGATGGTGCCGCACCGCGGCCGCGATCGGCTGTTCGGGGTCGGGGAACTCGTTCAGGGCGTTCGCGTAGATGCAACCGACGTAGTGCTCGTGCGAGGCGGCCTTCTCGGCGAGGTCGAAGGGCGCGAGGATGCGCGCGGCGCCGTCGGGGAGACCGGCGACCTGCGTGCGATAGGCGCGCCGATCGGCGATGTCCCGCTGCTCGAGGTAGGCGACGACCAGCGCCTCCTTCGAGCCGAAGGCCTGGTAGAGGGTCGCTTTCGCCACACCGGCCGTCGAGAGGATGCGGTCGATGCCGATGCTGCGGATGCCCTCTTTCGCGAAGAGTTCGCTGGCGGTGGCGAGCAGTCGGTCGGCTGCGGGGGTACGGGGGAGCACGCTCCAATGTTACGGGGCGCGTCGGCCGCGGGCATGCGCGGTTCGCACTTCACGACGAATCGGATAAGCTCGAGAAAACAGACAGACCTGTCTGTATGCGACAGGTCGACCGCAGACCTGCGCCATTCGCTGGAGAGGACCCCGCCATGACCCTGTTTCTCGTAGAGGCAGAACTCACCGCCGCCGATCGCGACCAGGCCGCCGCCGCGGTCGATGCCATCGCCGCCGCCTACGCCGCATCGGGCGGCAGCCTCGTCGAGGCCCAGGTGCCCGCGTCGCACGCCCGCGCGTTCCTGATCCTCGAAGGCGACGCCTGCGCCGGTGTCGTCCTCGACGCCGCCGAGCTGCCGGGCGTCGCCCAGATCGGCGACGCGGTGCCGGTGCGCATCGTCGGGACGACCGTGGAGGCGGTGCGCGCACGCGGTGCCGCCGCCGGGTACCTGGTCGAATGGGACATCCCCGAAGAGATCACCATGGATCAGTACCTCGCGTCGAAGAAGCGGAAGTCTCCGCTCTACGAGACCCTCGACGACGTCGCGTTCCTCCGCACCTACGTGCGCGAGGACACCCAGAAGTGCCTGTGCTTCTACGACGCCGACAGCGAGGCCGCAGTGCGCCGCGC
>JBFXIT010000127.1:3648-4778 GCA_050175655.1 Leucobacter sp.
CGGCGCTCCGAGATGCTGGCGAGATCGGCCACCGCGATCGCGAGGAAGTCGAGCACGTAGGCGACCGGCGCCCCGTGGAAGTTGCCGTTCGACTCGACGCGGCCGTCGGGCAGCACCACCGGATTGTCGATGGCGGATCGCAGCTCGATCGAAGCCACCCGCTCGGCGTGGGCGACGGTGTCGCGCGCCGCGCCGTGCACCTGGGGGGCGCAGCGCAGCGAGTACGCGTCCTGCACCCGCGTGAACTCGCCCTCGCGCGGGCGCTGGATGAGCCCCGACTCGGCGAGCACGGCGGCCATGTTGGCGGCGGATGCGGCCTGCCCGGGGTGGGGGCGCAGCGCCTGCAGATCGGCGGCGAACACGGCATCGGTGCCGGTGAGCGCCTCGACGCTCGCGGCGGCGGCGAGATCGGCGACCTTGACCAGCGCGGCGAGGTCGTGCAGGGCGAGGCAGAGCATGCCGAGCATGCCGTCGGTGCCGTTGATGAGGGCCAGTCCCTCCTTCTCGGCGAGCACGAGCGGCTCGATCCCGGCGGCGGCGAGCGCATCTGCGGCATCGATGGTGGCCGCGTGCGGATCCCGATCCACTCTCACCCGCCCTTCGCCCATCAACGTCAGAGCGCAGTGAGCGAGCGGGCTGAGGTCGCCGGAGCAGCCGAGCGAGCCGTACTCGTGCACGACGGGCGTGATCCCGGCGTTGAGGATCGCGGCATACGTCTCGGCGACGGCGGGCCGCACGCCGGTGCGACCGCTGGCGAGCGTGTTCAGGCGCAGCAGCATGAGCGCCCGCACGACCTCGCGCTCGACCTCGGGGCCGGTGCCCGCCGCGTGGGAGCGGATGAGGCTGCGCTGCAGCTGCTGCCGCTTCTCCTGCGGGATCTGCACTTTGGCGAGCGCCCCGAACCCGGTGGAGACGCCGTAGTGGGGGCGGGTGTCGTTCGCCAGCTCGTCGATCATGCGGCGGCTCTCGGCGATGCGGGTCAGCGCGCCCGGCCCGATGGCGACTCTCGCGTCTTCGCGGGCGACCGCGACGACGTCTGCGATGGTGAGGGGCGCCTCGCCCAGGATCACGGTGCGTGCTGTGCTGCTCATGCCTCAATCTCAGCCGAGCGCGCGGCTCGCGTCATCGGT
>JBFXIT010000128.1:0-4767 GCA_050175655.1 Leucobacter sp.
TGGGCCTGGGCGAGGCGAAGGCCCTCGTCGAGGAGGCTCCCAAGAACGTGCTCGAGGGCGCGAAGAAGGAGGCCGCCGAGGAGGCCAAGGCCAAGCTCGAGGAGGCCGGCGCGGGCGTCAAGCTCGTCTGAGGATCTTCGAGACCGGTCTTCCGGGACCGCCTCTTCGCTGATTCGGCGAATTCAGGGCGGGGTGCTACGGCACCCCGCCCTTTTCTCATTCCTCCGCGCTTTGTCCGATCGGACCATGTGCTCGGCCCGGCAACCGGATTAACCTCACGATCATGCGGTCAGACCAGAACGATGATGTTGAGGAGCGAACGTGAGTGAAACGGATCTCGCCATTGAGCAGGCCGAAGAGTTGTATCGCGAGATGTATCTCATCAGATACTTCGAGGATCGGGTGCACGAGGTATTCGTCGACGGGGAGCTGCCCGGCTTCCTCCACCTGTGCTCCGGGCAGGAGGCGAGCGCCGTCGGCGTGATCGCCAACCTGAGAGAGAGCGACGCCATCACCTCGACGCATCGCAATCACGGGCATGCCCTGGCGAAGGGGGCCAGCCCCGTCGACATGATGCTCGAGCTGTACGGCCGGACCGGCGGCAGCAACAACGCCAAGGGCGGGTCGATGCACATCGCGGCCCCCGAGGTCGGCCACTTCGCCAGCGGCGGCATCGTCGGTGCGAGCGCTCCGCTCGCGCTCGGACCCGCGCTGGCGTTCAAGCTGGAGGGCCGGGGCGATGTGGCCGTCGCGTTCTTCGGCGACGGCGGAGCGCAGCAGGGCACCGTGCTCGAGGCGATGAACCTCGCCAAGGCCTGGGAGCTGCCGGTGCTCTTCGTCTGCGAGAACAACCACTTCGGCCAGGCGACACCGGTCACCTACGCCTCGGCCTCGGCCCCCTTCGAACGGGCGAGGGGGTTCAACCTCCCGTCTGAGAAGGTTGACGGCCAGGACGTGCTCGCCGTGCACCGAGCTGCCGGTGCCGCGATCCGGCGCGCTCGTGAGGGAGGCGGCCCCTCGTTCCTCCAGTGCGAGACGTACAGCTACCACGGCGCCTGGGAGGGCGAGCCGAAGCGCACCTATCGCCTGCCCGAGCTCGATCAGCCGTTCCGCGAGCGGGATCCGCTCGTCCTGCTCGACGCCCATCTCTCGGAGCGCTCCGACGACTGGCTGATGAAGAAGCTCGACATCGAGGAGGACGTGGAGCAGGCCGTCGAGGCGGCCATCGACGCCGGGCGTCGAGGAGAGATCCCGTCGACCGACGCGGTCACGCAGGGCGTCTATGCCGATCGAGGCCTCGTGATCGACCGGCACGGCCTCGCCATTCACGAGAACTGATTCCGAGGAGACGACATGGAACTCACATTCAGAGATGCGATCAACCGCGCGCTCGACGAGGAGATGCGCCGCGACGGCAAGATCCTGATCACAGGGGAGGACGTCTCGGGCGGGGCCACGATCGCCGGCTTCGAGAGCCAGGACGCGTGGGGCGGGGTGTTCGGCGTCACCCGGGATCTCGTCTCGAAGTACGGCCGGTCGAGGGTGATCGACACTCCGATCTCCGAGTCCGCCTTCATCGGGTGCGCGATCGGAGCCTCGGCCTACGGCTACCGCACCGTCACCGAACTCCAGTTCCTCGATTTCATGGGCGTGTGCCTCGACCAGATCGCGAATCAGGCGGCGAAGCTCCACTACGCCCAGGGCTCGAAGAGCACGGGCTTCCCCCTCGTGATCCGCGCCATGATCGGCGCAGGTGTGCGGTCGGGATCGCAGCAGGCGCAGAGCCTCTACTCCGTGGTGGCGCATTTCCCGGGCCTGAAGGTCGTGACCCCGGCCACCCCGGCCGATGCCTACGGGCTGATGAAGAGCGCGATCAGGGACGACGATCCGGTCATCTTCCTGGAGAACAAGGGCCTGTACGAGACCAAGGGCGAGGTTCCCGACGATCCCGACTTCATCGTGCCGATCGGCAAGGCGGAGGTCGTGCGCGAGGGCGACGACATCACCATCGTGAGCATCGCGCGGATGAGGGGCATCGCCTCCCGGGCGGCGGCCGAGCTCGAGGAGGCGGGTCATTCCGTCGAGGTCATCGATCTCCGGACGGTCGCGCCGCTCGACTACGCGACGATCGCGCGCTCGGTGCAGAAGACGGGCCGGCTCGTCGTCGTCGACGAGGACACGCCGCGCTGTTCGGTCGCCTCCGACATCCTCGGCCTCGTCGCCTCGCGCGAGTTCTCGAGCCTGAAGGCCGCCCCGCAGATGGTCACCGCGCCGCACACCCCGGTCCCCTTCGCCCCGCAGCTGGAGGACTTCTACATCCCCGACGTCTCGCAGGTCGTCGCCGCCGCGCTCGGCGCGCTGGGCCGGGACTGACCGGGGGAGCGGCGCGACATGAGCGATCACAGCGGAAAGGTCGCCCTCATCAGCGGGGGCGCGAGAGGGCAGGGGAGGGAGATCGCGAGGCGGCTCTCCGAGAAGGGGGCGGACATCGCCATCTTCGATCTCTGCGAGAGCCCGGCCACGTCGCAGTACCGGGGCGCGACCGTGGAGGAGCTGCGCGAGACGCAGCGGATCGTCGAGGCCAACGATCGGCGCTGTCTCGCCGAGGTCATCGACGTGCGGGACGCCGAGAGCGTCGCGGCGTTCACCGATCGGGTCGTGGAGGAGCTGGGCAGCCTCGACATCGTCTGCGCGAACGCCGGGCTGGTGACCTGGATCCCCTTCCTCGAGATCACGCAGGAGCAGTGGAACGACGTGCTCTCGATCAACCTGACGGGCGTCTTCAACACCCTGCAGCCCGCGCTGAGGCACATGGTCGCCCAGCGGAGCGGTGCGGCAGTGCTCACCGCCTCGGTGAACGGCCTGGAGCCGGGTGAGAGCATCGCCCACTATACGGCGTCGAAGCACGGCGTGGTGGGCCTGGCGAAGAACCTGGCCCTCGAGTTCGGCCCCCACAACATCCGGGTGAACGCGATCGCGCCCAGCGCCGTGAACACGGTGATGGGCAACAACCCGACGAACCTGAAGTGGATCTTCGGCACAGACGACGCGACCGAGGACGACTACCTGCGGGCGACGCGCCAGTGGCACATCATCCGCAACCAGCCGGCGCTGACGCCGGACGTCGTGGCGAAGACGGTGGACTGGCTGGTCGGCGACGACGCGTCGGCCATCACCGGAGCGCTCATCCCGATCGATGCCGGGCACCTCGTGCTGCCGGGCTTCAACCACAATCCCATCATCGACGAGGACTGACGGCGACGCCGCCGTCACCGACACACGGTCACGAGGAATCGGAGCAGACGAGCATGAACGAGAACAAGGTCGCCATCATCAGCGGCGCGGCCCGGGGGCAGGGGCGCAGCCATGCGGTCGCGTTGGCGAAGCAGGGCGTCACGATCGTCGGGTTCGACATCTGCGAGCAGATCGAGACGACGAAGATCAGGATGTCGAGCCCGGAGGATCTCGCCGAGACGCAGCGGCTCGTGGAGGAGGCGGGGGGCGAGATGTCGACGCTCATCGCGGATGTCCGCTCGTCGGCGGACACGCAGCGCGTCGTGGATCACGCCATGGAGCGGCACGGCCGGATCGACATCGTGGTCGCCAACGCCGGCATCGATTCGATCGACCCGACGCTGCACATGACCGATCAGGCGTGGGACGACGTGATCGGGGTCAACCTCACGGGCGTGTTCCGCACCATCCAGCCCGCGCTGAAGCACATGATCGAGGGCGGGCGCGGCGGCAGCATCGTCGCGACGTCGTCGTGCGCGGGGCTCACCCCCTACCCGAACCATGTGCACTATGGCGCGTCGAAGTACGCGGTGATCGGGATCGTGCAGTGCCTCGCGCTCGAACTCGCCGCGTACAACATCCGGGTGAATGCGCTGGCGCCCTCGGCGGTGGCCACCGACCTCGCCCAGAATCCGACGCTCTTCGGGCTGTTCACGGGCAATCCGGAGGCGACCGTGGAGGAGGCGGCGCCGCACTTCCAGAAGCTCAACCTGATGGAGCGCCCGTGGCTCGAGCCCTCGGAGATCAGCGACGCGCTCTGCTTCCTCACGAGCGACGCCGCGCGGGGGATCACGGGCATCGTGCTGCCCGTCGACCTCGGGTTCATGATCAAGGGCCCGTTCAATGCGAAGGACGCGGCAGCGCGATAGCGCGACCGGTATGCGGAACGACGGAAGCGGGACGGCGATGGAAGACCAGGGTTTCGACCTGCTGCTCGTGAACGGGCGCATCGTCACCGAGACGGGCGAGATCCGGGGCAGCCTCGGGGTCCGGGACGGGATCATCGCGCACCTCGGCCCGGAGCCGCCGGGGGCCGAGGCCCGCGAGCGGGTCGACTGCGAGGGGAAGTGGATCCTGCCGGGCGGCGTCGACGCGCATGTCCACGTCGGGATCAGCTTCGGCGACACCGAGACCTCCGAGGGATGGGCCGAGTGCTCCCGCGCGGCCCTCGCGGGCGGCACCACCACCATCGTCGACTTCGCCATCCCGAAAGCGGGGGAGGATCCGATCGAGGCGTTCCGCCATCGACTGGCCGATGCCGCGGAGCACTGCGTCTCCGACTACTCGCTCCACGGCTGCTACACCGAGCGCCACCTCGACGCGATCGACCGCATCGGCGAGCTGATCGGGTTGGGAACCCGCACCATCAAGGTCTACACGACCTACAAGGACAAGCTGATGGCCTCCGATGCCACCATCGAGCGGGTTATGAGCGCCCTCCGGGAAGCGGACGGGATGATCCACGTGCATGCG
>JBFXIT010000129.1:0-4745 GCA_050175655.1 Leucobacter sp.
CCCCAGCCCTCCTGATTGCGCAGCAGCCATTCGTAGGTCGAGGCCCCCATGACGAGCCCCCCGACGCCCGCGACGAAGGCGGGATAGGCCATCGGGCCCTCGAGATCGAAGTCGTGCTCGAACAGCCAGTCGAGGGAGTGGTCTGCGGTGGCGATGAATCCGTCGAGGGTCGAGGCGGTGTAGAAGCGGGTGGCCATGCCGTCCACGCTATCCGTGTCGGCCTGCGAGCGCGAGGATCCCTCAGGGTCAGTCGGAGAGGGTCAGGATCTCGGCGCCGCCCTCGCGCACGACGAGCGTGTGCTCGAACTGCGCGGTGAGACTCCGGTCGCGGGTGACCGCGGTCCAGCCGTCGTCCCACATGTCCCACTCGAAGCCGCCGAGGGTGAGCATCGGCTCGATCGTGAACACCATGCCGGGCACGATCACGTCGTCGAATCGGGGGGCCGAGTCGTAGTGGGGGATGATGAGCCCGGTGTGGAACGAGGATCCGACTCCGTGCCCCGTGAAGTCCCGCACGACTCCGTAGCCGAACCGCTTGGCGTAGGTCTCGATGACGCGGCCGATCACGTTGACCTGTCGCCCGGGGGCGACCGCCTTGATCCCGCGCATGAGCGCCTCCTCGGTGCGGCGGATCAGCAGGTCCGCCTCCTCCGCCACCTCGCCGACGCGGAAGGTGCGGTTGAGGTCTCCGTGGAATCCGTCGAGATAGGCCGTGATGTCGACGTTCACGAGGTCGCCCTCGCGCAGCACGGTGTCGTCGGGGATGCCGTGGCAGATCACCTCGTTGACCGAGGTGCAGCACGATTTCGGGTAGCCGCGATAGTCGAGCGTCGAGGGGTAGGCGCCGTGCGACACGACGAAGTCGTGGGCGATCCGGTCGAGCTCGTCGGTCGTGATCCCCGGGCGGATCGCCGCGCCGACGGCGTCGAGCGCACGCGATGCGATGCGACCCGCGGCGCGGATCTTCTCGATCTCGCTCTCGGAGTAGGTGTTGTCGCCGGTGTAGGGCGGCGGGGCCTGCAATCCGACGTACGGCGGGCGGGCGATGGAGGCGGGAACCTCGCGCCGAGGTGCGATTCTGCCGGGAATGAGGTGGCCTTGTGCGTCGAAGGGCATACGCTCGATTCTAGAAGAGGGCGGATCCATCGCTCTCGCGCCGGCGCGAAGCCGGAACCGCACGGGGAGGAAGCGACATGACGAAGCGCGACTGGGGAATCGACGATCCCGAGGAGACCTACTGGTTCAACACGCGCACGGGCGAGGTCGAGGAGGGCCCGCAGTCCCTCGCTCAGTACCGGATCGGCCCGTTCGAGACGCGTGCGGAGGCGGAGCGCGCTCCGGAGGTGGTCGCCGAGCGGGCCCGCAAGTGGGCGGAAGAGGACGCCGCGGAGGACTGAACCGGATCCGCTCTCGGCTCCGGGCGCATTCGACGCATGCCCGAGCGATCCGGTGTGTGCTCCGCACTCTCCGGGGGCGGTAGTCTGAGAGCATCACCTCTGAGCGAACGGAGCGGGTGTGAGCAAGCAGCGGGATTTCGTTCTGAGAACCATCGAGGAGCGCGGCGTCAGGTTCGTGCGTCTGTGGTTCACCGACGTCGCAGGCACGTTGAAATCGGTCGCGCTCGCGCCGGCCGAGGTCGAGGGCGCCTTCAGCGAGGGCATGGGCTTCGACGGCAGCGCGATCGAGGGACTGACCCGCGCCTACGAGAGCGACCTGCTCGCCCTCCCCGACCCGTCGACGTTCCAGCTGCTGCCCTGGCGCAGCAGCACCGAGCCGACGGCGCGCATGTTCTGCGACCTCATGACGCCGAACAGCGAGCCGGCCGCGGCCGATCCGCGGTACGTGCTGAAGCGCGCGCTCGCCCGTGCCGCAGAGCGGGGCTTCACCTTCTACACCCACCCCGAGATCGAGTTCTATCTGCTGAAGTCGGCTGAGTTCGGGCCCGAGGGCCCGATCCCGGTCGACCGCGCCGGGTACTTCGACAACGTGCCGGGCGGCACCGCGCACGACTTCCGCCGCGAGAGCGTCAACATGCTCGAAGAGCTGGGGATCTCGGTCGAGTACAGCCACCACGAGGGCGGCCCCGGCCAGAACGAGATCGACCTGCGGTACGCCGACGCGCTCACGACCGCCGACAACATCATGACCTTCCGCACCGTGGTGAAAGAGGTGGCGATCAGCCAGGGCGTCTACGCCACATTCATGCCGAAGCCCCTCGCGGGGCAGCCCGGCAGCGGCATGCACACCCACCTCTCGCTCTTCGAGGGCGATGAGAACGCGTTCTACGACCCGGGCGCCAAGTATCAGCTCTCGCAGACGGGGCGTCGCTTCGTCGCGGGCCTGCTGCGCCATGCGCCCGAGTTCACCGCGGTCACCAACCAGTACATCAACTCCTACAAGCGGCTGTGGGGCGGGGACGAGGCGCCGTCCTTCGTCAGCTGGGGTCACCTCAACCGCAGCGCGCTCGTCCGCGTGCCCATGTCGAAGCCGGGCAAGGGCGGCAGCGCCAGGGTCGAGTACCGCGCCCTCGACAGCGCCGCGAACCCGTACCTGGCGTTCTCGGTGCTGCTCGCAGCCGGGCTCAAGGGCATCGAGGAGGAGTACGAGCTGCCGGCCGAGGCCGAGCACAGCATCTGGGCGCTGAGCGACGGCGAGCGTCGGGCGATGGGGTTCGATCCTCTGCCCACGAGCCTCGACCACGCCCTCGCGATGATGGAGCGCAGCGAGCTGGTCGCCGAGACGCTCGGCGAGCAGGTCTTCTCGTACCTGGTCCGCGAGAAGAAGCAGGAGGTCGCTGCCTACCGGCAGCAGGTGACGCCCTTCGAGCTCAACTCCATGCTGGGCATCATCTGACCGCGTGCAGAGAGACGCCGGCCCCGAACCGATGACCGCAGCAGGCAGACCCCAGGCGCTCGGGCTGTTCGCACGAGCCGGCTTCCAGGATCTGGGCGGAGCGCGTGAGTCGCTGGGCGCTCTCGCCGCGACGGTCGAGCGGCCCGCCAAGGAGCTGCTTGACGCGTTCGGGGCGGCTGCCGACCCCGACACGGCGCTCAACCGCATCACGGCGATCGCCGTCGCTCACCCCGCGATCCTGCGGCGTCTCGGCCCCGATGAGTGGCAGCGGCTGACCCTGCTCGTCGGCGCCTCGCCCGCCCTCGGCGACTTCTTCGCCAGGAGGCCGGAGCGCCTGGGGGAGATCCTCTCCCGCGGCGGGCGCATCGTCCCGGCCGACGAGGCTCGCAGCGAGCTTCTCGCCGCCGTCGGTGCGAAGGGATCCGGCCCCGGGGTCGCCGGATGCGGCGAGGCCGCCTGGAACGCGCTGCGGGTGCGCTATCGGGAGCTGCTGGCCGAGCTCGTGCTGCACGACCTGCGCCGTGGCGCCGAAGGCCGCGCCCAGGAGGCGTTCGACGAGGTCGCCGCCTCTCTGAGCGACCTGGCGGCGGCGGCCCTCGAGAGCGCGCTCGCGGTCGCCCGCGCGACGGTGATCGCGGGGGAGAGCGGGCCACCCGTGGCGCCCGAGCGGGTGGCGGCCACGAGGCTGGCGGTCATCGCGATGGGCAAGTGCGGCGCTCGCGAGCTCAACGTGGTGAGCGACGTCGACGTGATGTTCGTAGCGGAGCCCGCCCCCGCGACCGAGGGCGGGCCCGAACTCGACGTCGACACCGCGCTGCGCATCGGGACCAGGCTCGCCGCCGAGTCGATGCGCGCGGTGCACGATCCCGCCCTCGAGCCGCCGCTGTGGCAGGTCGATCCGAATCTGCGCCCGGAGGGGCGCCAGGGCGCGCTCGTCCGCACGCTCGGATCGATGATGAGCTATTACGATCGCTGGGCGAAGACGTGGGAGTTCCAGGCGCTGCTGAAGGCCCGCGCGGTCGCGGGCGATCTGGAGCTCGGCGAGGAGTTCGTGGCACGCACGCGGCCTCTCGTGTGGGCTTCGAGCGGTCGCGAGGACTTCGTGGGCAACGTGCAGCGGATGCGCGAGCGCGTCACCGAGCACATCTCCGATGAGGAGCTCGAGGTGCAGCTGAAGCTCGGCCCGGGCGGCCTGCGCGACATCGAGTTCAGCGTGCAGCTGCTGCAGCTGGTGCACGGTCAGTACGATGAGCGGCTGCATCTGCGCGGCACTCTGCCCGCGCTGGCCGCGCTGGTCGAAGGCGGGTACGTCGCCCGCAGAGATGGCGAGCAGCTCGCCACCGACTACCGTCGGCTTCGCGTGCTGGAGCACCGGCTGCAGCTGCGCGAACTGCGCCGTACGGCGCTGATGCCCGTCGACGAGGAGGGCCTGCGGGTTCTGGCCCGCGCATCCCGCCTCGCTCCGAGCGGAGAGGAGCTCCTGGCGCTCTGGCACGGCATCAGGCGCGATGTGCGCGAGCTCCACCTCAAGATCTTCTATGCGCCGCTGCTCAGCGCCGTCGCGGCGCTGCCCGACGAAGACCTCGTGCTCGGCAGCGAAGAGGCCCGCGCGCGGCTGCACAGCATCGGCTTCCGGGATCCGGACGGGGCGATGCGGCACCTGGCCGCCCTGACCAAGGGCACGTCGCGCACCGCGCGGATCCAGCGGAATCTCCTGCCGGTGCTGCTGCAGTGGCTCGCCGAGGGCACCGATCCGGACTACGGCCTGCTCGCCTTCCGCAGGGTCAGCGAGGCCAACCGGGACACTCCCTGGTACCTGCGCCTGCTGCGCGACGGCAGCGAGGCCGCCGAGCGGCTCACCCGCGTGCTCTCGACCTCGCGCTTCGCCGCCG
>JBFXIT010000130.1:0-4720 GCA_050175655.1 Leucobacter sp.
GAGAGCGCGGGCGATCCCGCTGCACGACTCGCCCGCCCGAGCACGGCGCAGCGCCTCGGCTCTCTTTTGCGGTGCGAACGTTCCACGCCGCGGGCGGGTGCTCTTGGTCATGTGATGCTTTCGGGGTCATGTCGCCCCCCGTGCGCCGGGAGATTCACGGGGGGCGAGTCTGTCAGCTCGCGCGGGCGGATAGCTCTACTTGGTCGAGGTCGCGGGCGTCGCGGGCGGATCGTCTGATTAGGTCGGCGGCGGCATGGATACCGTGGATCGCGGCGTATTCCTCGGGCGAGGATCGATAGAGCACGGTCAGCGCGGCGGTGCTCACGCCGCCCTCCACGAGGCCGAGCAGCACGTCGCGGCGAGCGTGCTCTGCCTGCCATGCGGCGTGAGCTTCGGCGGCCTCGGTAACGCCGGGTGCGCCCAGCTCGGCGAGCCGGTTGAACACGCGCACGGCGATTTCCTCGGCGGCGGCCTCGGGGTCGCTTGAGCCGAGCGCCAGCGTCTCGCGGTGTGCGTAGATCGCGGCGGCGCGCGTCTCTGTGGCGCGGTCGATGAGGCGGGCGAGATTCTGCCCCGAGTCGAGCAGAGCGCGCACGGTGTCGCGCTCATTGCCGAGCACGGCCACGCTGTCGGCGGTCGTCGGTGCGAGGTCGTCGAGTGCCCCGTCGCGGGGGTCGCCCCCGGTATCGGGCAAGCTCACGATGTGCTCGCGCAGCGACTCGCGGGCGGTGCGTGCGCCCTCCATGCGGTGACGCTGCGCGGCCTCGGGCTTGAGGTCGGGGTCGGTGAACTCGGCGGCGGCGGTGATCGCCGATAGATGCCGGTTCACGGTGTCGGTGAACTCGGTGTTGGTGTCGGTCGTGGTGGTCATAGTTGCGCCTCTCATGGTGCTGGGGTTGTCGTGGTGGTCATGCTCGCGCCGCGGTGAACGTGCCGCCCGAGGCGGCGGTGATGCTGCGCGCGGCGTCGAGGTCGGCATAGAGCCGTTGCTGCGCGGCGTCGATAGCGGCCACGGTGCGCGCTCGGGCGATTGCTCGGGCGTAGCGGTCGAGTGCTGCACGGCTCGCTTGTGCGCCGGGGTCGTCGGCGCTCGGCGGTGCGCTGTACGCGGGCGCGGGGGCGCTCATGGTCGCGCCTCGGGTATCTGCCAGCGTGCCGAGCGATTGCCGAGGGCGCTCTGCCCCCAGAGCGGCGACTGTTCCACGAGGCCAGCGTCGCGCAGCTCCGACACAACGGTGTTGATCCGTTGCCGAGACTTAGGCGGGTATCCCGCACTCATGTAGAGCGTGTGCGCCTGCTCGTGCGTGATCGCCCCGTTGTCGGCGATGATCGCCAGCACGCGCGCGGCGGTTTCGTGTAGTTCGGGGGTGACCTGCTCATAGGCCGCCCGCGATCCCTCGGGGAACGGGTCACGCGCTCGGCGCTTTTGCCGAGGCTCGGGCGCGGTCGTCGTGCTCATGGGTCACGCATCCTTTCCGATAGGTAGATCGGTTAGGCGTGCGTGCTCTAGCTCCATCATGGCCGCGGTTCAGCGAACCGTCTAGCCGCTCTGGTGCGATTCTCGAATGTTCACAATCCACACAACTACGGCGTAATCATGCGGTTGTGCGGTGTCTTTCATTACCGAGCGGGGGCTGTGGATAACTCGGGGGCTGGGGTCGTGTCGCGCTCCCCGAACGCCGAGACTCTACGCCAACGCTGCGCAGCTACAAGGGCGCTCCGCGTCGGCTACGCCGATGGGGCTACGCCCCACCCTTTCCGCCGCTCCGCTTATGTCGTGCCGCTCCGCTTATCGGGGAACACGCCACTACTGAGAGAGCAGGGTCATGGGGCTAGAGCAGAATGGGGTCATGGTGAACACGCACGCACCGCGGCCTCGGCTCACGATTGCCGAGGCGATCCGCGAGTTTGACGTGAGCCGCGCCACGATCAAGCGCGGCCTGTACTCGGGTCGCTATCCCGAGGCCGCGAAAGACGATGACGGCATGTGGCGTATCCCCGTCGAGTCGCTGCACGGTGAGCACTCGCCCCGTGTCATGGCCTCGGTTCAGAGCGCGGTGAACCCGGCTCATGACCTAGAGCGCCGAGTCATGGAACTAGAGAGCGCTCTAGCGGTCGCGCAGGCCGAACGCACCGCCGCCGAGCGGGTCGCCGAGGCCGAGCAGCGCCGCGCCGAGAGCGCCGAGCGTGCCCTGCTCATGCTTGAGGCTGCGCCCGCGAGGTCAGCGCCGAGCGCCCCCGAGGCGTCGCCGGTCGTCGCGCAGCGTGCCCCAGAGCCGTCAGACACGCCCGAGCGCGCCGAGGTCGTCGAGCCGTTCGGGCGTCGGCTGCGCCGAGTCTTTCGCCCCCGCGGGTAACGTCAAGTAATCTTGACGCATGGATAGTGAACCGATTACCGGCAGCATGTGGTCAGATGACGAACTCGCGGGGCTGATCCGTGACCTAGGCCGCCAGCTCGCGGGCGAGCGGCGCGGTGAGCGCCTAGACACGCTCGCGCAGCTACTCGGCCACGTCGAGGGGCTGATCGAGGTCGAGGTCGCGCAGCTCCGCGCCGAGGGCGTGCCGTGGTCGAGCATCGGCGGTGACCTCGGGGTGAGCAAGCAAGCCGCGCAGCAACGCTACGGCGACTAGCTCGGCGGCGGTGCGCCCGAGCGCACGAGAGACGGCGGGGCGCTCCACTTGATCCCCCACGCCTCTAGGCGCTCTAGTGCCGCGAGAGCACCGCGCCGCTCGGCCACGTCGAGCAGCTTAGGCACGCGCCACGGCACGCTAACTAGCCGCTTCCACTCGCCCGCATCGAGCACCGCGAACGTATCGGCCACGGTCACGCGCTCGTCATCGTCGCCAGCCTCGGCGGCGGCGTCGTCGTCGAGTTCATCGTCGAGGCCGAGCAGGGCGCGCAGCTCACGCGACCAGAGCAGGCGGCGGCGGCCACGCTGCACCTGCTCATAGTTGCGCCACCAGCGCAGCGCCCCGGCGTCGCCTGCTATCGCCTCGGAGAGCACCGCGAACGGGGTGACGCTCACGCGCTGCGAGCCGGTCGAGCGCCCGGCCTTGGTCGCGCCCCCGGTCATCTCATAGGCCATGCTCTCGGCGCTGTCGGCGGCCTTGGTGAAATACTCGCCGAGGCTCGCGGCGTTGCCGGTCACCGCGCGCAGGTCTTGCCCCTGCGGTAGAGCGGATAGGCCGCGCCGGTCGAGGGCGCGCATCCACCGCCCCACGATGCCAGCCTCTAGGCGGGTGCGCCCCAGATCGTCGAGCGGGCGGTCGAGGAATAGCACGACGTGCGTGTGTAGGTGCGGGTCGGCGTTATCCCAGCCGCCGCGCCTGCCGGGCTTGACCATAAGCTCCACGGCGCGAGTGAACCCCACGATGCCGAACTCGGCGCGCTCACGCTTCCACCGAGCGCCCGAGGCGACCGAACCCCACGCATACGAGAGCGCCCCCCAGAACTCGGCGAGGTCTGCCCCGTCGTCGTGCCGCATCGTCAGCGTGAGCAGCGCGAAATGGCCGCCCCGGCGCTCATGCTCGCGGATCGCCGCGGCCAGCTCACCGCGCCGAGTCGAGGCCAGCGCGCCCGAGCAGCGCGGGCAAGCGTGCGAGCTGCACCGGGCGAGGCCGCCGAACGTCGCCACGCCGTTAGTGCCGAGGCGCAGATCGACCGAGCCGCCGAGCGCCGAGCGCCCGCATAGGCGCAGCGACTTGATACTCGAATGTTTCCAGAGATACGCCTGCCGGGCGTGCGAGGTCTTGCGCCACTCGCGCCGCTTGCGCGCCTGCTCGGCGGCGTCGTCGAGGGGCTGATCTGCCGAGAGTGACGGATAACTCCATCTGTTATCAAGCCGGGGCGCTGCGCGCCCCTCTAGCCGCTCTCGGGCGGCCTGTATGCGCTCGGGGGTGAACCCCGCCCATAGCTCGGTGTCGTCGTCGAGGCGAGCCGCTGGGGGGCTGTAGGTGTCGAGAGTAGACACACCGGGCGGTTCGTGATGCCGTGTGTCGGTTCGTTCGCTTAGACTAGTCATTAGCAGGGCGCATTCCTGTTCATCCCCCCCGAGCCACGCCAATGGCTGCGGGGGGTTTCCTTTTATGGTCTGGGGTCGATTCTTCCGTGACGGCTCGCTGAACCGCGGTAGGCGCGCCGCGAGATTGCCGCGCGGATCGCCGCGCAGCTCGTGAGCCTAGGCCGAGCCGGGGTCATGATCCGGTCGCCCTCTCGGGGTCGCCGAGCATGGCCGCGATCCACTGATCGACGGCGGGTAGGTCGCGGTCGTCAGAGTCGAACCGGGCAAGGGCGATGTGCTTATCGAGCAGCACGCCGAGGCTCACCGCGAGGTCGCGCATCTCGCCGGGTGTCGGCGGTGCGGTGTACTCTTGCCGCCCCTCGGTTACCGAGTAGTGAACGCGGGTGCGCTCGGCGAATAGCTGCACGCGCAGGGCGTCGATGTCGTCGAGCAGGCCGCCCGATATGCGGGCGCGGCGGGCTTTCGCATCCTCCACGCGGGCGGCGGTTGCCGCTCGGGTCGCGCCTCGGTCGAACGTCACCGGGGGGTCAGCTTGAGAGCACCAGCGCGAGACGGTCGAGCGCGAGACGCCGAGAGCGCGGGCGATCCCGCTGCACGACTCGCCCGCCCGAGCACGGCGCAGCGCCTCGGCTCTCTTTTGCGGTGCGAACGTTCCACGCCGCGGGCGGGTGCTCTTGGTCATGTGATGCTTTCGGGGT
>JBFXIT010000131.1:0-4632 GCA_050175655.1 Leucobacter sp.
GGTCGACCACCCGAGCGTACAGGCAGCCGTCGATGTCGAGCGTCTGGGCGCGCCCGTCGATCGCGTCGCGGAACTCGAGCCGCTCCGGCAGCCTCGGATCGTCGCCGATCCGGAAGCGCCGGCCCTCTGCGCCGGGGATCGGCACGAGCGGCGTGTCCTCGGTCTCCGCCTCCACTCCGGCGTAGGCGCGCAGCATCAGTCGCTCGACCCCGTGCTCGTCGGGGCCGACCCCCACCTCGTAGTGCGGGCACCAGGGCGTATAGCTGCGGTAGTGCCCCGTCAGGCCGGCGTAGACGCCCTCCTCGACCCCGATGTCGACCGTGGAGTCGGCACCGACGCCGGCGCCTGCGGGCAGACGGGGGGTCTGCCGGAGCGGAGGGCGGAGCGGCATCACCGCGGCCACGGGGTCGGCGGCGCCGGGCCGCACCGAGGCCTCGTCCGACCGGGCGACCCGCGGCATCAGCGCCGCGTGGGCGCTGCGCGCGAGCAGTTCGGCGTAGGGCCGCTCCCCCGGCGCGCTGAGCACGGCGGCGACCGCGATCCCGCGCTCGGGGTGCGCGATCATGAACGCGCCGTAGCCGACCATGCCGCCGCCGTGGGTGAGCAGCGTGCCGAGGGCGGTGCGCTCCACGTTGACGCCGAGGCCGTAGCGCGCTTCGGCGACCGGCAGGTGCCGCCCGAGCTGCAGGATCGTCTCGCCTGCGGGAGCCGCGGGGGCGGCGATCCGCCGGACCGCGTCGGGGAGCCAGGAGAGCGCGGCCGGGTCTGCGCGCACCGCGGCATCGGGGTCTGCGAGCGCTCGCGCGAAGGCGAGGAGCTCGCCCGCCGAGGCTCCGACGTTGCCGTCGGCGCCCGCGGGCTCGAGCCAGGTCTGGGCGGCGACGGGATCGCCGGGCAGCCAGGGCGCGTCGTCGCGCAGCGGAACCGTGCCGGGGCAGAGCGAGGCCCGTTCGGCCCCGGTGATGCTCGCGAGGGCGCCGGGCAGGTCGAGCGGTTCGAGCACGAGTTCTCGCATCAGCTCGGGGAACGGCCGGCCCGCGACGGCGGCCATCGCAAGGCCGAGCACGACATAGCCCACGTTGCTGTAGTGGAAGAACTCGCCGGGCGCCGCGACCGCCCGGGTGCCGGGCAGGCCGAGGGCCTGGGCGATCTCGCCGGGCGATGCGGAGTTGCCGGCGATCCAGCCGGCGGTGTGCGAGAGCAGGTGACGCAGGGACGGTTCGCCCGCTCCCTGGGGCAGCCGCAGCCACGGCAGCGCCGAGCGCACGGGCTGCTCCAGATCCCAGACCCCCTCGGCCTCCAGTCGCGCCGCCGCGAGCGCCGTCATCGTCTTCGAGATGGATCCGATCTCGAACCGGTCCACAGCACCGACGGCGGGCCCTCCGGGGCCACGGGTGCCGAAGGGCAGCTCGTAGGCGCGGCCGGCGGCGGAGACCGCCAGCACGCCGCCCGAGACCGGGGCGCGGGCGAGCAGGGCTTCCACGAGCTCGCCGAGCTCCGCGTCGAATGGGGCGTCGCCGCCGGGCCGATCGGGCGCCTCGCCGTCCATCATGCCGCACCCCCTGAGATCCGCTGCCGTTCCCGGGCCAGCGCGGCCTCGTGCCGCTCGGCGAGCAGTCGCCATTCCGGCCCGCGCTCGGGGCGCGGGTCGAATGCGCGGAGTTCCGACGCGCGGGCGAGCAGAGGGCGCCCGAGACCGGCCAGCAGGGCGTCCACCGCCCCGAGGGCCGAGTGGTCGGCATCGCTCGGATCGGCCAGCACCCGGCGGCCGCACGCGTCCGCCAGATCCTGCAGCGCGAGGTCCGACGACAGCGAGCTGCCCGCGACGATGACGCGGCCTCCCTCGCGGTCGGCGAGCAGCCGGATGCACCGGCTCAGTTCGAGCAGGATGCCGTTCAGGAGCCCGCGCATGAGGCCGCCCCGGGTCGCGCCGAGCGTGAGACCGTCGATCGCGCCGTGCAGTCCGGGTTCCCAGAGCGCACCCTGCTCTCCGGGCCCCAGATAGGGCAGCACCCCCGGTGCGTCGAGGGGGGAGGTCTCCGCGGCCTCGGCCATCAGCGCCTCGGTGGACGTGGCCCCCGTGAGCGCGGTCAGCCACTGGAAGGCCGATCCCGTCGCGACGAGATCCATCTCGAGCCCGAAACCGCCCCGCGCCAGCGGCGTCACGAGGGCACGGCCCTGCGGCTCGATCGCGAGCGCGTCCCTCGTGCCCAGCACGACGGTGCTCGTGCCCGATATGACGGCGATGTCGAGCCCCGGGCGCGTGCCGAGCGCCTCGGCTCCGAGCACCGAGTCCGCGCCGCCGAGCGCGACGGGCAGTCCGGCGGGCGCCCCGATCAGCCGGGCGACGCCGGCGTCGAGGGGCCGGGTCGAGGTCGAGGGCTCGACGGGAGGGAGCTCGGGCCACCGGCCCGGCGCGTAGACTCCGGCGCCGAGGTCGTAGACTCCGGATCCAGCCGCGGTCGAGGGATCGGTGAGTAGTTCTCCGGTCAGCTGGGAGAAGAGGTAGTCCTTCGCCCCGGCGAGGCGGGCGACGCGGGCGGCCGCCTCCGGATCCCGTTGCTCGATCCGCAAGAACATGGGGACGAGATAGCGGCCGTCGAGCAGCTGCCCCGTGCGCTCGTAGGCGACGGAGTCGGGATGCCCGCGGCGCAATTGCTCGGCCTGGGGCTCGGCCCGGGTGTCCTCCCACACGACGGCCCGGCCGACCGGCTCCCCGATCCGGTCGAGGCAGACCAGGGTGGGCAGCATGGCCGACAGGCCGATGCCGATCCAGCGCTCGGCGTCGGTCTCGGCCGCGAGCCGCGCGAGCGCGCCGATCGCGGCGGCCATCCAGTCCTGCGGCGCCTGCTCGGCCGCGCCCGGCTCGGGCCGGTGGGTCGTGTAGGGGCGGCGTTCACGCGCCAGCACCGCGCCGGTCGAGGCGTCGACCGCGACGGCCTTTAGACTGGAGGTGCCGAGGTCGAGGCCGATCGCGATCGGGCTCGGTATGTCATGGTCGAGGCCGATGGCGATCGATGTCGAGGCGTCCGTCATCCCTCCCCCTTCCTCATGCTGCCAGCGTAGATCGTGAGGCGCGCTCGGCGCCCGCAGCGCGGCGGGGTCAGCTCTTGAACTCGCGCGCGAGCACCCGCATCGCGCCGGCCGCGGCCTCGAGGGTCTGGTCGATGTCGCGGTCGTCGTGCACGAGCGAGACGAAGAGGTTCTCGAACTGCAGCGGGTGGAACAGCACGCCGCGCACCAGCATCTCCTCGTACCAGCGCTTGAACTCGCCCTCGCGGGTGTGCGCGACGGCATCGCGCCAGTTCTTGATCGGGCCGTCGGCGAACCACAGCTGGAACACCGTGCCGAGGCCGGTCACGTAGGCGTCGATCCCGTTCTCGTTCGCGATGCTCTCGAGGCCGACCGCGAGGCGCTCGCCGAGGGCGCGCTGGCGCTCGTAGAGGCCGGGCTCGGCCAGCAGATCCATCGTCGCCGAGACGGCGGCGCACTGCACGACGTTGGCGTTGTAGGTTCCCGAGTGAGAATAGGTGCCGTCGGCGATGAGGCGCATGGCCTCCGTGGTGCCGCCGATCGCGGCGACGGGGAAGCCGCCGCCGATGCCCTTGGCATAGGTGGTGAGGTCGGGGATCACGCCGTAGTACTCGTGCGCGCCGCCGCGGGCGATGCGGAAGCCGGTGATGACCTCGTCGAAGATCAGCATGGCGCCGTACTTGCGGGTCTCGGCGCGCAGCAGCTCGAGATAGCCGGGCTCGGGGAGGATGCAGCCGGTGTTGAGCACGGCGGGCTCGGTGATGACGGCGGCGACCTCCTCGCCGCGCTCGGCCATGAGCTTCACGAAGCTCTCGGCGTCGTTCCAGGTGAGCACGATGAGGGTGTCCTCGAGCTCGGCGGGCACGCCGAGGCCCATCGCGACCGGGCGAGGATGGTCTGCGGGGCCGGCGAGGTCGAGGTCGACGTGGTTCGACCAGTAGACGCTGTCCTGCCAGCCGTGGTACAGGCCCTCGAAGCGGACGATGAGGCGTCGGCCGGTGGTGGCGCGAGCGATGCGGACGGCCTGGCCCACGGCCTCGGAGCCCGAGTTGGCGAAACGGACCTGCTCGACGCCGGGCACCGCGGCGACCACCTTCTCGGAGGCCTCGATCTCGAGCTCGTAGGGCAGGCCGAAGCTGGTGCCGTGATCGCCGATGGCGTCGATCACGGCCTGGGTGACGACCGGATGGCGGTGGCCGAGGATGTCGGGGCCGAGGCCGAGCAGGTAGTCGATGTACTCGTTGCCGTCGACGTCGGTGATGCGCGAGCCGCGCCCCTGCTCGATGAAGAGCGGGTAGGGCTTCCAGCCGTTGCGGGGCAGTCTCGCCGTGCTGCCCGCGCCTCCGGGGATGGTGATCTTGGCCCGCTCGAAGAGCTCTCGGGAGCGCGCGGTGCGGGCGGGGAACGCCGTGTCGAAGGTGATGTCCACGTCTGGCCTTTCGGGTGCTTCGGAGAGTCGATCCGCTGATCTACTTATAATGATAAGCATACTATGTTCGGCGACTCAATACGAATCGCCGTTGCTCCAGCGGAGGATCGCTTCGGCGAGGGCGAGGGTCGACGCCCCCGTGGCCCCTTCCGGCCAGCCGGCGATGGCGT
>JBFXIT010000132.1:0-4594 GCA_050175655.1 Leucobacter sp.
TGGCGAGCGCGGCGCGCGAGTGGCGCCACGAACCGGTGGCCGGGCATCCCGGGGGCACCGCATTCGACCCGATCGGCGGATGGCGCGCCATCGCGGCGGCCGTCTCCGAGGTTGTCACCCGCCTCGACGGGCGCCCCGTCGCCGCCGTGGCCGCGTCGAGCATGCGCGAGGGCTTCGTGCTCTACGACGGCGGCGGCGCAGAGCTCTGGGCCTGCCCGAACACCGACGGCCGCGCGCGCGTCGAGGCCGACGAGCTCGTGGCCGAGGGGGTGGCCGACGAGATCTACCGCATCGCGGGGGACTGGATCTCGATCACCGCCCCGGCCAGGCTGCGCTGGATCGCGCGGCACGAGCCCGGGCTCATGGCGCGGGCGCGGCACCTCGGGATGCTGAGCGACTGGGTCACCACCCGCCTCACGGGGGAGTTCGTCACCGAGCCCACCTGCGGGTCGAGCGCCGCGCTCTTCGACCTGAGCGCCCGGACCTGGTCGGCGGATCTCGCCGCCGCCATCGGCATCGACGAGAACGTGCTGCCTCCCGTCGTCGAATGCGGCACCCCCGTCGGAACGGTCACGGCCGAGGCCTCCGCGCTCACCGGGCTGCCCGTGGGAACGCCGGTGATCGCGGGCGGCGCGGACACGCAGCTCGCATTGCACGGCATCTCGGCGCACGAGGGCCTGCCCACCATCGTGGCGGGCACGTTCTGGCAGACCACGGCAGTGACCTCCGCCCCGGTGATCGACCCCAGGCGCCGGCTCAGGACCCTCTGCCACGTCGATCCCGGCAGCTGGATGGTCGAGGGCATCGGCTTCCTCTCCGGGCTCGCCATGCGCTGGTTCAGAGATGCCATGTGCCCCGATGCGATCGAGCGCGCACGCGCCGAAGGGACCTCGGCCTTCGCGGTCATGGAGGAGTGGGCCGCCACAGCCCCTCCCGGCTCCAACGGGATCGTCGCGGCGCTCGCAGGCGTCATGCAGGCCGACGCCTGGCACCACGCGCCGCCGGCGTTCATCGGCTTCGACATCAACGACCCGGCCGCGTCGTCGCGCGGGGCCTTCATCCGCGCGATCGAGGAGGCGGCCGCGATCGTGGCGGGCGGCCACCTCGACATCCTCTCCGAGCTGACCGCGGGCCGAGCGCTCTCGGAGCGCGCGGTCACCTTCACCGGCGGATCGAGCTCCGGCGCGCTCTGGCCTCGCGTGATCGCCGGCGTCACGGGTCTCGAGACCAGGATCACCCCCGCTCCCGAGGCCACCGCCTACGGCGCCGCGAGGCTCGCCGCAGCCGGCATCGGAGCGGATCTGCCGCCGATGGACTCCGCCGAGCGCACGGTCCGCGCCGACGAGTCGGAGCTCGCGGCCTACCGGGAGGCGGTGCCCCGGTGGCATCGGATCTACCGCTCGCTGCAGGGGGCGACGGGAGCGGACCTCCCGCCCCTCTTCACGCCGCCCGGCGCGGCACGGGGCCCGCTCGACGGCGAACCGTTCCGCCCCGGCGCATCGAACCGCACATCACACACGAAGGAGAACCACCATGGCTGACCTCGAAGGCAACATCTCTGCCAAGCGCTTCCAGCCCGAGATCCCCGCAGAGCGATTCACCCAGAGCATCCGCGGGGCGGCGAATCTGGACTGGGGCATGCAGAACCGCCTCGCCCGCATCCTCGACCCTCGGAGCGGTCGCACCGTCATGCTGGCCTTCGACCACGGGTACTTCCAGGGGCCGACCTCGGGCCTGGAGCGGATCGACCTGAACATCGCGCCCCTCGCCGAACAGGCCGACGCCCTCATGTGCACGCGCGGCGCTCTGCGCACCTCGATCCCCCCGGCGACCGGTGCCGGCCTGGTGCTGCGCGCCTCCGGCGGCCCCTCGATCCTGAAGGATCTCTCCGACGAGTACACCGCCATGTCGATCCGCGACGCAGTCCGCGTGAACGCCGACGCGGTCGCCGTCCAGGTGTTCATCGGCGGCGAGCACGAGAGCCGGAGCGTGCGCAACCTCACCAGGCTCGTCGACGACGGCTACGAGGCCGGCATCCCGGTGCTCGGGGTGACCGCGGTCGGCAAGGAGCTCACCCGCGATTCGCGCTACCTGGGGCTCGCCACCCGCATCATCGCCGAGCTGGGCGCGCAGCTGGTCAAGACCTACTACTGCGAGGAAGGGTTCGAAGAGGTGGTCGCGGGCTGCCCGGTGCCCATCATCATGGCCGGCGGAAAGAAGCTGCCCGAGCTCGACGCCCTCACCATGGCGAGCCGCGCGGTCCGCGCCGGCGCCGCGGGTGTCGACATGGGCCGCAACATCTTCCAGAGCACCGACCCGGCGGCCATGCTCGGCGCGGTGCGCTCCGTGGTGCACGACGACGTCGATCCCGCGGAGGCGTACGAGGCGTTCCGCGAGGCCTCGCAGGGCGGCGGTGCGGCATGAGCGCAGACGTCCTCCCGGTCTCCGACGCGCAGCTGCGCTTCGGGGACTGGGGCCCGGGCTACATCTGCCAGAGCGACGACGCCGCCTTCGGCCTCGTCGTGCTGAGGCCCGGAGACGAGTTCGGCAACCACCTCCACGAGCGCCACACCGAGTCGTTCGTCGTGCTCGAGGGCACAGCGGAGATCTGGATCGACCGCACGCAGCGGGTCGTGCTCGGCGAAGGCGAGATGCTTCGAGCCGAACCGGGGGAGGAGCACTTCGTCCGCAACGTCTCCGACCGCCCGTTCCGCGCGCTGTTCGTGAAGACCCCCTGGGTCGACGGCGACAAGATCGACCGGCCGTGGGCCCCCGATTCCGACCGACCCGATTCCCATACCCCCAATTGAAAGGACGCATCATGAGTATGCAAAGAGGCACCTCATCATCCCGATTCCGCCGGTACGGCACCGGCCTCGCCCTGGCGGTGAGCGCCACGCTGGTGTTCACCGGCTGCGCGAGCGGTGGCGGCGGCGGTGACGACGGCGGGGCGCAGACCCTGAAGGTGCTCATCGCGGCACCGCAGGAGGGCGCCGGCAAGATCCTCGAGGCCGACTTCGAGGAGCGGACCGGCGCCCAGGTCGAGGTCGAGGTCGTGCCCTACGACCAGATCCAGACCAAGGCGATCCTCGACGCCCAGTCGGGCACCAACAACTACGACGTGATCCAGTACTGGTACACCTCGGTGGGCGCGCTGGCAGAGGCCGGCGCCATCGCCGACATCACCGACTGGGTGGCGGAGGATCCCGAGATCGACTCGAGCGACTTCATCGAGGCGGTCTTCGAGCCCTACACGCAGTTCGAGGGCCGCACCTACGGCCTGCCCATCGACGGCGACACCCACGTGCTCTTCTACAACAAGGAGATCCTGGAGCGCAACGGCGTCGAGGTGCCCACCACCTGGGACGAGTACATCGCGGGAGCGCAGAAGATCACCGACGCCGAGAAGGAGAACGGCATCTACGGATCCGCTCTGCTCGGCGCGAAGAACGCGTTCAACATCGGCTCGACCTTCTTCAACCGGCTCGCCACGATGTCTCCCGACCCGATCGACCCGCAGATGCCCCAGCTGAACACCCCCGCGGCGGTCGAGGCGGCGCAGTCGATGCTCGACGCGGCGCCGGCGGCGCTTCCGAGCCCGCTCGAGATCGGCTTCGAGCAGGCGCTGCCGCAGTTCCTCTCGGGCTCGGTCGGCATGATCGAGTTCTGGACCGACCTCGGCGTGTTCGCCCAGGATCCCGAGCAGTCGAAGATCGTCGACAAGTGGGGCGTCGCCCCGCTGCCCGTCGGGCCCGAGGGATCGGTCTCGGGCGCGCTGAACGCCGGATGGGCCATGGGCATCAGCCCGAACGCGAGCGACGAGGATCTGGCGAAGGAGTTCGTCGCCTTCGCCTCCTCGAAGGAGATGAACGAGAAGCTCATCACCACGACCGGCTCCGGTGTGGATCCGATCCGCACCTCGACCCTCGAGAGCCCCGCCTACCAGGAGTTCGCCCCCGAGGTGTCGGCCGTCGCCGCCCAGGTGCTGCCGAACGCCCAGTCGTGGCCGACGACGCCGAACGCTCCCGAGATGATCCAGACCCTGAACGACAATCTGGCGCTCATGCTCCAGGGCAGCCTCACCGCCGAAGAGGCGATGTCGCAGACCTGGGACACCTGGCAGTCGCTCGCCGGCTGACCCTCTCGTCCGCACCCACAGATAAGGAGGGATTCGCATGTCTCAGCTCGCCGTTCGGACGCAACCGCGTCGATCAGCGCGATGGACCGGCCGTGCGCTGCTGATCCCGGCGATCGTCGCCGTGGCCGCGATCGCGGTCTATCCGCTGGGGTACATCGTGGCGGCGGCGTTCTCCAAGTCGTCGCTCGGTCGCCCGTTCTCCGAATGGGTGGGTGCGGACAACTTCGCGGCTCTGCTGGGGGACGGGGTGACGTTCCCGTCCCTCGGCAGGTCGCTCGTCTTCGCCTTCCCCTCCGCGCTGATCGCGCTCGCCGCCGGGCTCATCGTCGCCCTGGCGCTCGACGCGGCGGTGCGCTCGGGGCGCGTCATCCGGGTGCTCCTGCTGCTGCCCCTGATGACGCCTCCGGTGATGGCCGGCGTGATCTGGAAGCTCATGCTGGCCCCGACCGGCGGGCT
>JBFXIT010000133.1:0-4575 GCA_050175655.1 Leucobacter sp.
AAGTACGCGATCAACAACCGCACCACGGTGGCGAAGTTCTCGCGCACCATCCTGGGCACCGCCGGCTCCACGATCGCGACGATCATCTTCGCGCTCGTCGCCATCTACTACGCGGTGTTCGAGGGCTCGATCATCGCCTACGCGTTCATGGCGTTCTTCGGCGGCGAGATGTGGATGTGGAGCCTGATCGTCGTGATCTACTCCACCCCGCTGGTGATCGGCGGCGCGCGTCGCTTCCTCGACAAGCTCAACGGCTGGCTGATGCCGATCTACTTCTTCGGCCTCGTGGCCGCGGTGATCTGGGCGGGCGTGCAGTACGGCTTCAACGACGGCTGGGTCACGCACGACGTGGGCCCGATCCCCTTCGCCATGGGCGGCCCCGGCTGGCTCGCCGTCTTCGCCGGCTACATGGGCATCTGGATCATGATGATGTTCACGATGGACTACGCGGCCCTCGGCAAGCGCAAGGACATCAAGTTCCACCAGAACGTCACCTTCGGCTGGGTGTTCTACACGCTCGCCTACGGCTTCGCGGCCTTCGTCGGCATCTTCCTCACCTTCACCATCCCGGGCGTCGAGGTGTCGGAGACCGGCCTCGCCGGCGGCCTGGTGACCATGATGGGCCTCCTCGGCCTGATCGTGGTGTGGGTGTCGCAGACGCGCATCAACACGGCGAACTACTACCTGGGCGCTGCGAACCTGCAGGCGTTCGGCGAGCGGCTGCGGATCAAGCTGCCCAGCTTCGTGTGGCTGATCATCACCGCCATCATCATCTACCTGATGATGCTGCTGCCGATCGTGCAGTACCTGCTGCTCGCGCTGGCCTACCAGGGCGTGCTGGTCACGGCGTGGGTCGCCATCGCTCTGGTGCACATCCTGATGTCCAAGGGCAGGGGCCAGGAGCACGCGGCGATCGGCGATCAGTCCTACCGCGCGTTCAACTCGAACGGCCTGATCGCGTGGATCGCCGGCACGGTCGTCGGCCTGGTGTTCCTGCAGTTCGGCAACATCGATGCGAGCCTCGCGGGCATCGGCGCGACCTGGGGCCCGATCCTCACGGTCGTCGTCGCGGCAGTGATCTACGCGATCCTGTTCAAGGTGCGCCCGTCGAGCCGCACCGGACTCATCCAGGTGATCAACCAGTAACGGCCGTTCCCGGCAGTTCGATGCCCGTCCCGGATCCCCGGGGCGGGCATCGCCTGTCTCCGCCGCGCGTCAGTACGACTCGAGGTCGACGAGGCGCAGCGCCATGAGGCACGTGGCGCGGCCGTCGAGCGAGCCGAGCGATATGCCGAGCAGCTCTTCGATGCGCCGCAGGCGGTAGCTCAGCGAATTGCGGTGGATGAAGAGCTCGTCGCAGGTGCGGGAGGGCTGCGCATCGTTCCGCAGCCAGGCGCGCAGGGTGGGCAGCAGCTCGGTCGAGCGCTGCTCGTCGTGCGTCATGAGCGGAGTGAGGAACTGCAGGGCCGCCTCGCGCGCACCGCGGCCGGCCGCGGCGGCCACCACCGCGCTGAGGCCGAGGGTCGGGGCGAGCGTGGGCTTCGAGACGTGCTTGACCAGGTCGATCGCGTGCACGAGCGCGATGCGCAGCTCGTCGAGGGTCTGGGTGGGCGCGCGCAGCACGAGCGGCAGCTCAGCATCGACGGCGAGCAGCTGCTCGGCGACCTCCGTGAACTCGCCGCGCGGGTGCTGGGTGAGGGCGAACAGGCGGTCGTCGAACTCGGCGATGCGCACCTCGTGGAACGCCTCGTGCAGCGCGCGCCGCAGCTTCCAGGCCGTGGCCACGTAGTCGCCGCTCATGTCGGCCACCACGAGTGCGGTGTCGGCCCGCTGGCTCAGGCCCAGATCCTGGAACGCCTTGGCCACGTCGCTTCTCGTGGCCTCGGACCACGAGACGCAGCGCCCGACGAAGCGCATCATGTCCTGGTGGCTGCTCGCGTCGACGGCGACGCTGCGGTTGAGCTGGATGGCGATGATGGAGGAGACGGGCGAGAGCAGCGATTCGAGCTCGACCGCGGAGCCGTAGAGCCGCACCGCGAGCTGGCAGGGGCGGCTGAGGCCCATGGGGAGCGGGATCGTGAGGGTGCCCGGCTGCCTCGTTGCGTCGGTGAGGCTCTCGCGCCACGTGGCCGATTCGGGGTACTGGGCGATGAGGGTGTCGAAGGCGTCGTAGATGGCGATCGGGCACTCGAGCGCGCTGTGGATCGCGGCGAGCAGGGTCGACAGCTCGACCCCCTGGCTGGCCAGCCGGGCGCATTCGTCGGCGAGCGACCAGCCGCGCTCCTGCAGGTCGAAGCGCTCGGCCTGCAGGGCGCTCTCGATGTACTGGAACACCTTGAGCATCGCCACGGAGGCCGGCACTTCGAGCAGGGGCACGTCGTGCCGGGTGCAGGCGTCGATGAGACCGCGCGGAAGCGTCTGGTAGGCGGGCCCGACGGCGAACGCGAGTGCGGCGACGGGCACGCGGGTGAGCCGCTCGACGTAGGCGTCCCAGATGCTCGGATCGGTGAAGTTCATGCCGATGCCCGAGGTGAGCAGCAGCGCGTTCTCGTCGAGGAACGGCGTGGGGTCGAGGTACTCGGCCGGGGCGCATCGGCTGATCTCGTGGCTCAGGCGCTGAGACGTCGAGGGGGTCTCGAGGCCGATCTGGAGGGACGGGTCGGTAAGGAGGTCGGCTACGCGCACAACGACCTTTCTTCTCGCTACTGCACAAGCTAGGGAACCTTATTCTGGCATATGCACAATCAACTGTGCGCGAGGAATGGCGTAATTTGTATGCATGACTACCGCTGCTGCTAGTACCCTCACTCTGAACTCGGACATGGGCGAGGCCTTCGCCCTCCACACCTTCGGCAACGATCCGGCGCTGATGAAGATCATCGATCTGGCGAACGTGGCCTGCGGCTTCCATGCGGGCGACCCGAACGTGCTGGAGCAGACGATCCGCCTCGCGAAGGAGAACGGCGTCAAGGTGGGGGCGCACCCGGGTCTGCCCGACCTCGTGGGCTTCGGCCGCCGCGAGATGAAGCTCACGCCCGACGAGGTCGAGAACCTCATCCGCTACCAGGTCGGCGCGCTGAGCGGGTTCCTCAAGAAGTACGACATGCCGCTCAACCACATCAAGCCCCACGGCTCGCTCTACGGCATGCTCGCCCGTGACGAGGATCTGATGCTCGGAGCCGTCAAGGTGGCGAAGGACTACGGGGTGCCGCTCCTCGGCATCGCGGGCTCCGCGCACCAGACCGTCGCCGAGCGCGAGGGCGTCGACTTCATCGGCGAGCTGTACGTCGATCTCGACTACAACGGCGAGGGCGGCCTCATCATCCTCCGCCAGCCCCACAAGACCGACCCGGCGGCGGCCGCCGAGCGCGTGCGTCGCGTGCTCGCCGACGGGATCGTGCTCGCCGACGACGGCACCGAGCTCGACATCCGATTCTCGAGCGTCTGCGTCCATTCCGACACCCCCAACGCCGTCGAGGTGGCGGAGGCGGTGCGGGCGGTCCTCAGCGCCTGACAGAACTCGCAACCAGACTCACCGGCGCCCCGAACCCCGGGCCGCCAGAGCATCCACTAGTAGAGAGAACGACACATGACCCAGCAGATCATCGCACCGCTTCCCGGCATCTTCTATCGTCGGCCCGCGCCCGACAAGCCCGTGTTCGTCGAGGTGGGGGACACCGTCGAGGTCGGGCAGGCGATCGGCCTGATCGAGATCATGAAGCAGTTCAACGAGGTGCGCGCAGATGTCGCCGGCAAGATCGTCGAATTCCACATCGACGACAACGGCATGGTCGGCCCCGGCGACGCGATCGCCACCATCGAGTAGCTCGCCCGAGCGGACGAGGAGCAAGGGAGCACCCCAGTGAAGAAACTGCTGATCGCCAACCGGGGCGAGATCGCGGTGCGGATCATCCGCACGGCAAAGGAGATGGGCATCGCGACCGTCGCGGTGCTGAGCGAGGCGGATCGCGGCTCGAACGTCGAACGGTTCGCCGACGAGGCGGTGGTGATCGGCCCCGCTCCGGCAAGCCTGAGCTACCTCAACCACGACGCCGTGCTCGCGGCAGCGGCCGAGACCGGCGCCGACGCGATCCATCCCGGCTACGGCTTCCTCTCGGAGAACGCCGAGTTCGCGCGCAAGGTGCAGGCCGCGGGCCTCATCTGGGTCGGCCCCAGCCCCGACGCGATCGACCTCATGGGCGACAAGTCGCGCGCCCGCAAGGCCGCGATCGATGCGGGTGTGCCGGTGCTCGCGGGCACCGAGGGCGCCCTCGACACATCCGGCGACATCGAGTCGATCGCAGACGGGATCGGCTACCCGCTCTTCGTCAAGGCCTCGGCCGGCGGCGGCGGGCGCGGCATGCGCCGCATCGACGCCCGCGAGAACGTGCGCAGCACGGTCGAGGTCGCGCAGGCAGAGGCGCAGGCCGCCTTCAACTCCAGCGATGTCTACTTCGAGCGCTTCGTCAACCACGCGCGCCACGTCGAGGTGCAGATCTTCGGCGACGGCGAGACCTTCGTGCACCTGGGCGACCGCGACTGCTCGATGCAGCGGCGCCAGCAGAAGGTCATCGA
>JBFXIT010000134.1:0-4543 GCA_050175655.1 Leucobacter sp.
CCGGGTCGAGCGACTCGTCGCGGAACAGGCGCCGCCCCGTCGAGACGACCGCGAGCGCCCGTGTGGTCGGCACGCCGAGGGCGTGCATCGCCTCGCCCATGAGGTATTCGCGCAGCATCGGCCCCGCTGCGGCGTAGCCGTCGGCGCGCGCGAACGGCGTCGGCCCCGAGCCTTTGAGGTGCAGGTCGCGCAGACGGCCGCCCGAGTCGCGGATCTCGCCGAGCAGCAGCGCACGACCGTCGCCGAGACGGGGGTTGTATGCCCCGAACTGGTGACCGGCGTACGCTTGCGCGACCGGCGATGCCCCTTCCGGCACCTCCTCTCCGACGAGGAACCGCAGGCCCCGCTCGCTGCGCAGCCAATCTGGATCGAGGCCGAGATCGACGGCGAGCGCCTCGTTGAGGGCGAGGATCTCGGGCCGCTCCGGCCGCACGGCCTGCCAGGGGACGCCGAGCTCGGGAAGGGTCCGTGCGAAATCGTCGCCGAGGTCGACGTGCCGGCGCAGACCTGCGCGCGTGCTACCGTCGATCGCCTCAGAAGCCATGACCCCACCGTAGGCGGGCAACCTTACCGGGCGCTCAGCCACGCGCGCTCAGCCACGCGCGCTCAGCCACGCGCTCTGGGCTACCGGGGCACCGCGACGATCCCGCGGAGGCGCTCGAAGGTGTCGGCGGGGGTAGTCCGCTCCCCCAGCCGGTTCGGCTTGCCCGCGCCGTGGTAGTCGCTCGCCCCGGTCGATTCGAGGCCGAGATCCGCCGCCGCGGCGGCGAGCGCAGGCAGCCAGTCCTCGCGGTTCTCGGGATGGGAGAGCTCGATGCCCCATAACCCGGCGGCCGCGAAGCTACGGAGATCCGCCGCGCTCTGCGGCGACTTCTGACGGTGCGCCGCGGGGTGCGCGAGCACCGGCGCTCCCCCTGCGGCGCGCACGAGACGGATGGCCTCGACCGTGTCGATGGCGTGCGTGCCGAGGTAGTAGGGCGAGCGCGGGTGCAGCACGTCGGCGAAGGCGGCGCCGCGATCCTCGAAGTACCCGGCCTCGACCAGCGCGTCGGCGATGTGCGGCCTGCCGACGGTGCGCTCGTTCTCCTCGCCGAGCACCTGCTCCCAGGTGATCGCGAAATCGGGTGCGAGTCGCCGCACCATCTCCCGCGCGCGAATGAATCTGGAGTCGCGCACCTCGGCGAGCGCCTCGAAGAGTTCGCCCGCCTCGGGGCGGATGCCGTAGCCGAGCAGATGCCGCGACCGGCCGCCGGACTTGGTCGTGATCTCGATGCCCGGCAGGAACTCGATGCCGGCCTCCGTCGCCGCTGCGCGCCCCTCGTCCCAGCCGTCGATCGTGTCGTGGTCGGTCAGGGCGAACCCGGCCAGGCCGAGATCCGCCGCCTCGCGGGCGATCTCCGCCGGCCGCGTGGTGCCGTCAGAGTGCACCGAGTGCGTGTGCAGATCGTAAGCGGCGCCCATGCAGCCATGTTAGTGCTCGCGCAGGTGGGAGGATGGGAGCATGAGCGAGGCACGCACCCACGAAGCAGAGGTCGACAACAGCAGCCGCAGCACCTCCCCGCGCGGCGACGCCTTCCTGCGCTACATCGGCGGGGGCTGGGCGGATCGCGACGAACGGCTTCCGGACCCCCGCGAGGCGGCCGCCTGCGCGGCCGCTCGGCGCGAGGCGCTGGGCGCGCAGTTCCCCGGCGAGCGGCTGGTGATCCATGCCGGCACGATGAAGCAGCGCTCGAACGACACGTTCTTCCCGTTCCGAGCTCACAGCGCCTTCGCCCATCTCACCGGCTGGGGCAGCGATGCCGAGCCGGGTTCGGTGCTCGTGCTCGATCCCGGACCGACTCAGACTTCGCACACCGCCACCCTCTATTTCCGCGAGGCCGCCGGGCGCGACAGCGACGAGTTCTTCGCCAACCCCGAGATCGGCGAATTCTGGGTGGGCGCCCGGCCCTCGCTCGAGCAGGTCGCAGCGGATCTCGGGCTGGTCACGGCACCGCTCGGCGCCTTCCTGCCCGACGAGTCCGACCGCACGATCGGCCTGGGCGCGGCGGGCGGCATGGGCGACGACGCCGAGCTGGTGCGCGCCGCGAGCGAGCTGCGCCTCGTGAAGGACGCGTACGAGATCGCCCAGCTGCAGCTCGCCGTCGATGCGACCGCACGGGGCTTCGACGAGGTGCTCGCCTCGCTGGGCCGGGCGAGCGAGGCGCCCCGCGGCGAGCGCGTCATCGAGGGCGTCTTCAACCTGCGCGCGCGTCTCGACGGCAATACGGTCGGCTACGAGACGATCGCCGCCGCCGGCCCGCACGCCTGCACGCTGCACTGGGTGCGCAACGACGGCGAGGTGCGCGAGGGCGACCTGCTGCTGCTCGACGCGGGGATCGAGCTCGACAGCCTCTACACCGCCGACATCACGCGGACCGTGCCGATCTCCGGATCCTTCTCGCCCGTGCAGCGACGCGTCTACGAGGCCGTGCTCGAGGCGGCCGACGCGGCACGGGCGATCGTGCGGCCGGGCATCCGCTTCGGCGACGTGCACGACGAGGCGATGCGGGTGATCGAGGAGCGTACCCGCGAATGGGGGCTGCCCCTGACGGATCATCTCGGAGGCGCCCATGCCGGCGGCGACGAGACCGGCGCCCCGATCCCCCATCACCGCCGCTACATGGTGCATGGCACGAGCCATCATCTCGGGCTCGACGTGCACGACTGCGCGCAGGCGAGACGCGAGATGTACCTCGACGGCATCGTCGAGGCGGGCATGGTGTTCACCATCGAGCCGGGCCTCTACTTCCAGCCCGACGACCTGACCGTGCCGGAGGAGTACCGGGGCATCGGCGTGCGGATCGAGGACGACATCGTGGTGACCGAGTCGGGCTGCGTCAACCTCTCGGCCGCGATCCCCCGCACCCCCGACGCGGTCGAGGAGTGGGTTCACCAGAGGAGAGGACGCTAGTCGGATGCATCGCGAGTCGGTGGAGGCGGAGCTCTCGCTCGAAGAACTGGGCCTCGAAGAGGGAGAGGCCCTGCAGACGAGCCGCCGTCAGCTGATCTTCGGCTGGAGCCTCGTGCTGCTCGCGTTCGCGATAGTGGTCGTCGTCGGGGCGGCCGTGATCGTCGTGCTCTCCTACACCGCGATCATCGGGTTCTTCGCCGCCGCGTTCAGCGGCTTCGCCGGGCCGTAGCCTCACACGGGCCGGGGCCGGGGCGCCATCGGCGCATGCACAGCCTGACGCGATGTACCGCGTCAGGCTGGTCGATGCCCCTCCGGCGCGCTCAGGATGCTCCGCGCCCGCTCCACGAGCGCCGGCGCGGTGATGAGGTCGTACCGGGTCGCCACGAACTGCATGACGGACGAGAAATCGCGCCGGTTGCGGTTCATCGCGTACGAGAGCACGCCGAAGAGCATGCCGAACCCGGCGCCGATGGCGATCGCCGCGAGGAACACGCCGCCGATCGCGCCGTTGTCGGGCTGGAAGATGAAGAGCAGCAGGCCGAGGAAGAGGCCGAGGTAGGCCCCCGACAGCGCGCCCATGAGCGCGACCCTGCCGTAGCTCAGCTTTCCGGTCACCCGCTCGACGCTGCGCAGGTCGTTGCCCATGATCGACACCTCGCCCACCGGGAAGTCCGCGCGGGCCAGCCTGTCGACGGCGTGCATGGCATCGGCGTAGCGGTCGTAGGTCGAGATGACCTGACCCTCGGGCAGTTCGGGCATCTGGAACCGGCGGCGGCCGGCCGGAGTCGTATTGCTCATGAATCGATTCTCGCATTCGACGCTGAACGCCGCTTCACCAGTACCCTTGAGGGGTGAGCAGTTCGAGGGTCTTCGTGGGTCGCCTGGCGGGGCGCGGGGTGTTCGACCCCGCGGGCGACCGCATCGGCAAGGTGCGCGACGTACTGGTGGTCTATCGCGCTGCGGCGGCACCGCGCGTGGTGGGGCTGATCGTCGAGATCCCCGGCAAGAGACGGGTGTTCGTGCCCATCGGCCGCATCACCTCGATCGCGGCGGGCCAGATCATCGCCACGGGCCTCATCAACGTGCGCCGATTCGAGCAGCGCGGCGGCGAGACCCGCATGATCGCCGAGATGATCGGCCGCGAGGTGCGCCTCGTCGACGGCACCCTGGCGAGGATCGAGGACGCGGCGATCGATCGCACCCGCTCGGGCGAGTGGGTCGTCTCCGAGCTGTTCGTGCGCCTGCCCAAGCCGGCCGCGCCCTTCGCCCGCGGCGACGCCCGTATCGTGCGCTGGGCCGAGATCAAGCCGGCCGACGACGCGGAGAAGGCGCAGTCGGCCGAGCTGCTGATCCAGACCCTCGTCGACCTGAAGCCCGCCGATCTCGCCGAGGCTCTGCTCGAGCTGCCGAACCCGCGCATGATCGAGGTCGTGGACGAGCTGCCCGACGACCGGGTCGCCGACGCCCTCGAGGAGATGGTCGAGTCGGATCAGCTGGCGCTGCTCGCGCAGCTGCCGAGCGACCGCGCCGCCGACGTGCTCGATCGCATGGAACCCGACGACGCCGCCGACCTGATCTCGGCGCTGCCCGACG
>JBFXIT010000135.1:0-4508 GCA_050175655.1 Leucobacter sp.
CGTCGACCTGGATGCCGCCGCCCTCGTTCACCATCTCGCTCTCGACGAGCGTCGCGCCGGCGGCCTCGGCCACGATGCGGCCGATGTGCCGATCCTTGCCCCACTCGGCCCAGCTCTGGCCGCCCCAGCCGTTGAAGACGAAGTCGACCGCGCCCAGGGCGCCGTCGTCGCCGACCACGAAGCTGGGCCCGATATCGCGCATCCAGGCATCGTCGAGCGGAGCCGGGAGGAGGTCGATCGCGCCCGAGAGGTGGCGACGCGCGACCGCTTCGTCACCGGGGTTCACCACGACCGTGACGGGCTGGAACTCGCTCGCGGCGTTGGCGACCGCGGCCCAGGTGCGCCGGGCCTCGTCGGCCTCCGCGTCGGTGTCGCCCAGCGTGTAGCCGGTGGTGGGCCAGGCGAGCCAGAGACGCGATTGCGGGTACCCCTCGATCGGCATGTGCCAAGCGGTCATGGTGATCCTCGCCTTCGTGTGTCGCCCGCATCGCTGCGCCCGGCGCCGAGATCCGGCGGCCCGGTGCGACGCTCTGCGCGCGGCGATGCTCGGCGTCCAGTCTAGGAGACGGCGGTGCGCCGTGGCCGAAGTCGCCGATCCTTGAAATTCATTGACGCGTGCATGAAATATATCGTTGACATTTCGCTGGTGTTACGCGTTTGCTTTCGGGATTGAAAATAAAAACATCTATGTGTAGGTTATATTCGTGTTCGGTTCCGCAACCGGCGGTTCCGAATCGGAATGCGTACAAGGGAGTACCCAAGCACCATGGAACAACAGTCGACTCCGGCGGTCGATCATCATCATGATGAAGACGCCGCGCATCTGGCCTCTCTCGGCTACACGTACGACACGACCTTCAAGCGTGAGATGGGATTCTGGGGCAATGTGTCCCTGGGCTTCACTTACCTCTCGCCGATCGCCGGCGTCTACGCGATGTTCGCCTTCTCGTTCATGGCGGCGGGCCCGCCCATGGCCTGGGCGCTCGTCATCGCTCTCATCGGCCAGTTCTTCGTAGCGCTCGTCTTCGGCGAGGTCGTCTCGAACTACCCGGTCGCCGGTGGCGTCTACCCCTGGTCGCGCCGCCTGTGGGGCCGCAAGTGGGCGTGGATGAACGGCTGGATCTACGTGGTCGCCCTCGTCGGCACCATCGCCGCCGTCGCCTACAGCATCGCGCCGTTCCTGATCGACGCCTTCCTGGGCTACGACGAGGCGCGCCCGGCGCCGACCGCAGGCGCCACGGTGCTGGTCGCTCTCGGCGCACTGCTCGTCGCCTCGGTGCTGAACTACCTCGGCACGAAGGCGCTCAGCATCGCGGCCGTGGTCGGCCTGATCGCCGAGATGATCGGATCGGTCGCCATCGGCGTGTACCTGATCATCCGCAACTTCGTCTTCCTCGCGGGCAATGATCCGGAGCATCCGGGCCATTCGTTCTCGGTGTTCTTCACGAACCAGATCACGGCGGCCGACGGCACCGTGACCGCGATCGGCGCCGACGGCCCGTTCGGCAGCGGAATCGGCGGATACTTCGGCGCCTTCGCCTGGGCCGCCCTGATCGGCATGTACGCCTACTACGGCTTCGAGGCCAACGGCGACGTCGCCGAAGAGGTGAAGGATCCGAGCCGCCGCGTGCCGAAGTCGATGCGCATGACGCTCTACGTCGGCGGCCTCACCGCGAACCTGCTGGTGTTCTCGCTCGTGCTCGCCGTGCCCGACTACTCCAAGGTCGCCGACGGCACCGTGGCGAACCCGATCAGCGCCGCGATCAGCGATGCGTTCGGCCCGGTCTTCCCGGTCGTCATGATCATCGTGTGCATCGCGTTCATCTCGTGCGTCACGAGCCTGCAGGCCGCCGCCAGCCGTCTGCTCTTCTCGATGGGCCGCGACGGGTTCCTCCCCGCGTCGAAGTGGCTGTCGCACCACACCCCGTCGCGCGGCGTGCCGAGCAACGCGGTGATCACCGCGGCCGTGTTCCCGGCGCTGTTCATCCTGCTCTCGCTGTTCGCGGAGAACGCCCTGACCGCGCTGATCGCCTTCGGCACCGTCGGCATCTACATCGGGTTCCAGATGGTGGTGCTGGCCGCGCTGCGCGCCCGCATCAAGGGATGGAAGCCGGCCGGCAAGTTCAAGCTCGGCGCGTGGGCCTACCCGGTGAACATCCTCGCCCTGATCTGGGGCGTGCTGGCCATCGTGAACATCTCGTTCCCCTGGCCGGTGAACGACAACACCTTCCTCGACTGGGCCGTGCTGATCGTGCTGCTCATCGTGCTGGCCGTGGGCTTCGGCTACATGCTCATCACGAAGGCGCACCTTCGCGGCGACGCCCCCGCGGGCGACGCGAGCGGAGCGATCAAGACCGTCGTCTGATCGCAACCCTGCAGCGGGCGGCCGGCTCTCGAGCCGGCCGCCCGTTCGCGTCACATCCTCCTGACCCATCGCAACGCCACCTTCCGCGCGGCCGCCGAGCCCGCGCCCCGAGAGAAAGGCCCTCATGCCGGATCTGGCACTCGACCCCGAACGCTTCATCCACGGTCAGGAGGACCCGGAGGGCCCGCTGATCCCGGTGGTCGTATCGCTCACCTTCCCGGGGATGGGCCGCAGCGCCTATGATCTGGCGCTCGATCTCACCACCACCGCGTTCGACGAGGTGCGCGCGACGGGCGGGAGGCCCCGGCTCGTGGATTCGGCTGCGGCGAGCCCTGACGAGATCGCCGAGATATGCGACGGCGCGGACGCCCTGCTGTTCCTCGGCGGCGCGGATGTCGACGTCTCCTGCTACGGGTACACAGGCCCGGCGCCCCGCGGCTACTACGGCGCCGACCTGGGTGCAGACGAGTTCTGTCTCGAGCTGATCCGCGAAGGGGTGCGGCGCGACCTGCCCACGCTGACCCTGTGCCGCGGCTCCCAGCTGCTCAACGTCGCGTTCGGCGGCACGCTGATCCCCGACATCGAGCACTGGGAGATCCACCGCGGCCCGGGCGGCGAGGCGCTCATGATCGACGAGCCCGTGACCCTCGAGCCCGACTCCCGGATCGCCGACGTGCTCGGGCGCACCGACGTGGTCGTGCGCAACGGCCACCACCAGGCCGTCGACCGGGTGGGCGACGAGCTCAGAGCGGTCGCGCACGCGGCCGACGGCATCGTCGAGGGCACCGAGCACCGCACCGCGAGCTGGGTGCTCGGCCTCCAATGGCACCCCGAGGAGCAGGGCGCGGATCTCGGGGACCGGCGTCTCATCTTCGCCGCGCTCGTGCAGCGCGGCCGCGAGCGGATCCGGCAGCACTCCGCATCGTAACCCTCTCCCCGGGCTCCTGAGCCCGGGCATCGCAGCAGCAAAGGAGCTGAAACATGAGCGAGTCCGAGACGGTCCGATTGGCCTTCGTCGACACCGAGGCCCCGCCGATCTACCACCGACGCGATCCCCTGACCCTGCATCGCAGCGGCTACGAGCCCGAGGCGGCGGAGTTGATCTGCACCGAGGCCGGGCTCGCCGTCGAGTGGGTCGAGATGCCCTGGTCGGAGATGATCCCGTCGGTGCGCTCCGGCGCCGTCGACGCGGTCTGGTGCGGTCAGGGGGTGATCCCCGAGCGCTCGGCGCTCGTCGACTTCACCCGGCCGTATGCGGCGTTCCGCGATGCCCTCGTGCTGCGCGCGGACCGCGCGGTGAGCGACCCCGATCGGATGAGCGGCTACCGGCTTGCGGTGATCGAGGGGAGCGCCAACCTGAAGTTCGCGCGCACGTTCCCGGGCGTCGAGGTCATCGAGTTCGGCGCCGCCCCCGATGTACTCGGAGACATGACCGAGGCGGCGCGCAGTGGTAAGGCCGACGGCTTCATCGACGACGACGTGGTCATGGTGCCCTTCGCGGAGCAGTATCCCGACTTCGTGCTGGGCTTCATCGGCGACATCCTGCACCCCTGGGCAGCCGGGGTCGCGCCGGGCAACGATCGGCTCCGCCAGCGCCTCGACGCCGCGATCGATCGCGTCGCGGCCGACGGGCGCCTGAAGCGCGTCTGGTCGACCTGGATCCCGTCGCTGCCGTTCCCCTTCGGGGCGGGCGAATAGCCGGACACTCAGCGAAAGGAACACCCATGCCATATGCAGTCGTCAACCCGGCCACCGGCCTGACGGAGGCCGAGTACGCAGACGCCACCGACGCCGAGATCGAGGATGCGCTGACCGCGGCCCACAGCGCCTATGCCGCGTGGTCGCGTCGCACCACGGTGGCCGAGCGCGCGTTGCTCGCACGACGGGCAGCGGAACTCTTCGAGGAGCGCAGCGAGGAGCTCGGTGCGATCATCAACCGCGAGATGGGGAAGGCGCCGGCGAACGCGGCCGGCGAGGTGCGATTCTCGGGGGCGATCGCCCGATCCTTCGCGGAGAACGCGGAGGAGTGGTTGGCCGACGAGCCCCTGGAGGTCGAGGACGGCCTCCGGACCTTCTTCCGCTACCAGGGCGTCGGGGTGCTCCTCGGCGTGATGCCGTGGAACTACCCCGCATACCAGGTCGC
>JBFXIT010000136.1:0-4486 GCA_050175655.1 Leucobacter sp.
CGCGCGTCGAACCGAAGGTCCCGGCATCCGAGCCGGGCGCCACCAACCGAAAGGAGAACGTCGTGGCCCACGACGATCTGAACGCGGACAACCGCGACCGGCTCGGAACCCCCGAAGCCGATGCTCCAGTCGCCGAGGCGATCGAGCAGCCCAACGCCGAGGCCCCGGTGGCCGCAGCTGCAATCGCCACCCTCTCCGACAGCGTCGTGACGGTCGACAAGGCCGCGTTCGAGGAGCTGCAGGCGAACGCCAAGGCGGGCGCTGAGGCGCGCGCCGAGCTCGACAAGCAGCGCCGAGATCGCATCGTCGCCGCGGCGCTCGAGACCGGCCGCATCGCCCCGGACTCCAGCGAGACCTGGCGGGCGCAGCTCGACAAGGACGAGGACGGCACCGCCAAGCTCCTCGCCTCCCTGCCCGCCAACACCATCCCCGTGGTCGAGACCGGTCACACGGTGGAAACCACCGCCGATGACGCGGCCTACAACCGCGTTTACGGCTCGAACGAGAAGGAGGCCTGAGATGAGCCCCAAGAACTATCTCCCCATCCACCGCCCCGGCGACACGGTGACCTTCAACGTCACCACCGCCGTGACCGCCGGACAGGTCGTGCAGGTCGGCTCGACCGATATGTCCGTCGCCCCGGCGGCCGCGAAGTCGACGAGCGTCGTCGGCGTTGCCGGTCACGACGCCGCGATCGGCGACAAGCTCACCGTCGAGGTGGGCAAGCCCATCCACGAGCTCAAGGCGTCCGGCGCGATCGCGCGCGGCGCCCGAGTCGAGACCGCCGCCGCCGGCGCGGTGCGCACCATCACCGACGGTTCCGTCTTCGGAATCGCCCTGACCACCGCAGCCGACGGCGCCGCCGTTCGGGTGCTCCAGCTCTAGAAAGGGAGCGACATGCAGACCTATCCGTTCACCCCGAGCCAGCTCAACAACGCCACGGCGGAGGAGCTGCTCGCGTTCATCAAGTCGCCGACGATGGTCGCGCGTCGCCTGGGGGAGATCCTCGAGGCGCAGCAGTTCCTCGGCTACTTCCTCCTGCAGGGCCGCTACAAGGTACAGGGAGGTGCGATCGCCGTTCCCGCGAACGAGAAGATCCGCACCGACCGCGCAGCCGAGATCGTCGCCCCCGGCGCCGAGTACAAGCTGACGCCGCTCAGCGCCGAGGAGTACGAGATCTACACGTCGATGAAGGAGGGCATCGCCACCGAGGTCACCGACGAGGAGATCGGCCGCAGCCTGCGGCAGCCCATCGACGACGCCTTCCTGTTCCTCCAGACCGAGCTCGTGTTCTCCGCGAATGAGACCGCGCTCGGCGTTATCCAGTCCTCGGTCACCCAGACCGTGGCCGCCGGCGCGAACTGGACCAACGGCAAGCAGATCCTCAAGGATGCGCTCCGCGTGAAGGCGGCCGCCCGTCGCCTCAAGCTCGGCTACTCGATCGACACCGTGGTGCTCCCCAGCGAGCAGTACGCCGAGGTCGTGCCCGAGCTGCTCGACGTCCTCCCCAAGGACGACGACACCGCCAAGACGGGCGAGTTCCCGACGATCTCGGGTCTCACCTGGGTCTCCGATGACGGCGACGACCTCTCCGATCCGCTCTTCGTGGACCGGCGCCGACTCGGCGGCATCGCCCGCGAGGATATCCCCTCGCCGGAGTACCGGCCGGTCGGCGACGACACCGGTGTGGAGATCGCCTCCATCCGCGAACCGAAGGGCGACAAGACCCGCCTCCAGGCACGCAACGCCCATGTGCCCGTCGTGACGAACCCGCTCGCCGGCTTCGTCGTCACCGGAACGGGGGCCTGACCATGAGCGAGCGACTCTACATCGCGGCCGCCACGGTCGTGAAGGTGTCCGTCGGCCCGGCCACCGGCCACCGCATCGCGCAGATCGTGCGGCGCGGCGACGTCCTCCCGCAAGGCGTCGACCAGGAGCTCCTCGACAAGCTCGAGAAGCGCGGACTCATCACCCTGGTCGAGACCGAAGACGAGGCCGTCGAGATCCCGGAGGGCGACCCCACAGCCGACTGGAAGCGGGACCAGCTCGAGGCCTACGCCGCCGCGAAGGGCATCGACGTCTCGAAGGCGAAGAACAAGCCCGAAGTACTCGAGGCACTCGCCGCTGCGGCCGGCACCGGGCAGTAGTCGAGAGGGGGCGATGGTGATAGCACCCGAAGATCTCGGAGGGGACGAGGATATCGCGCGCCGAGTGCTCGTACGAGCTCGAAGCATCGCCCCCTGCATCGACTCCTTCGAGAAGGAATCCGAACCCTGGAAGAACGCGGTCGCGATCCTGAAGGGCGTGCTCGCAGAGCTCCCGCAGCCCGGGAACCGCCGCACGCGCAGCATGGGCCGCAATGGCACCTCGATGTCTTTCGAGATCGCGTCAGCGTTCACCGAGGACGACAAGGACGCACTGCGCTCCCTCTGCCCGGCCGCCACATTGGGCGGTCTCCCGATCGGCAGCTTTCCCCGACCCGGCATCGTCGAGTCGGTCTGGCCCGAAGGGGAGTACTCGTGAGCTGGGGCGCTTTCTTCTACCCGCACACTGTGCACGTTCGAGACATCGGTGCCGGCAGCGGCTTCGGGCAGAGCTTCGGTGTAGCGCGCGCGCTCGCCGCCGAGGTGAAGGACGAGCAGCGGATCGTGCGTGACCGCGACGGCCGCGAGGTCGTCTCGAACACGCAGGTCACGGTCGACCTCGGAGCGGGCGTCGCTCCGGGGTCGCTCGTGACCGTCTGGAAGGGCACGAGCGCGGAGCGCGAGGCGCAGGTGCTCGCGGTCGGCCGAGACGACAACGGGGACAGCATGCTCGATTCGTTCCTGGTGCTCTCCCTCGAGTGAGGAGGTGACATCGTGAAGATGTACGTGCCGATCCTGAGCGCCCTGGAGCAGTCGATCCAGACCGGCATGCGCGAGGGCCTGGAAGCAGTGCTGGAGTACTCCAACGAGCTCGCGCCCGAGGACGAAGGCGGCATCGTCGAGGGCGGCGAGGTCCGCGTCGACGATCTCACCGGCCAGGTCTCCTACAAGACCAAGAAGGGCTTCCCCTACGAGGTGCTCCAGCACGAGAACCTCGAACTGCAGCACCCGGATGGTGGGCAGGCGAAGTTCCTCGAAACCGCGGCCGCCGAAATCGACGTGTCCGAGTTCATCGCCAACCAGGTGAGGGCGGACTTCGGTGGATGACGACGAGCTCACCCGACGGCTGTGCGGCATCCTCGCGGGCCTTCCCGGCTGGGAGGGCCCTGACCGCGCCTCCCACGCCGGCGCCAAGGTCGCGGTCTTCTACGGCGCGATCGACACCACACCGGATGTCGCCGTCGGAGTGCGGGTCTATGGCGAGGCCTCGATCCCTGGGGAGTCGCGTGAGGTGCGGCGGGTCCAGTTCCGTTTCCGTGGCGAGCCCAATGCTCCGAACGGCGCGGATCGGCTCGCCGGCATCGTTCACGCGATCTTCTCGAACCTCACGCGGGTGGCTGGCGTCAACGGCGCCATTCGCGCATCCTTCGCACCGATGGGTGCGGACAAGAACCGGCGCGAGGAGCGCGCCGACAACTACCTGATCATCATCGACAATCTGGAGGCATACCCATCATGAGCAATCGAGTTCCGCTCCCGGCCGGCACCACGCTCGGCAAGAGCTTCGAGTACGGCATCGACGTCAACCTGGGCCTGATCGGCACTCCGCAGTGGCAGCCGTGCCGCCGCATCAGTGCGTTCGCGCCCACCTACCCGGCCGTCACGGAAGCGACCACGACCTATGACGATCTCGGCGCGCCGAACGACGACGTCACCGGCCGCGGATTCGCGACCGCGTTCACCATTCAGGGCAACCGGTCGCTGACTACCGGCCTCTACCTTCCCGAGCTCGAGGCGATCCTCGCGGCCGCGAAGTCGTTGGGCGAGGCCGCGGTGCTGGACGTGCGCTGGTATCACAAGCCCGCGTCCGGCACCCCGAACCCGAACGATGCCGGCCGTGCGCTGGTGCGGATCGAGGCGAGCCGCCAGAACACGGGCGACGCGCAGAACGAGATCTTCGCGGTCACCATGACCGGCAAGGGCGAGTTCGAGAAGATCGCCAACCCGTTCGGCGGTTGGGGCGCGACCGCTCCGGAGATCGCATCGATCACCCCGAACGGTGCCGCCGCCGGGGAGCTCGTCGTCATCAACGGTGCGGGCCTTCTCGGCGTCACCGCGGTCACCTTCGACGGGGACGCGGCGGAGGACTTCACCTCGATCAACGCCTCCTCGCTGGCCGCGATCCTGCCCGTCGGCGACGCCGGCACCGTGCCGGTCGTCGTGACGAGCCCGGCGGGTGCCTCGGCGCCCTTCGCCTACACTCGCGCGGAGTAGCGGGTGAGCGCGGTGGATTTCGCCGCGTGGGCGCTCGAGGATCTCGAGGTCACGCTGCGCGGCCGCACCTACCTGGTGCGGCCGCCCAGCGTCGAGGCCGGCAAGAAGATCCTCGCGGCCGCGCTCCG
>JBFXIT010000137.1:0-4457 GCA_050175655.1 Leucobacter sp.
GACCTGCGCACCTCGGTCGTGCTCATCCCGATCGCCCAGGCGCTCATCGCCCTGCCGCTCGTCGTGCGCACGCTGCTGCCGGTGCTGCGCGGGATCGACCGGCGGCAGCGTGAGGCGGCGGCGATGCTCGGCGCCTCACCGCTGCGCGTGATCGGCACGATCGACCTGCGGGTGCTGGCGCGCCCGCTCGGCCTCGCCGTCGGGTTCGCGTTCGCGGTGTCGCTCGGCGAGTTCGGGGCGACCGCGTTCCTCGTGCGGCCCGGGGCCCAGACGCTGCCGGTGATGGTGGCGCAGCTGATCGGCAGGCCGGGCGCCGACAACTACGGGATGGCGCTCGCGGCGGCCGTGGTGCTCGGCGCGCTGACCGCCGGGGTGATGCTGCTGGCCGAGCGCTGGCGCGGAGAGGTGGCTTCGGAGATATGACGGAGGATGCCATGCAGACTGCGCAGACTGCGCAGGCGAGCGGGGCGCCGGGCGCCGAGCATTCGGGCTCTGAGCGCTCGGGCTCTGAGCGATCGGGCCTCGAGGTGCGCGGGGCGACCGTGCGCTACGGCATCGATGCTCGACGTGGCGATGCTCGACGCGCGCGCGGGCGGGAGGCCGCGCCCGCAGCGGTTCGCGGTGTGTCGCTCGAGGTCGCCCGCGGCGAGGTCGTCGTGCTCACCGGCCCGAGCGGCTGCGGCAAGTCGACGCTGCTGCGCGCGATCGCCGGCCTCGAGCCCCTCGCCGAGGGCGCGGTGCTCTGGGACGGCTCGGATCTCGCGGGCGTGCCGCCGCACCGGCGCGGTTTCGGGCTGATGTTCCAAGACGGCCAGCTCTTCGCCCACATGAGCGTGGAGAAGAACGTGGCCTACGGCCTCGGCGGGCGGAGCATTCCGCGAGCCGAGCGCGCGGCCCGCGTCGCCGAGCTGCTCGAGCTCGTCGGGCTGCCCGGCTACGGGTCGCGCGCGGTGACCGCGCTCTCCGGGGGAGAGCGGCAGAGGATCGCCCTCGCCCGCTCGCTCGCGCCCGGGCCGCGCCTGCTGCTGCTCGACGAACCGCTCTCGGCGCTCGACCGGGCGCTGCGCGAGCGGCTCGCGCTCGACCTGGCGCGCCTGCTGCGCGAGACGGGAACGACCGCGATCCTCGTGACCCACGACGAGCACGAGGCCGAGACCGTCGCCGACCGGACGCTGCGGATGCGGTCGGGAGAGCTGATCCCATGACCCTGTCGATCGTGTCTCGGGCGGGCGAAGCGCCGCTCGAGGGCCGGCCGGCCGTGGTGCTGATCGACGGGCGCTCCGGATCGGGCAAGACCTCGCTCGGCGCAGGCCTGGCCGCCTCGCTCGGAGCCGCGGCGCTGCACCTCGACGACCTCTATCCGGGATGGGAGGGGCTCGGCGCGGGTTCCCGGGCCGTGGCGCAGGCTCTCGACGCCCTGAGCTATCGTCGCTACGACTGGGCGGATGCGGCCTTCGCGGAGCGGGTGGCGATCGACCCCGCCCGTCCGCTCGTGATCGAGGGATGCGGAGCGGTGACCGCCCGCAACCTCGCGGCGGCCGAGCGCTTCGCTCGGCTTTCCAGCACCGAGCGCTTCGCGCGATCCTCCGGCGATGCGGCGGTGTGGAGCGTGTGGCTCGAGTGCCCGGCCCCGGTGCGCCGAGAGCGGGCGATCGGCAGGGACGGCAGCGTCTTCGCCGGCCAATGGGAGCGGTGGGCCGTGCAGGAGGACGCGCAGATCGCCGCCGAGAGCCCGCTCGCGCTCGTGAACGAGATCCTGCACACCTGAGCCGCAGAGCGCCGACCCTGCGCCGGCACTCGTGACCTGCCGGCGCAGGTAGACTGTTGTGGTGCTGAAGGTCGTCGTACTCATCTCGGGCGGAGGCAGCAACCTCAAGGCGCTGCTCGAGGCCGCCGCCGACCCGGCCTACCCGGCCCGCATCGTCGCCGTCGGCAGCGACACCGAGGCCCCGGGCCTCGCGCACGCCGAGGCCGCCGGAGTGCCCACGTTCGTCGTGCGCCCTCGCGACTACGACAGCCGCGAGGAGTGGGGCCAGGTGCTGGCCGCCGCCGTCCAGGAGCACGGCGTGGGCACTGGGCCCGAGCCCGGCCTCGTCGTCAGCGCGGGCCTCATGCGGATCCTTCCCGCCGGCTTCGTGCGCGAGTTCTCGCCGAACCTCATCAACACCCACCCCGCCCTGCTTCCCCTCTACCCCGGCGCCCATGCCGTGCGCGACGCGCTCGCCGCGGGCGCCGCCGAGACCGGCGTCTCCGTGCACGTCATCGACGAGGGAGTCGACACCGGCCCCGTGCTGCGGCAGGCGATGGTCGAGATCCTCCCCGGCGAGAGCGAGGGGGATCTGCACGAGCGGATCAAGCAGCTCGAGCGCCCGCTGCTCGTCGAGACCGTGCGAGACATCGCGCTCGGCGCCCTGACCCTCCCCACCCCTCGATAGGAGACCGACCACATGGCAGTCCAGAGCCACGACCCGAGCCTGTACGAGCACCGCGACCAGGTGCCGGTGAGGCGCGCGCTGATCTCGGTGAGCGACAAGACCGGCCTGCTCGAGCTGGCGCAGGCGCTCTCGGAGGCCGGGGTCGAGATCGTCTCGACCGGCTCGACCGCGGCCACCATCCGAGACGCGGGTCACCCGGTCACCGACGTCGCAGAGGTCACGGGCTTCGCCGAGGCGCTCGACGGGCGCGTCAAGACCCTGCACCCGGCCGTGCACTCCGGCCTGCTGGCCGATCTGCGCCTCGAGGACCACCGCCGTCAGCTCGGCGAGCTCGGCTTCGCGCCCTTCGAGCTCGTGGTCGTGAACCTCTACCCCTTCGAGCAGACCGTCGCCGCAGGCAAGCCCGCCGCCGACGTGATCGAGAACGTCGACATCGGCGGCCCGGCCATGGTGCGCGCGACCGCGAAGAACCACGCCAACGCCGCCATCGTCGTCTCTCCCGGCCGCTACGCCGAGGTCGTCGAGGCGGTGCGGGCCGGCGGCACGACCCTCGAGCTGCGCCGTTCGCTCGCCACCGAGGCCTTCGTGCACACGGCCCAGTACGACTCGGCGGTGGCGAACTGGTTCCTCGAGCAGGAGGATCGCGGCTGGAGCGATGCTGCCGACGACGAGGACGCCGAGGCCGACGCCTCGATCGACAGCATCTTCGACCAGGGCGAGGCCTACGTGGGGTACGAGGTCTTCGGCCTGCGCGAGGCCGTGCTGCGCTACGGCGAGAACAGCCACCAGCGCGGCGCGCTCTTCACCGAGGGCGAGGGCACGGGCATCGCCCAGGCGACGCAGCTGCACGGCAAGGAGATGTCGTACAACAACTACGTCGACGCCGATGCGGCGCTGCGCGCGGCCTACGACCATGAGCGCCCCGCGGTCGCGATCATCAAGCACGCGAACCCCTGCGGCATCGCGGTGGCGCCCGAAGGGGCGGCCGATCCGATCGCCGCGGCTCACGAGCTCGCGCACGCCTGCGACCCGGTCTCGGCGTTCGGCGGGGTCATCGCCGCGAACCGCGTCGTCACCGCAGCCATGGCGCGGACCGTGGCCGAGATCTTCACCGAGGTGATCGTCGCGCCCGGCTTCGAGCCCGAGGCGCTCGCGATCCTGACCCAGAAGAAGAACATCAGGCTGCTCGTGCTGCCCGCCGACTTCGCACCGAACCCCATCGAGCTGCGTCAGGTGTCGGGCGGGTTCCTGCTGCAGGACGCGGATCGCAGCTTCGCCCCGGTGGCGGAGTGGAAGCTGGCCGCCGGCGCGCCGGCCGACGATGCGACTCTCGCCGAGCTCGAGTTCGCGTGGCGCGCCTGCCGCGCGGTCAAGTCGAACGGCATCCTGCTCACCTCGGGCGGCGCCTCGGTCGGCGTCGGCATGGGGCAGGTCAATCGTGTCGACTCGTGCCGCCTCGCCGTGACGCGCGCGGGGGAGCGGGCCGCCGGCTCCGTCGCGGCGTCAGACGCGTTCTTCCCCTTCGCCGACGGCCTGCAGGTGCTGCTCGACGCGGGCGTGCGCGCCGTCGTGCAGCCGGGAGGGTCTGTGCGCGACGAGGAGGTCGTCGCGGCCGCGGAGGCTGCCGGCGTCACGATGTACTTCACGGGCGAACGGCACTTCTTCCACTGATCCGGGAGCCGCGAGTGCAGCGGTCCTCGCACGCTCATCATCTGATGTGACAGAGCCTCGCCTTCTTTGCATTGCTCGTTCGAGACCGAGAGAATCGGGTACATGGAGATCGTCAAGGGAATTCTGATCGTGCTGCACATCGTCGGCTTCGCAGCGGTGTTCGGCAGCGTCATGGCGCAGATGCCGAAGGTGAAGCAGGGGACGGCCGTCATCACGAACGGCGTGCTGCACGGTCTCTCGACCATGTTCGTCACCGGGCTGCTGCTCGTGGCGATGCGCTACATGCTCGACGAGCCGGTGGACAACCTCAAGATCAGCCTCAAGATGGTCGTGCTCATCGTGATGATCGTC
>JBFXIT010000138.1:0-4455 GCA_050175655.1 Leucobacter sp.
ACGTGCCCGGCACGGGCAAGACTGCGCTGGCGCGCACGCTCGCGCAAGTGATGCAGGGCAGCGCGTCGCGCATCCAGTTCACGCCCGACCTGCTGCCGGGCGACGTCACCGGCATCACCGTCTACGATCAGCGGCAGGGCGTGTTCGAGTTCCACGCCGGCCCCATCTTCGCCAACGTCGTGCTCGCCGACGAGATCAACCGGGCCAGCCCGAAGACGCAGTCGGCGCTGCTCGAGGTGATGGAGGAGCGCCAGGTCACGGTCGACGGCAAGACTCACCCGGTCGGCACGCCGTTCCTCGTGATCGCGACCCAGAACCCCGTTGAGCAGGCCGGCACCTACCGCCTGCCCGAGGCGCAGCTCGACCGCTTCATGGTGAAGACCAGCATCGGCTACCCCGACGAGACCGCCATGCGGCGCATCCTGCAGCAGAACATGACGCCGGCGCAGGTCCAGCCGGTCATGAACACCGGCACGCTGCTGCAGATCCAGGAGTTCGCGAGCCAGGTGTACGTCAGCCCGCTCATCTCCGACTACCTCACCCGACTCGTAGAGGCGACCCGCATCGCACGCGAGGTGCGCCTCGGCGCCAGTGTGCGCGGCGCGCTCGCGCTGCAGCGCCTCGCCACGGCATGGGCGCTCGTGAACGGCCGATCCTATGTCGTGCCCGACGACGTGCGCGGCCTCGCGACCTCGGTGCTGGCGCACCGCATCGTCCTCGAGCCCGAGGCCGAGTTCGACGGCGTCACGGCCGAGCAGGTGATCGCCCAGATCCTGCTCGACGTGCCCGAGCCCCAGGAGAACGGCACCGCGTGAGTACCCAGCGCACGCGCAGCCGGTCGCTCTGGCAGACCGGCACGCGCACTGGCATCACGGGCCGCACCGGTCGCACCGGTCGGCTCGGCGATGCCACCCGCACGATGCGGCCGCATGAGCGCCGCCGCCTCATGCTGCGCCGATGGTGGCGGCGCACGAGCCGCCGCGTGCAGCGCGTCTGGCGCACGACCACCCAGGCGATCACGCCCATCGGGTGGTTCGTGATCGCGGTCGCGATCGCCGGCCTCGTCGCGGGCCTCGCCTTCGGGTGGATCGAGGGCTGGTTCGTGGCGATCCTCGGACTGCTCCTGCTGCTCATCGGCCTGCCCTTCCTGCTCGGATCCCGCAGCTATCGGACCGGCATCCTGGTGCAGCGCAAGAACGTGGTCGTGGGCGGCGAGGTGCACGCCGTCGTGCATGTCGAAAACGCGGCCGCGCGGCCGCAACTGCCCGCCGTGGCCGAGCTACCCGTCGGCGAGGCTCTGCGCGAGATCACCGTGCCCCTGCTCGGCCCGCATCACGCGACCGATCTGCCCATCACGGTCGCCGCATCGAAGCGCGGCGTCATCCGGGTCGGCCCGCTCACCGTCGCCCGCCGCGACCCCCTCGGCCTGCTGCGACGCGAGATGACCTGGCGCGACAAGCACCTCATCCATGTGCATCCGCAGACGGCAATGCTGCCGGCGAACTCCGCCGGTCTCGTGCGTGATCTCGAGGGACAGCCCAGCAGGCGGCTCACCGAGAGCGACCTCTCGTTCCACGCGGTGCGCGACTACATGCCGGGTGACGCGGTGCGCAACATCCACTGGAAGTCGACCGCGAAGACCGGCTCGCTCATGGTGCGGCAGTTCGAGGAGTCGCAGACGGCCCGGGTCGCCGTGCTGTTCGACGCCCGCCGCGAGGAGTATGCGAGCGACGACGAGTTCGAGCTCGGCGTCAGCGTCGCGGCATCGTTGTCGGTGCAGGCCGTGCGCGAGGGCCGCGAGCGCTTCGTCGTGTCGGCATGGGCCCCGGGCCGGGTGCGGCCGAGCGTCGACGGCCTCGAAGAGCTGCCCTCGCGCACCCCGGTCGAGCTGCTCGACGCCTGGGCCGAGCTGCATCAGATGCACGAGGCGCTGCCGTTCGAGGCGCTGGCCCGCAACCTGGCGGAGTCTGGGCGCCCTCTCTCCATCGTGATGATCGTCACCGGGTCGGCGCCCGAGGTGGCTCGGATGCGTCGTGCCGCCGTCGCCTTCCCGCCCGACGTGCACGTGCTCGGGGTGCGATGCGAGTGGCTGGCCGATCCCAAGGCGCAGTGGATGGATCCGCTGCACCTCGCCACCGTCGGCGCCCTGGGCGATCTGCCCCGGCTGCTGACGAGGAGCGCGCTGTGACCGCGCGGGCACGTCTGCTCGGTGCGATCCTCGCGGTCGCGGTCGCGATCTGCCTCGGTGCGATCGCCGCGTGGCCGATCTACCAGAGCTGGTGGCTGCTCGTACCCGCCGGGGCCGCGCTGGTGCTCGGCTGCGGCCTCGCCGCGATCGCCGCGAAGCGGCATTGGTCGGGGCTGGTCGCGCTGGCCCTGCTCTTCGGGCTGTTCGTGCTCACCGTCGCGCCGGTTGCGGTGCCGAGTTCTTTGGCGCAGTTGCCGTTGGGCCCGCTGCGGGGCATTGTCGACGGCCTCGCGGCCATCGTGCTGGGGTGGAAGCAGCTGCTGACGCTCACGCTGCCGGTCGGCACTTATCAGACGATGATGGTGCCGGCCTACCTCGTCTTCCTCCTGAGCGCCTTTCTCGCGGTGTGGATCGCGGTGCGGGGCGGGCGCTTCGCCGCGCTGGCCGCATTCCCGATGCTCGCGCCGGTCGCCTTCGGCACCGTGTTCGGCTCTTCGGCCGTCAGCGCACCGCTGCTGCTCGGGCCGCTGACCGTCGCGGCGCCCCGCGAGGTGGGGCTGTGGGTGGCGGCCGCGCTGCTCGGCGTGCTCTGGGTCGCCTTCGCCGCCGGTGCCGAGCGACGAGCAGCGCTGCGACTCGGTCGTGCGGGCTCAGGGGTCGCGGCCCGCGGCGGCACCACCCGCGTGCTCGTCGGCGCGGCGACCCTCGTGGTCGCGATTCTCGCCACCGTGCTGCTCACCCCTGTGCTCGACGGCGCGCTCGGCGGAGCCCGCGAGGTGCCTCGCGACCGCATCGATCCGGAGCTCATCGTCCGCGAGCAGGCGAGCCCCCTGGCCGGGTACCGGGTCTCCAAGACCGACGAGCGGATCGACACCCCGATCCTCGAGGTGACTTCGGACGGCGACCTGCCCGGTCGCATGCGGATCGCGGTGCTCGACGACTACGATGGCGTCGACTTCCACGTCGGGGCCGGAGAGGCGGGGCGCTTCGCCAGGTTCCCCAGCGGCGATCGGGTCGAGGACCCGACGCAGGTGACCGTGCGCATCGATGAGGGCTACCAGGGCATCTGGGTGCCCGCGGCGCAGCTGGGCAGCCCCCCGAGCTTCTCGGGGCCGCGTGCGGGGGAGCTCTCCGACGCCTTCTACGTCAACCGACGAACGGGTGCCGCGATCGCCGTGCCCGGGGGCGCCGGCACCACCGGCCTCGCCGAGGGCGACGCCTACCAGGCGATCATGAGCGCCGCGCCCGACGGGCAGCTGACCGGCAGCGCCGGGTCGACGCAGAGATCGTTCGACCCCGATGTCTTCCCCGAACTGATCGACTGGATCGAGGCGCAGGATCAGCCCGCCACCGGCGAGGGCGTGACCGAGCTGATCCAGCGCCTGCGCGACCGTGGATACCTCAGCCATTCGATCAGCGACGATGAGGGCCGGCGCCTGTGGCTCGAGCGGCTCGCCGAGCGCTACGGCACTCGCTTCGAGTCGAGCGCGGGCGGCCACTCGGTGGCGCGCATCGAGCAGCTCTTCGCTCAACTCAACACCCAGCAGCGCCTGGCCGGCGAGGAGGCGAACCCCGAGATGCTCGTGGCTGCCATCGGCGACGATGAGCAGTTCGCCGCCGCCGCCGCAGTCGTGGCCCGCGCGGTCGGGTTCGACTCCCGCGTGGTCGTGGGTGTGCGACTGGGAGGCGACGAGGCCGGCGTGCCCGGTGTGCCCGCGTGCGAGGAGAGCTGCACGGGAGAGAACCTCGCCGCCTGGGTCGAAGTGCGGGGCGCCGACGGCGAGTGGGTGCCGCTCGACGTCACGCCGCAGGTCGAGACGCCGCCCGTCAGCCTGGAGGAGGGCGAGCAGCTGCCCGAGTTCCCGACCACGCCCGAGGAACGGGACGCCCGAGAGGTCGATCCACCGATCGGCCTGGGCGAGCAGAACGACCAGGCCGAGGAGCCGGGCGAAGACGTCGTGGCGGATTGGCTCTGGCCCGTGCTGCGCACCGCCGGTCTCTCGGTCTCGGCGCTCGCGCTGCTGGCACTGCCGCTGCTCTTCCTGCCGTTCGCCAAGCGTCGCAGGTCGAAGAAGAGGCGCGCGCAGGCCGACCCCGAGCTGCGCGCCCTGGGCGCCTGGCAGGAGATGGTGGATCGCGCCGCCGACGCCGGAGTCGCCGTGCCGCAGGGCGCCGGCCGCAGCGAGATCGCCGAGGCGCTCGGCACCGCGCCCGCCAGGTGGGCGGCCGAGCAGGTGGATCGCGCGGTGTTCTCGCCGACCGGCATC
>JBFXIT010000139.1:0-2558 GCA_050175655.1 Leucobacter sp.
CCTCCCCGTAGAGCCCGATGCTCGACATCAGCTGCTCGTGGGGCATGGTGCCGTTCGCGTACTTGAGATCGAAGCGGTCGGCGTCGAGGATGCGCACGGTCGAGGCGATCCTCTGCGCGACGGTTTCGGGCGAGCCGACGTAGAGCGAGCCGGCGTCGGCCTCGCGCTCGAACTCGGTGCGGCTCGGCGCCGGCCAGCCGCGCTCGCGGCCGATCCGCTCCCGCTGAGCCGCGAAGTGCCGCCACAGCTCCTCGCGGGCCTGCGCATCGGTCTCGGCGACGTGCCCCGGCGAGTGCACGCCGAGGGGCATCGGGTCGCGGCCCGACTCGCCGTAGCCGAGCTCGTCCTGCGTCTGGCGGTAGAGGTTCGCGAACGGCAGGAACCGCGCCGGGTCGCCGCCGATGATCGCGAGCATCATCGGGATGCCGACCTGCACCGAGCGCAGCACGGAGTGCGGGCTGCCGCCCACGCCGATCCAGGCCCGCACGCCGTCGGGCTGCTCGGTCTTGGGGTGCACCTCCTGCTCGACGAGCGGGCTGCGGTGCCGGCCCGACCAGGTGACCGGCCCCTCGGAGCGCAGCCTGGCGAAGAGGTCGAGCTTCTCGGTGAAGAGCTGATCGTAGTCGGCGAGATCGTAGCCGAAGAGCGGGAACGACTCGGTGAAGGATCCGCGGCCCAGGATCACCTCGGCCCGCCCGCCGCTCACCGCGTTGAGGGTGGCGAAGCGCTCGTAGACGCGCACCGGGTCGTCGCTCGAGAGCACGGTGACGCCTGTGCCGAGCAGGATGCGCTCGGTGCGGGAGGCGATCGCGGCGAGCACGATCTCGGGGCTCGAGATGGCGAAGTCGTCGCGGTGGTGCTCGCCGAGGGTGATCGCGTCGACGCCGAGACGGTCGGCGAGGGCGGCCTGCTCGACGACATCGCGCAGCACCTGCGCCGGGTGGGCGCGGGTGCCGTCGGCGTTCTCGGTGATGTCGCCGAAGGTGTCGAGGCCGAGGGTCACGTCTGCGGGGGTCGCGCCTGCGGGAGTCTGTGTCATGGGTGCCTCAACCAGGCGCCGCCCGCCGGTATTCCCCCTGTGCCTCCGGCCCCCCTCCTCCGATCGACGAGCGTGCATGGAACTCACGAGTGGACAGGATATTCACGGTGTTCTTCATGCACACTCGTGAGTTTCACGTGCTCTCGCGCGATGCGCCGGACGCGGTGAAGAACAGGACGAAGAGATGTGGGCGGCGCCCTTACTTCTTGGAGATCACGAGATAGCCGGCGACGGCGGCGATCAGGCCGAAGAGGATCGCGACGATCCAGTGGACGCCGAGGGCGAGCATGGCGCCGACCCCGGAGGCGATGAAGAGCAGCTCGATCAGGGACTGGCCGAAGCGGTCGGTGTGCAGCATCGCGCGGGGCGAGAGGAACAGTGCCCAGATCAGCACCGAGAGCAGGCCGAAGCCGATGCCGGTGAGCCAGAGCCACGGGGCCGGCCAGTCGAGGAAGCCCCAGACGAAGACCGCGACCACGACGATCAGGTGGCAGGCGGCGCGCACGAGCTGCAGCGGCGCGGAGATCGGCCGATCCGGCGTCGCGGGTGCGGTCGGGCTGCTGGTCGGAACGCTGGAGGGCTCGGTCACCCGCCCATCCTACCGGCGGCCGCGGCCGGTCGCCGCCGCGCTCGGCCGTGCTCCGCCGCGGGTCGGAGGCCGTCGGTAGACTGGGAGGACCCGAGCAGGCATCCGTCACGAGGAGGCGCGAGATGATCGTCACCGCATCGTGGTTCGAGCGTCTGCTCGACGGCTCCCTCTTCGCCGGGGGCATCTTCCTCGTCATCGGCATCGTCGGCGCCGTGCTGCTGATCGTCTCCGTGCTGCTCGACGGCATCTTCGATCTCTTCGACTTCGGCGACGGGCCGCTGAGCCTCACCACGATCGCCGCCTTCACCGCGATCTTCGGCTTCGCGGCGTTCGGCACCGTCGGCGCGGGCGCGTCGACCGGGGTCGCCGCTGTGGTCGGAGCCGTCGCGGGCGTCGTCGGCGGCGCGGCGGCGTGGTGGCTGAGCCGCCTGATCAGAAGCGCCGAGTCGACCACGACCGTGTCATCCGACGAGCTCGTGGGCAGCGAGGCGAGCGTCGTGCTCGGCATCCCCGTCGGCGGCCTCGGCGAGGTCGCGCTCGTACGCCACGGCGAGAGGATCTCGCTCGCCGCCTCCGGCCCCGCCGAGACCGCGATCCCGCGCGGCTCCCGGGTGCGCATCGTGCAGACGCTCACCTCGACCTCGGTGCTCGTCGAACCAGTGCTCGCCGAACCGGTGCCCGTCGACCCTGCGCCGGCCGACCCTGCGCCGGCCGAGCCCGAACCCCCGGCCGAAGCCGATCCGTCGGTCGAGCCCCCGCCCGCTTCCTGACCCTTCCAGCCCCCGATCCATCGGAGACGAGACATGCTCTTATTCAGCCCGGCCATCATCGGCATCTTCGGCGCGGTCATCGCGCTGGTGCTGGTCGCCCTGATCATCATCAAGCGATACAGGATCGCCAAGCCCGACGAGGCGATCATCGTCACGGGCG
>JBFXIT010000139.1:2658-4414 GCA_050175655.1 Leucobacter sp.
ATGCTCTTATTCAGCCCGGCCATCATCGGCATCTTCGGCGCGGTCATCGCGCTGGTGCTGGTCGCCCTGATCATCATCAAGCGATACAGGATCGCCAAGCCCGACGAGGCGATCATCGTCACGGGCGGCAAGGGCAAGGAGGTGCGCAGCGCTGACGGGTCGGTCAGCCGCGACCTGTCGGGGCAGAAGGTCGTCACGGGCGGCGGCGTCTTCGTGCTGCCGTTCGTGCAGAAGTCGTTCACCATCTCGCTGCGCTCGCGCCGCCTCTCGATCACGACCGAGGCGCAGACGACCGACGGCATCACCATCCAGGCCCAGGCGGTGGCAGTGGTCAAGGTCGGCGGCACGCAGGAGATGATCCGGGCCGCCGCCCAGCGCTTCCTCTCGAACTCCGACGAGATCGACGAGTCGACTCAGGAGGTGCTCTCGGGCTCGCTCCGCTCGATCATCGGCGGGCTCACGGTGCTGCAGATCATCCGGGATCGCGCGGTCGTCGCGCAGAGCGTGCTCGAGGCCGCCGAGGAGGCGCTGACGAAGCAGGGCCTCGTGGTCGACACTCTGCAGATCCAGGAGATCCGCGACGGCGCCGACTACATCACGAACATCGGCCGCCCCGAGGCGGCGAAGGTGCGCCAGCTGGCCGACATCGCCGAGACCAACGCCTACCAGGCCTCCGAGGAGGCGAAGATCGGGGCCGAGAAGGTGCTGCTCGACCGCAACCGCGAGCTGAAGCTGCGCCAGGCCGAGATCCAGGCCGAGACCGACAAGGCCTCCGCGCAGGCCGCTGCCGCCGACCCCCTCGAGCAGGCGATCCAGAAGCAGGCGATCGTGCAGCAGCAGGAGATCACGGCGCAGCGCGAGGTCGCCCTGCGCAAGGAGCAGCTGAACGCCGACGTGCGCGCGGTCGCGGAGGCCGAGGCCTATCGCGTCGAGGCGCTGGCGAAGGCCGAGGCCGCGGCTGCGGTCTCCAGGGCGGAGGCCGAGGCGCGGGCGCTCGAGACCAAGGGTCTCGCCGAGGCGAAGGCGACCGAGGCGAAGGGTCTGGCCGAGGCGCAGGCGATCGACGCCCGCGCCCGTGCGCTGGAGGCTCAGGCGGAGTCGGTGCTCGCGCAGGAGCTGATCCACCTGCTGCCCTCGATCGCCCGCGAGTATGCGCAGGCGATCTCGGCCATCGACACCATGACGGTGGTCTCCGCGGACGGCACGTCGAAGGTGGCGGGCGAGGCGATGGGCAACCTGAAGGGCCTGCTCGACATGGCGCGCGACACCGTCGGCATCGACCTCGCGGCCATGCTGAACGGCGCCGTCACGGGCGGTGCGGCCGGTGCCGCGGCCGGCCGCGCCTCGCAGCGCACCGGAGGCAAGCCCGAGCGGTCCGGGGCCGGGAAGGCGCTGGAGAAGGCTCAGGATCGCGCCGTGCAGAGCGCGGTGACCGCCGCAGAGAACGCTGCGTCGGCGCAGGCCGCCGCCCAGTCAGCCGCCGCGACCGCGGCTCCGCCGGCTCCTCCAGTGCCTCCCGCGAATCCCCCCGCGAACAACCCGGCGGTGTAGCCCGCCATGTCGGTCCACGAGCCGGCCATCGAGGTCGAGACGGTGATCGTGCGGCTCCGCCGTCACGGCAGGCGTCTCGTGCCTCCGGTCCTGCTCCTGATCCTGCTCGCGGCCGCGAGCGGCTTCTGGGTCGGCGCACTGCCCGAGGCCTGGATGAACTGGGCGGCCGGGCTCGGCGCGATCGCGATCGCCCTGCTGCTCGGCG
>JBFXIT010000140.1:0-4408 GCA_050175655.1 Leucobacter sp.
CGCACGCGCAGCGGCTCGTCCTGCAACTGGTCGACGTCGTCGACGAACGCCGAGAGCACGTCGCCGCGCCGGTGCGACTCGATCGCTCCAGGCACCCGCGGGATCAGCGCCTCGAAGGTGCCGGCCCTCAGCACCGCCAGCTGGTGCAGCGCAGCGTCGTGGCTCGCGATCCGCTCCGCGTAACGGAACGCCGCGCGGCCGATGGCGAAGGCTCGCACGCCGACGATGGCGAAGGTGAGATGCAGGATCGGCGGCTGCTCGGCGGCCCGCACGATCAGCCACATGCTGAGCGCGAGCAGGCCCACCACGCAGACGTCGGCGAGCACGCCGAGCGCGAGACCGGGGAGTGCGCGGCGGCGCGACGGCAGGGCGCGGCGCAGCACCGCGCGGATGCCCGCACGATCCGCCGCGACGACGCCGGTCCCTGAGCCGCTCACGACATGGCCTCCAGTCGCACGACGCGGTCGGCCGCCGCGAGCAGAGCGGGCCGGTGGGACACCACGAGGACCGCGCGACCGGCATCGGCCTCGGCGCGCAACGCCGCGGCGACGCGGCTCTCGCTCGCAGAGTCGAGCGCCGAGCTCGGCTCGTCGAGCACGACCGCCCCCGCACCTGCGGCCCAGGCCCGGTACAGGCAGCGGGCGATGGCGACGCGCTGCGCCTGCCCGCCCGAGAGGCCTGTCCCCTGCGCGCCGAGCGCACTCTGCGGGTCGATCGCGTCGAGACCCACGGCGGTGAGCGCGCGGTGCACCAGCCCGGTATCCGGATCCTGCGAGCCCAGCGCCACGTTCTCGGCCACGCTGCCCTGCAGGAGGCCGGGACGCTGGCCCGCCCAGGCGAGCAGCTCCGGCCGGGAGATCTCGCCGGCCGCCGGGCTCGCGAAGCCGAGCAGCGCAGAGACGAGCGTGCTCTTCCCCGCTCCCGAGGGGCCGGCGAGCGCCACGACCTCGCCCGGCCGCACCTCGAACGAGACCGGCCCGACCACGGTGCGTCCCTCGCGCTCGACCGACACGCCGTCGAATGAGATCGCACGGTGAGCGGAGGAGGCGGCAGTGGGGAAATCCGAGCATCGGGTTCGCGTGTCTTCGTCGCTGATGCGATTCTGCACAGGAGACGAAGACGCGCGGGGGTCCTGCTCTGCGGCGAGATCCGCGCGCACCGCCCCTCCCCGATCCCCCTCGATGATCTCGAACACCTCCTCGACGGCGGCGAGCCCCTCCGCCGAGGCGTGGAAGGCGGCGCCGACCGCGCGCACCGGCATGAAGGCCTCGGGCAGCAGGAGCAGCACGAAGAGGCCGAGGGCGAGCGAGAACTCCCCCGAGACGAGGCGGGTGCCGACGGTCACCGCGACGAGCGCGATCGAGAAGGTGCCGGCGAGGTCGAGCACGAAGCCCGACAGGAACGTGACACGCAGCACGTGCATGGTGCGCGAGCGGTACTCCCCGGTCACCTGGGCGATCCTGCGCACCTGCCGGCGCTCGCGCCCGAATATCTTGAGCGTCGGGAGCCCCTCGACGACGTCGAGGAACGAGCTCGAGAGCCGCTGCAGCTGCTCCCACTGCCGCTGCTGCACGCTGCGTGTGGCGAGGCCGATCAGGATCATGAAGACCGGGATCACCGGGAAGACGATCATGACGGTGATGCCGCTGATCGGGTCCGCGAGCAGCACGGCGAGCACGATCAAGGGCGTGGCGCAGGCCGACAGGATCAGCTGGGGAAGATACGCGGAGAAGTATCCGTCGAGCGCGTCGAGCCCTCTGCCGAGCACGACGGCGGGGCCTGCGTCGGCGCGGGCCGCGAAGGCCTCGGGCGATCGGGAGTCGACGGCGTCGAGCGCGGCGGATCGCAGTTGCGATTTCACCCGCACGGCTCCACGGGCGGCGAGCACGTCCATGCCCCATGAGGCGGCCGAGCGCGCGACCAGCGCAGCCGCCGCTCCCGCGAGCAGCCAGGGCAGGGCGTCCGGCGAGGCGGCATGGTCGCCGATCAGGCCGGCTCCACCGCCGAGACCGCCGAGCACGGGCAGCACGAGCACGGTGATCGCCTGTGCGAGGCACCAGCTCCACGCGATGATCGCGAGCGTGCGCACGATGCCGAGAAGCCCCCCGAAACCGAGGACGCTGCGCGCACCGCGGGCATATCGCAGCAGTCTCGGATCGAGGGGCTTCATCGGATCAATACTAGGCCGTCGCGGGCGCGCCCTCCTCCGGGTGCTCGACCGGGATGTCGGCGCGCGAGATCCGCTTGCGGAACACCCAGTAGGTCCATGCCTGGTAGGCGACCACCAGCGGGATCGAGAACACCGCCATCCAGGTCATGAGCTCGAGGGTCTTCTGCGAGCTCGCCGCGGCCTGGATGCTCATCGAGTAGGCGGGGTCGGTGCTCGAGACCATGAGGTTCGGGAAGAGCGCCATGAAGATGGTGAGCAGCGCGAAGGCGATGGTCAGCGCGTTCGCACTGAACGCCCAGCCCTCGCGCCCGCTCAGGTTGAGCAGGATGCCCGCGACCAGTGCGGCGGCTGCGAGAGCCGCGAAGAGGATCACGAGCGCCGCGTTGCCGTCGTCCAGGTGCTGCACGACGGTCCAGACGAGGAACCCGGCGGCGACCACGACGGTGACGAGGCCGACGCGGGTGGCGAGCGCGCGCGCCCGCTCGCGCATGTCGCCCGCGGTCTTCAGCGCGATGAACACCAGCCCGTGAGTGAAGCAGAGCAGCGTGAGGGTGATCCCGCCGAGCAGCGCGTAGGGGTTCAGCAGTGTGAGGAGAGTGCCCGTGAACACCCAGCCGCCCGTCTCGAGCGGCTCGATCGGCACGCCCTGGATGAGATTCGAGAAGGCCGTGCCCCAGAGCAGCGGGGGCAGCAGCGAGCCCCAGAAGATGAACTGGTCGAACCAGCGGGTCCACTTGCGCCCCTTGCCCTGATGACGGTACTCGAACGAGACGCCGCGCAGGATGAGGGCGACCAGGATGAGCAGCAGCGCGAGGTAGAAGCCCGAGAACATGGTGGCGTACCACTCGGGGAACGCGGCGAAGAGGCAGGCGCCGGCCACGATGAGCCAGGTCTCGTTGAGATCCCAGACCGGGCCGATCGTGTTGATGATGACACGGCGGTCGGTGTTGTCCTTGCCGAGGAAGGGCAGCGCCATGCCGACGCCGAAGTCGAAGCCGTCGAGCACGAAGTAGCCGATGAGCAGCACGCCGACGATGAGGAACCAGATGATCGAGAGATCCATTGCGCGTGCCTCCTAGTAGACCGTCGCGAGCTTCGCGTGATCGACGTCGCCCGACGACTCGTCGCCCGGTTCGTCGATCTCGGGCGGGCCGGCCTTCGCGGCCTTGGTGATGAGCTTGAACTCGACGACCGCGAGGCCGCCGTAGACGAGGGTGAACACGAGCATCGAGACCAGCACCGCCCAGCCGGGAACGCCCGGCGAGACGCCGCTCTCGGTGGTCATCACCCCGAACACCAGCCACGGCTGGCGCCCCATCTCGGTGAAGATCCAGCCGACGAGCGAGGCGATCATGGGGACGGGCGCGGTCCAGATGGCGACCTTCCAGGCCCAGGCCGGCACGTCGCGGTTCTTGCGGGTGATCCAGAGCCCCACGACCGAGACGAGCGTGGCGAAGGCTCCGAGGCCGATCATCCAGCGGAACGCCCAGTAGGTGACCCAGATGATCGGGGTGAACGAGCCGTCGCTCGGACAGGTGAGCACGGTGGATCCGGCACCGCAGTACATCTCGGTGTAGGCGGCCTGCAGGTCGTTGATGCCGTGCACCGTGCTCGTGAAGTCGCCGTGCGAGAGGAACGAGAGCAGGTAGGGGATGCGGATCGAGAAGATCTCGTGGAGGCCGTCGGGCGTGCCGAGGCTGAAGATCGAGAACGAGGCGTCGGCGCCGGATGCATTGGCGTAGAGCGCCTCCGCTGCGGCCATCTTCATGGGCTGGGTCGCGGTCATGACCATGCCGAGGGAGTGGCCGGTGAGGCCGACGCCCATGAAGGCGAGGATGTTGGCCCAGAGGCCGAAGCGCAGGCTGGCGCGCATCTCGGGGATGTACTGGCGCCGCGAGAGGTGCCAGGCGGCGACCGCGACCATGACGGTGGCCGCGAACATGACCGAGGCGAAGATCGTGTGCGGGAACTGGTACACGGCGACGGGGTTGGCGAGCACGGCGACGATGTCTGTGAGCTCGGCCCGCTGCGTCTCGGGGTTGAGCTCGTAGCCGACGGGGTTCTGCATGAACGCGTTGGCGGCGAGGATGAAGTAGGCGGAGAGCATCGTCGCGATCGAGGTGATCCAGATCGTGGCGAGGTGCACGCCCTTCGGCAGCTTGCCCCAGCCGAAGATCCACAGTCCGATGAAGGTGGCCTCGAGGAAGAAGGCGAGCAGGCCCTCCATCGCGAGGGGCG
>JBFXIT010000141.1:0-4401 GCA_050175655.1 Leucobacter sp.
GCCGCGCCTACAGCACGTTCTGGTGCATCGCGCGGGCCGCGTCGGTGATGGCGCCCGAGAGCGACGGATAGACGGTGAACGCCGAGGCCACCTGGTCGACGGTGAGGCGGTGCTCGACGGCGAGCGCCAGCGGGAAGATGAGCTCGCTCGCCCGCGGCGCCACGATCACCCCGCCGATCACGGTGCGCGAGGCCTCCCAGGCGAAGAGCTTCACGAAGCCGTCCTTGATGCCCATCATCTTGGCGCGGGGGTTCGTGTGCAGGGGCACCGTGAACTGCACGGCGCGCGCCATGCCGGACGCCTCGGCGAGACTGCGCTCGTTCCAGCCGACGGTCGCGATCTCGGGGCGGGTGAAGACGTTCGCCGCGATGTTGCGGGTGTCGATGGGGCGCACGAAGTCGCCGAGGGCGTGCATGATGGCGGTGCGCCCTTGCATGGAGGCGACCGACGCCAGCGGGAAGAAATCGGTGCAGTCGCCTGCAGCGTAGATCGACGGCACCTGCGTGCGGGCGACCTTGTTCACCCTGATGTGACCGCTCTCGGTCAGCTCGACGCCGGCTGCCTCAAGACCGAGGCCCTGGGTGTTCGGGATCGATCCCACCGCCATGAGGCAGTGCGACCCCTCGACGGTGCGGCCGTCGGCGAGGGTCACGACGACGCCGTCCTCGGTACGGGCGACCGACTGAGCGCGCGACTGCGCCATCACATTCATGCCGATGCGCGCGAACTCGTTCTCGATCACGGTCGCGGCGTCGGGGTCCTCGCCCGGCAGCACGTGCTCGCGGCTCGAAACGAGCGTGACCTTGCTGCCGAGGGTGCAGAACGCGTTGGCGAACTCGGCGCCCGTGACGCCCGAGCCGACGACGATAAGGTGCTCGGGCACCGCGCTCAGCTCGTAGATCTGGGTCCAGGTGAGGATCCGCTCGCCGTCGGGCTTCGCCGAGTCGAGCTCGCGCGGGCGCGCGCCGACCGCCACGACGGTGGTGTCGGCCTCGATGCGGTCGAAGTCGGTGCCCTCGTCGCCGGGAGCCGTCGAGACGAGCACCGCGTTCGGCCCGTCGAGGCGGCCCTCCCCGTGCACGACCCGCACGCCGGCCTCTTCAAGCGTCGACTGCATGTCGACCGACTGCGCGGCCGCCATCGCCAGCAGGCGCTTGTTCACCGCGGCCAGGTTCACCGCGATCTCGGGCCGGATCGGCTTGCCGTGCGCTCCCGGCAGGTAGGCCTGCACGCCGAGGAGGCTGCTGTCGCGTATGGCCTGCGCCGAGTTGGCCGTCGCGATGAGGCTCTTCGAGGGCACGACGTCGGTGAGCACCGCGGCCCCGCCCACGCCCGAACGCTCGACGAGCGTGACTTCGGCGCCGAGCTGCGCGCCCGCGAGCGCGGCCTCATAGCCGCCCGGGCCGCCGCCCAAGACCACGATCCGATGCCTGCGTTCCTGCCTGCTGCCCATGGGTTCCAGTGTAGGCGGTATCCCGGGTATCCCGACCGGGAATACGGGGGCGGGTAGGATCGCAGCAGGCATATCTGCGCCGCGGCATCCACAACAGCCGCTGGGCAGCGCTGAGGCCACCAGCCTGGAAGGATCGCACTGATGACGCTGCTCGAGAACGGGCGCACCGAAGCCGCCGCCGAAGCCCCCACAGGGGTCGAGGCGGGGGTCGCCGCGCAGGACGACGCCCGCACCGCCGCGGCCGCACCCGCTCTCGAACGGGATCCGGGCATGCCGTCGAGCACGTGGCGTCTGCGCAGTGACGCATGGGAGTACCTGCGCTTCGCGGTGAAGCGCCTCGCGGGCGGCGATGTGGAGGGTGGAGAGCTCGCCCCCGACAGCGAGATCTGGCGCAACCTGCGCGCGCTCGAGACCATCGAGATGTACTGGGCGGGCTTCGGGCAGCGCTACGTCGCGGGGATCGCCGAGCAGCTGCGCAAGGGCGAGTACCGCATCGCGCTCGACTGCATCGGCAGGGTCGTGAACCGCCTGCGCGGCAGCAGCATCCCCGAGGATCCGCAGGACGCGCTGCTCGACCAGGCGTTCGACGGCTCGGAGCGGAGCGAGATCGAGGACGACCGCGACCCCCGGCCGCGCTTCGAGGTGCTGATCGTCGACGAGACGACCGCCGCCGACCGCGACAACATGCGCGCCGAGATCCGGCAACTGCGGGGCCCCGCCGACGCATTCGTGTACGACTACGTCATCGTGCCCTCGGCAGACGACGCGGTCGCGGCGGTGCTGACCAACCCCAACATCCTCTCGGTCGTCGTCCGGCCGGGCTTCACCGCGCACACCAAGCAGCGGCTCAGCCGCGACCTGCGCGAGGCGCTCGACCTCGCCTACGCAGACACCCGCGCCGAGCACGGCAGCGCCTCGTCGCAGGCGGGCAGCGCGCTCGCGCCGGTGCAGCGGGTGCTCGCGCTCGCCGACACGCTGACCGCGATCCGCCCCGAGCTCGACCTCTACCTCATGGCCGGCGCGCACATCGAGGAGCTGGCGGGCGCGCTGACCCGGCGCTTCCGGCGCGTGTTCAGGCGGGAGGATCAGCTCGAACTGCACCTCACCCTGCTGCGCCGGGTGTCCCACCTCTACGACACCCCGTTCTTCGATGCGATCCAGGATCACGCCCGCCGCCCGGTCGGCGTCTTCCACGCCCTGCCCGTCGCCCGCGGCGGCTCGGTCGTCTCGTCGAAGTGGATCACCGACCTCGCCGAGTTCTACGGCCTCAATCTGCTGCTCGCCGAGACCTCGGCGACATCGGGCGGGCTCGACTCGCTGCTCGCCCCGGTGCGCACGCTGAAGAAGGCGCAGGAGCTCGCCGCCCGCGCGTTCGGCGCGAAGCACACGTTCTTCGTGACGAACGGCACGTCGACCGCGAACAAGATCGTGCACCAGGCTCTCGTCTCGCCCAACGAGGTGGTGCTGGTCGACCGCAACTGCCACAAATCTCACCATCACGCCATCATGCTGACCGGCGCCCGGCCCGCCTACCTCGAGGCCTACCCGCTCAACGACTTCGCCTTCTACGGCGCGGTGCCCCTCGACCGGATCAAGCAGCTGCTGCTCGACTACCGCGCGGCCGGCCGCCTCGACGAGGTGCGCATGGTCACGCTGACCAACTGCACCTTCGACGGCATCGTCTACGACCCCGAGCGCGTCATGGCCGAGTGCCTCGCGATCAAGCCCGACCTCGTGTTCCTGTGGGACGAGGCCTGGTTCGCATTCGCCGCCTTCCACCCCGTCACCCGGCGCCGCACCGCGATGGCCGCGGCGAAGCGCCTCGAAGAGCGGCTCAAGACCTCGGCCCACGAGGCCGCCTGGCGCGAGCAGCAGGAGATCCTCTTCGCCGCCGACGGCACCCCGGCCTCCGACGAGGTCTGGCTGCGCGAGCGCCTGCTGCCCTCGCCCGAGGCGCGCCTCCGCGTCTACGCGACGCAGTCGACGCACAAGACCCTGACGTCGCTGCGCCAGGGCTCGATGATCCACGTCTACGACCAGGACTGGGTGCGCGAGGCCGAGGATCCGTTCCACGAGGCGTACATGACGCACACCACGACCTCGCCGAACTACCAGATCCTCACCTCGCTCGACCTGGGGCGCCGGCAGGTGGAGCTCGAGGGCTTCGAGCTCGTGCAGCGCCAGCTCGACCTGGCCACCAGCCTCTCGCAGGTGATCTCGCGCCACCCGCTGCTGCGCCGCACCTTCCGGGTGCTCACCGCGCACGACCTCATCCCCGCCGATCACCGCGAGCTCGGCCGCCCGATGCCGCTGCGCGACGGGCTGGCGACGATGTGGCGGGCATGGTCGAACGACGAGTTCGTGGTCGACCCCAGCCGCATCACCATCGAGATCACGCGCACCGGCGTCGACGGCGACACGTTCAAGCACGACTACCTCATGGACCGCTACGGCGTGCAGGTCAACAAGACCAGCCGCAACACCGTGCTCTTCATGACGAACATCGGCACCTCGCGCAGCGCGATCGCCTACCTCATCGAGGTGCTGGTGAAGCTCGCCGAGCGCTTCGAGGAGGCCCGCGAGCAGCGCGATCCCGACGTGCCGCTGCCGGGCGAGGTCGCCATGCCCCCGCTGCCCGACTTCAGCGCGTTCTCCGAGCAGTACGCGACCGACGCCTCGCTGCCCGACGGCGACCTGCGCGCCGCCTTCTACCGGGGGCAGCGCCGCACCGCCGTCGAGTACGTGCCGCACGTCGAGCTGAGCGAGCGCGTGGATCAGGGCGAGCAGCCGGTCAGCGCCGGCTTCGTGACGCCCTACCCGCCCGGCTTCCCGGTGCTGGTGCCCGGTCAGGTGGTCACGCGCGAGGTGCTCGACTTCATGGCCGTGCTCGACACGCGGGAGATCCACGGCTACGACCCGGTGCGCGGGTATCGCATCCTGAAGTGACA